>CAZFHG010000029.1:0-23473 GCA_964518665.1 uncultured Opitutaceae bacterium | reverse complement strand
TGCCGGTTTTTAACCACGGATCACACGGATTTCACGGATGGGAGGCAGGTCGCAAAGAGGTGACGACGCATGGGTAGGGCCCGAACTCCCACCGTCGCCAAGGCTATGGCGGGCAGGCCGGGCGGGCCGCGCGGGGCGTGCGCATGGCGAACCGGCCCGCTCGGAGTTCGGGCCCTACCCACAGAAAATACCGAAAATTCAGGGCTTCATGGCGGCGGCGAGGGTGGGGTCGGCGCCGATGGTGCCGGTGAGACTTTGCAGGTAGGCCGGGGCGCGGACGGCGGCGAGGGTTTTGCGGGCGGCGGTGGCGCGGTCGGATAGCGGGAGGCCGGTGCCAGCTTTGCGCGTGAGGAATGCCTCGAGGTAGCCGGCGTGTTTTTCCCAGAGGAGGGTGTCGACGGTTTGCTGCGCCTGGAGTCGTTCGTGGTACCAGTCGGATGCGAGTACCTGGTCGCGGTCAAACAGGGCGCGGAAAACCGGGTCGTCCACGTTACGGCCTTCCCAAGTGCCGTTGCGCATGAGGTTGAGCAGGGCGCGCAGCGGCGGTACGGCGTGGGCGACCGAGCCGTCGGCAAAATAGTGTTCCGCGGCGCTGCGCATCGCGCTGACGATGTTGTCGATCGAGTCGGCGTAGACCGCGGGGTCCTGCAATTCGGGCCGGAGCATGTCGGGCTCGAAAACGGAACCGGGGTCGCCGAGGACGCGGCCGCAGAAGGTCTGCACGAAGCGCTCGGTGATGCGCCAGCCCAGGCGGCTCGCCGGGTAGGTGCGGCCGGCGTGCGTGAAATCGGTGCAGCGTTCGAGGTGTCCGTGCTTGATCAGGAATTCCGGCTGGCGCTCCTGCGGGGTCATGCGGCACCAGAGTTCGGGCACGAGGAGGCTGATGTCGTGGTCCACGCGGTAACGCGGACCGATCGTGCCGGCGACGCTGGCGAAGATGGGCAGCCCTGTGACAATGAACGACACGAGGGTGGCATTGAGATCGTGGATGGGCGGGAGGGCGTTGAACGGTCCCTTGGTCAGCGCACCCTCGGAGCCGGCGCCGGTGGTGGACGGCGACTTGCCGGTGAGGCTCGCGATGAGGTCCATGAAGGCCTCGGGCAATTCCTGGTAATGCACGGGACCGTAGGCGCACAGGGGACGGACGCCCTTGTCGGGTCCGTTCTGGCGGCGACCCATAAGCACGGCGCCGACCGGGAAAAGCGCCGGCGTGCCGAGCGGAAGTTCGCGATAGAGCTGCGCGCCGAGGTGCGCGAGGTAGGTGCTGCGCGGGTCCTCGAGGTCGGGCCGATATTGGAGGTAGCGGGGATTCTTCGAGGGCTTGCCGTCCACGAGCCGCGGATGGGCGGAGGAGGCGAGGTAGTCTGGGTCGTTCTCGGCGAGGAAGGCGGTGAAGAGCTGCTGCACGGGCTCGGTGAAATTCTCAAAGCCCAGCGTGTCCTCGACGATGGCTGTGGCGGTCGCGCGGGTGAGTGGTTCGTAGTTGGAGAGGAAGTTGCCCGGCTGGGTGAAATCGCGTTCCGTGCGCCGGTCATAGCCGCGATGCACCGCGTCGTCGGGACGCTGGAAGAGATGCTGTTCGCAGTTGTGCACGAACTTGACCGAGCCGGCCGTGACGGTGCGAGGCAGACCGGCGAGCGCGGCGGCGGGAACGACGGTGGAGGCGGTGATGTCGTCCTCGACCTGGATTTTGCAGGCGGGATAAAAATCCTTCCGCAGGCCGAAGATGCGCCAGTTGCCGTCGGGCGTGAAGCCGATGCGCAGGTAATGCGTGAGCAGTTTCTGGCCCTTGAGCTTCAGTTCGTTGCCGGGGCGGCCGTTGATCGTGTCGACGCTGAAATGCTCGCGCCAGTTGTCGCCCCAGACCGGCTGGTAGATGCGCTTGATGAGCAGCACGATGTCGCGGATGTAACGCGGGATGGAGGCCAGCCAGGCGTTGTATTCCAGCGTGTAGTCGGGACTGGGGCTGAGCAGCTTGACCACCGAGCCGAGGGAACGCTCGGGGCTGAGCAGCGCACGCGTGTGTGTCGGGCGGCGCGCCGGGTCGTGAAAACGGTCGGAGTAGTCGCGCCGGAGAATGGCATCCACGGCCTCGAGGTCGCGCGTGACCTCGTTTACGAAAACCGGACCGGTGATGGTCGCATCAGCGATGGACTTGGAGATCTCGGATTTGCCGCCGCCGGAGACGGTGCAGGGCTTGTGGCACAGCAGGCCCTCGGCGGTGGTGCCGGCGAGCCGCCAACGACGGCGGCCATCGGTGGGCTTGACCATCGCGACCTTGTAGCCGGAGGGGAGCACGTAGGTGAGGCCGGGGAGGAGCTTGAGCGTGCGCTCCGTGCCGCCGGCATCGCGCCAGGTGATGCGCTGCTCACGCAAGCTGAAGTGTGCATCCTGCGGTACATACAGGATGTCGGGGAAGAGCCGGTCGCAGGCCCAACCGCCGGGTTGGAGTTGGGCGCGGTCGCCGAGTAGTCCAAGGGCGCGTTCGAAAGTGTGACCGACGACGGGCACGTAGGTGCTGAGCTGGAAGTCCTCGCCGAGATCGTAGCTGGGGAAGGCAATGGCGCCGCCGGCGTGTTCCTCCTCGGCGCGGCCGAGGAGATTGGCGGCGAAGCTGATCTGGGTCTTCACCTCCTTTTTGCAGTAGCCGAAATAGTTGTCGGAGATGAGCGTGATGATCACGCCGCTGGCGTCGCGGGCCGTGAGCTTGAAGGCGCCGCCCTCGTTGTAGAGTTCGGCGGGATCGCGCCAGCACATGCCGTCGCGCTGCTGGCGCGCGGTGGCGTCGGCCCAGGCAGGGAGACCCAGTTCGCGCTTGGTGAGCCCGTTGAGATGCGGGGCGAGGATCACGCAGCCCGTGTGGCCGGACCAGTGCGCGGGATCGAGGGCGGCGTCGTTGGCCGGGAGGGCGGGATCGCCGGCATTGCCGAAGATGCGTTCGACGAAATCGAGGTTGGCCACCAGCGCGCCGGGGGCGAAGAAGCGTACCTCGAGCGAGCGTTCCTCACCGTAGCCCGGGACCGCGGGGCACACGACGGGACGGAGCAGCAGCGAGACCAGACTGCCGGCGGGGCGTTCGGCCGTGGCGGTGAAGGGCAGGCGCAGGAGAGAGGCCGGAGGGGTGAGGGCGCGGCCGAGCAGGGCGCCGAAAACGGCGACGGGCACGGCCTTCTTGTCGTTGGGAATCGGCAAACCGCCTTCGGCGACGTGGAAGGTGCCCTGCGTGGTTCGGCGGTCGGAGCGGGGATTGTGCAACACGCCCTGGCGGACCCGGTAGGACGTGAGGATTTCGCTGGCGTGCTCGTCGCGGTCCGGGGGCAGCGAGAGCAGGCGCGCGAGGCCGGGACGGTCCAGGACCAGGGTACTGGCCGGAAGCTGCGGGGCGCCGCCGGCGGCGGCGAGGTAGCGGTCGAGGAAGGCCTGCAGGCGGCGGTCAACCGGCGCGAGGCCCTCGGTGCCCTCGGTGGGCAGCGCCGGCAGGCGGAACTGGAGACGGGCGGCGAGGTTGGCGTCGAGCGCTCGGGTGTAGACGGAAAGGTCGGTGGCGGGCATGGCGGATGATTGGCCCGGACGCCAAAGTGACGACGCAGGCGAGCAAGCCAAAGGAGCAGAATGCGTGCTAGCAAGCGCCGGTTGGGGTTATTGGGATCGGACGGTTGGACCGGCGAGGGTTCGATGCTTGCCCGGCGGAGGCTGAAACCATGGGATCATGAAAACCCCGAAGCCATGAATCATGAGGACAACGTGAAGCAGGCTGTGCCGCTCTTTGCTGTTTTGGAGATGGCGCGATCGGTCCGGTTTTATGTGGACGGACTCGGTTTCGTAATGACGCAGCAATGGCGTGACGGCGGGGTGTTGCGCTGGTGCCGGCTGGAACTCGGCGGGGCGGCGCTGATGCTGCAGGAATTTCCCAAGGAGGGACACGACAGTTGGCGGCCGGAAGGGAAGGTGGGCGAGGGCGTGACACTGTATTTCATCTGCGCGGATGCGTTGGCGATTTATCGCGCGGCCAAGGCGCGGGGACTGGCGATATCGCAGCCGGAGGTCGGAAACGTGATGTGGGTTACGCGGCTGATGGACCCGGACGGCTACGGGATTGCTTTCGAGAGTCTGACGGATGCGCCGGAGGACGCGGTTTATACAGGGTGATTGGCAGCGAGGCAGCGAAGGATGGGAATTGGTCGCTGCAATCAATGGAGAGGTGCGGATGTAGAGGTCTTGGCAGCATGTGGGGATATAATCGCAGAGACCTGCGGGCCGGCGGTCCGCACTCCCAGGGGTCTACATACGTTCTCATCGTCGTTTTCGTTCTCGATTGAGTGACGGACTGCGCGCAATTGCGACCGAGGGCGGTCGCGCTCCCGGGCTCAGTTTCCTCTGTGCACTCCTGTAAAAAACAAAAAAGCCCCGCGCCGGTGAGGGCGCGGGGCTGCAATTTGTCGGAGCAGACGTCGCTTATTTCTTCTTCAGATCGGCGACGGCGGCCTGGGCGGCGGCCAGGCGGGCGACCGGCACGCGGTAAGGCGAGCAGGACACGTAGCTGAGGCCGAGCTTGTGGCAGAACTTGACCGAATCCGGATCACCACCGTGCTCGCCGCAGATGCCGAGCTTGATGTCGGGGCGGGTCTGGCGGCCCTTCTTGATCGCGATCTCCATGAGCTGGCCCACGCCGGTCTGGTCGACCGAGGCGAAGGGGTTCTTCTTGAAGATCTCAGCCTCCTGATAGGGGGCGAGGAAGGAGCCGGAGTCGTCACGCGACATGCCGAGGCAGGTCTGGGTGAGGTCGTTGGTGCCGAAGCTGAAGAACTCGGCGGTCTGCGCGATCTCGTCAGCGGTGAGGGCACCGCGCGGGATCTCGATCATGGTGCCGACGGCGTAACTGAGCTTCACCTTCTTCTCGGCCATGACTTCCTTGGCGACGGAGTGCACGAGCTCCACCTGGAGATCGAGTTCCTTCTTGAAGCCGACGAGCGGGATCATGATTTCGGGCTTGGCCTTGTAGCCGAGCTTGTTGGCCTCGGCGGCGGCCTCGAAAACGGCGCGCGCCTGCATGGCGGTGATCTCTGGGTACTTGATGCCGAGACGGCAGCCACGGAAGCCGAGCATGGGATTGAACTCATGCAGCTCGTGCACGCGGTTCATGATCTTCTGGACGTCGATGCCGAGCTTCCGGGCGAGATCCATCTGCTGCTCCTTCGAATGGGGCAGGAACTCGTGCAGCGGGGGATCGAGGAAGCGGATCGTGGCGGGATAGCCCTTGAGCGCCTTGAAGATGCCCAGGAAGTCCTCGCGCTGGTAGGGGAGGAGCTTGGCGAGCGCGGCCTTGCGGGCCTCGGTCGTGTCGGCGAGGATCATCTCGCGCATGGCGTCGATGCGGTCGCCCTCGAAGAACATGTGCTCGGTGCGGGTGAGGCCGATGCCCACGGCGCCGAACGCGATGGCGTTCTGCGTCTGCTCGGGGGTGTCGGCGTTCGTGCGGACGGACAGGCGGGAGACCTTGGCGCACCACTTCATGAGCTGCGCGTAGCTCTGGAACTTCTCGGTGGCCTGCGCGACCTTGTCGCCGTGGAGGAGGCCCGAGATGATCTCGGAGGGGGCGGTCTTGATCTGGCCGGCGTAAACCGTGCCGGAGGTGCCGTCGATCGAGAGGAAGTCGCCCTCGGCGAAGGTCTGGCCGGCGATGGTCGCGGTCTTCTTGTCGTAATCGATGCTGACGCCGGCGGCGCCGCAGACGCAGACCTTGCCCATCTGGCGGGCGACGAGGGCGGCGTGGGAGGACACACCACCGCGGGCGGTGAGGATGCCCTCGGCGGCGATCATGCCGCGGAGATCCTCGGGCGAGGTCTCGATGCGGACGAGGAGGACCTTCTCACCCTTCTCGGCGGCCTGCACGGCGCGGTCGGCGTTGAAGTAGACCTTGCCGGTGGCGGCGCCGGGGCCGGCGGGGAGGCCGGTGGCGATGACCGTGGCCTTCTTGACCTCGGAGAGATCGAAGATCGGGGCGAGCAGCTGTTCGAGCTGGTCGGCCGGATTGCGCATGATGGCGGTCTGCCAGTCGATGAGCTTCTCCTTCACCATATCGATGGAGAACTTGAGCGCGGCGGCGGCGGTGCGCTTGCCGTTGCGCGTCTGGAGCATGAACAGCTTGCCGTCCTGGATGGTGAACTCGATGTCCTGCACATCCTTGAAGTGGGCTTCGAGGGTTTTGCGGACGAGGAGGAGTTCGGCGTAGGACTTGGGCATCTGGTCCTTGAGCTTGAGAACGGGCTCGGGCGTACGGACGCCGGCGACGACATCCTCACCCTGCGCGTTGATCAGGAACTCGCCGTAGAATTCGTTGGTGCCGTTGGCGGGGTTGCGGGTGAACGCGACGCCGGAGCCGGAGGTGTCGCCGGTGTTGCCGAAGACCATGGCCTGCACGTTGACGGCGGTGCCCCACTCGGTGGGAATGTTGTACTTGCGGCGGTAGACGATGGCGCGGTCGTTCATCCAGGAGCCGAAGACGGCGCCGGCGGCGCCGCGGAGCTGGTCCCACGGGTCGTTGGGGAAGACATGGCCGGTGCGTTCCTTGACGAGGGCCTTGAAGCGCTTGACCAGTTCCTGCTGGTCGGCGGCGGTGAGCTTGGAGTCCTCGATGTCGGAGTGGTAGACCTCGTGCTTGTAGTTGTGGATGACGGTCTCGAACGGCTCGTGATCCTCGCCTTCCAGCTTTTGCACGCCGAGCACCACGTCGCCGTACATCTGGATGAAGCGGCGGTAGCAGTCCCAGGCGAAGCGTTCGTTCTGGGTGGCGCGGACGAGGGCGAGGACGGTTTCGTCGTTCAGGCCGAGGTTGAGAATGGTGTCCATCATGCCCGGCATCGAGTCGCGGGCGCCGGAGCGCACGGCCACGAGCAGCGGCGTGCCTTCGGTGGCGCCGAACTTCGTGCCCATGATCTTCTCCATGTTGGTGACGCCGGCCTGCATCTGGGCCTGGAGTTCCTTCGGGTAGGTCCGCTTGTGGGCGTAGTAGTAGGTACAGACCTCGGTGGTGATGGTGAAGCCGGGGGGCACGGGCAGGCCAATGCGGGTCATCTCGGCGAGATTGGCGCCCTTGCCGCCGAGGAGGGGCTTCATGCCGCCATTGCCGTCGGCTTTGCCGGCGCCCCACGTGTAGACGTATTTGGGTGCCTTGGAGGCACGTTTCTGAGGAGCGGGCTTTTTGCCCGCGGACTTCTTAGCAGTAGTTTTCTTGGCCATGGGAGTGAGGGAAATGAACAAAGGCACTTACAGCGCAAAGGTTGGGTGCGGGGGTGTCAACGGCGGAGGCATGCCGGAGTGGCGCGAATCGCAGTTCAAGCCGTGCAAACGCGCTTCCGTTTTCAGGAAAACCTCCCAGCATCGCCATTTTCCACCGTCTTGTGAGCGATTCCGACCCATATCCCGAAGAATCCATTGCGTCCGGTGAGGCCGATGCCTCCCCGCGCGAAAAACCCATGGGATTTTTCGACCACCTGGAGGACCTGCGGTGGACCCTGGTGAAGTGCGTCGTGGCGTTCCTGATCTGCGCCGGGCTCGTGGGTTACTTCCTGCACGAGTTCAACGACCTGTTATTGTGGCCTTTGCACAAGGTTCAGGCCGAGTACCCGAAGGCCGTGATTGATCTCGGCACGACCTCGATCATGGAGGGCTTCACGGTCGTGATCCAGATGTGCGTGCTGGGCGGGCTCCTGCTGGCAGCGCCCTTCCTGCTGTTTTTCATCGGGCAGTTTGTGTCACCGGCACTGACTGCCAAGGAATTGCGGATGGTGCTGCCGGTCTGTTTCGCGGCCCTGATCCTTTTCTTATGCGGATCGGTCTTCAGCTACTACCTGCTCGTGCCGAGCACGCTCCGGGTGTCGGTTGAGATCAATGAGATGTTCGGGTTCGTGATGCGGTGGACCCCCGGCAGCTACTACAGCCTGCTCACCTGGCTGGTGTTGGGCGTGGGGGCGTCCTTTGAATTTCCGCTGCTCATCGTGCTGCTGATCTACATGGGCGTGATGACCACGGCCTTCCTGCGCAAATACCGGCGGCATGCCATCGTGGTAATCTTCATCATCGCGGCGGTGGTGACGCCGACGCCGGACCCGGTCACGCAGTGCCTGTTCGCGGCCCCGTTGTACATCCTGTACGAGGTTGCGATCATCGCGGGGCGGAGGATCGAACGACGCCGCGAGGCGGCGGTAGCGGTTTGATGTAGGGGCGCACCTCGCGTGCGCCCTGCGGCACCGTCCGCGTGCCGGGTGTCGCTCGGGCGCAGTCAAGCTGCGCCCCTACAAGTGCGCAAAAAAGCCCGGCGATAAAGCCGGGCCGAAATTTTGCGACTGAGGATGGACTTACTTCCGACCGGCGGCGCGTTGGGCGCGGAGCACCACGCGGAACATTTGAACGGCGAGCCAGAAAACGCCGCTCATGCAGGCTGCGGTGAGGCCACCCCAGAGCATGATCATCCGGGGATTGGACGAGGGCACGTGCGGCGAGACGATCGAGTACAGAAAAAGGAAGAAGGCGACGACGAGGATCATGTCCACGACGAAGCTGACAGGTGTCATTAGCTTGGTTTCAGGCTGGGCCATGGCGCGAAAAAGAGAAGGGGTTGGAGAGGTTTGTCGAACCTTCTTTTAACCACGGATCACGCGGAATTCTCGGATGGGACTAAGCGCGAAGTCGCCAAGTTGCGAAGATCGATTCACAAGGATCGGGAGCGTGTTCCGAGCTCTTGGTGGCCATGGCCTTGGGTTTGAAACCCCATCCGTGCCATCAGTGGTTCAAAAATCCTTCGGAATCGCTGCGGTCAGGTTTTCGGGTGCGCCCGCGGTGATGACGAGGTTGTCCTCGATGCGGACGCCGCCGATGCCGAGGTGCTCCTCGGCGAGGCTCCAGTTCACACAGTCGCGGAAACGTTCCCGACGGGCCGGGTCGTTGAGCAACGCGGGGATGAAATAAAGGCCTGGTTCGACCGTGACCAGGTAGCCCTCGGCCAGGGGCAAGTCCATGCGGAGGGTGCGGAGGCAGGGGCGGGGATCCTTGGGCCGGCCGGGCAGCAGGCCGCTGGCGTCCCGCACGCCGAGGCCGACCATGTGGCCGAGTCCATGGGGAAAGAAGAGGGTGTGGGCTTCCTGCTCCACGAGCGAAGCCGGATCACCGCGCATCACGCCCAGCCCGACCAGACCGGCGGTGAGATCAACCGCGCAGGCCAGATGGATATCACGCCATTCGGCGCCGGGACGGCAACGGGCGCACGCGCGTTGCTGGGCATTGAGGACAATCTGATACAGATCGCGTTGAAAACCGGTGGCCTGGCCGACGACGTAGGTGCGGGTGACATCGGTGACATAGCGGTCGATTTCGCCCCCGGCGTCCACCAGCACGAAATCTCCCGGCTGGGCGATGCGGTCGCCGGGGGTGAAATGCAGGACGGCGGCATTGGCTCCGAAGGCCACAATCGATCCATAGCCCGTGCGATTGGCCCCATGGCGGAAGAATCCCGTCTCGAGTTCGACCTGGAGGGCGCGCTCGGTGACGCCGGGACGCAGAGCGGCGCGCAGCGCGGCATAACCGGCGGCGGTAACGGTGGCGGAGCGGCGCAGGGTGGCGAGTTCACCGGCGTCCTTTGGGCGGCGGGCGTGGGTAAAATGGGCGCGGATGGTGGCCGTGAGCTCCGGGTCGGCGGTCACGCCGGGCAAGGTGGCACCGAGGAGGGCGATGCGCCGTCCCTGGCGCGCGGCCAGCCATGGAGCCAGGCCATCAAGCGTTTCACCGGGCGGCTGGGTCCGCCCCTCCCAGATGCGCTCGTCCTCGGTGACCGAAGGCACGAAGGAGTGCCAGGAGCCCTCACGCGGATCATGGGCGACCACACCGTGCGGACACTCAAGGCCGGTCAGGTAAAAATATTCGCTGTAGGCGCGAAAGGGGTAGGTCTGATCGCTATTCTCGGGGAGCTTGACCGGCTCGCCGGCCGCGACGAGCAGGATGGCATCGGCCAGTGGCAGGGCGGCGGCCAGACGGGCGTGACGGGCGGGGAAGGCGGTCATGCGGTCAGGCTGGGGCGGAGACGGCCGAGGCAAAAGCCAAAAGCGCTCCGCAGGCCATGAAACGTTTAACACTCAACGTTCAACTTTTAATGCTTAATGACCGGCCGGTAGCTACGAGCGTGAGCGAGTGGACTGTGCGCAGCGGTAACCCATCCCTCCACTCGCTCACGCTCGTAGCTACGGCGCTAACCATGCGGCGTTCGGCGTTTTTTTAACGCCGCTTTTTCTTCGACGGCGCCGGGGGAATGACGACGACCGGACAGGGCGATTTCTTCAGCACACCGCTGGCCGTGCTGCCGGCCAGGAGATCGTAGAGGGCCGAATGGCCGTGCGAGCCGAGCACCACGAAATTGGCGTCCAGTTTTCTGGCCTGATCCACGATTTGCAGCGTGGGCGAACCTGTCAGCAGAACCGATGAGGCGTCGAGTCCGGCGGCCTGCAGCTTGTGCACCATCAGTTCCAGGTGGCGCGCGGCGGTTTTCTCGCTGAGGGCGACGATCTCCTGGATGTTGGCCATGACGGCGCCATATTCACTGGTGATCACCGGCGGCTGGACCACGTGCATGAGGATGATGCGGGCATTGAGCGAGCGGGCGAGCTCCGCGGCTGACTTGACGACGGCCTTGCTGATGGCCGAGAAATCAACGGGGGTGAGGATCGTTTTCATGGCAATGGAATGATACTCCGGAATTGAGCGATTGCCAGCGCAGTAATTGTCGGTTCCGGCGTGAAAATTGCCGGTCCAGGTCATCAGGCTTTGAGCGAAGCAATGGCTTCTTGTCCGGCTGCAGGAGCGGCTTCAGGCCGCGATCGTGAGCGCAACATCGCGGCCCAAAGCCGCTCCTGCAGAAAGCGCCCCGATGGGCAGGTGGCTCAGGCGCTGGTGGACAGGGCCAGTCGCGAACAATGCCGGGGCAGGCCGGCGGTCTTCATCTCCGTGGTGAAGACGCTGCCCGCCTCACAGTAGCCGGGATCGGTCTCGCCGCGGGCGGACGTGATGTAGAGTGTCTGGTTTTTCTCCCCGCCGAAACAGCATGAGGTTACGCGGGAGGCGGGCACGGCGATTTCCGCGATGACCTTGCCGTCGGGCGCATGGCAGCGCAGGCAGTGTCCATCCCACCGGGCGGACCAGAGGTTGCCGCTGGCATCCACGCAGAGGCCGTCGCAGGTGCCTTCTTCCTCGGTGTTGCCGGCGTAGAAGAGGCGGCGATTGGCGAGAACGCCCGTGGCGGGGTCGTAGTCGAAGGCGAAGATCCGGTTGGTGGTGGAGCACGTCCAATAAAACGTGCGGCCGTCGGGCGATAGTCCCATGCCGTTGGATACGCCAGTGCCGCGGAAGAGCGGGTGGACGGAGCCGTCGGGATCGAAACGGAAGAGTCCGCCGCTGTCCTTGTCCTTGCCGATGGTGCCGGCAAAGACCCGACCGGCGGGGTCGGCCATCACGTCGTTGAAACGCTGCGTGCCGGCGTCGGTGAATTTTTTCACGGAGCGGCATTCGCCGGTGTCCGGGTTGAAACGGGCCAGGTCGTCGATGCGGAAAAGCAGCAGGGCGCCATCCGCTTCCAGCGTGAAACCGCCGACGGAAGGACCGGAGTAAATGGAGCGCTCCTTCGTCATGCCCTCGCGCCAGGCGTGGAGCTCGCCGGCGGTGATATCGGTCCAGAACAGCGTGTGCCGGGCGGCGTCCCAGAGCGGATTTTCACCGAGCTGGTTGCGGGTCGACACAAGCAGGCGGGCGGCAGGCGAGGTAGCCATGGGGGTAAGAAAGGGTGGGGACGTTATTCAAGCAACCAGCCGCCGTCCACCACACAATTGTGGCCGGTGGATCCGCGGCTGACCTCACTGAGGTAAAAGAGAATGTGGTTGGCCACGTCGCCGGACTGAAGCCGCACGGGCAGCGATTGCACGTTGCCCAGGTGCGCGAGATGCTTGGCCGTGTCGGCGCCGGAAAAATATTCCCCCACCTGGCGCTCGGTGAAAATCCAGCCCGGGGACACGGTGTTGATGCGGATGCCGTCACGGCCCAGTTCGCGGGCAAGCCCCGTGGTCAGGCCGAGGATGCCGGCTTTCGTCGCCGAATAGATCGAGCGGCCGGGCAGGCCGAGGCGGTAGTTGATGGAGGAGACGTTGACGATGGCCGGGGCGGAGCCCGCGCGAAGCAGGGAAAGGCTTTCGCGGATGACGAGGTAGTAGCCCCGCAGGTTCAGGTCCACGATGCCGTCCCACTTCGCGGCGTCGCCTTCGGCGAGCGGGATCTTGGGATCGGTGCCGGCCACGTTCACCACGCCGTCGAGGTGGTTGGTCTGCCGCCGCAATTGGGCGAAGGCGTGGGTGATGGCGGCCGGGTCACGCAGATCGCAGGGCAGGGGATGAAAATCCGGATGGTTGATCGCGGGGGTTTCGCGTGAGAGCCCGAAGCAGGTCGCGCCGTTGCCGAGCAGGGCCTCGATGGTGGCCCGGCCGATCCCGGCGGAGGCGCCGGTTACCACAAACCACTTGCCGCGCAAGTCCGGCAGCATGAGGGAAGGGGCGGGCGTGTCTTGCAGGTTCAGAGGCATGGAGGAGTGGGGGACTGCGACGCGATAATGGGGTGAAGGGCGGGCCTGTCCCAAACGCAACCGGGGCCCATATCCTTTGGCGGCTTCATCACAGGGGTGTGCCTATCTCACGGTCGGCAAGGCAAGGGCAATTCCATTTTCGATCCGCGCAGTTGGGTTGCATGAGCGCACTGGAGGTGTCGCAGGTTTCGACTGCGGCGTTGCACGCACTTGGATCCTGGCGAAAGCTCGCCATTCCAATGCGTCGTTTGTTTTCGGCGGTATGGTGTGGTTAATTCTTCGCGTTGCTGAGGGCTGCTCGAAGACGCTGCGGATTACCCGGCCTGCAACTCATGGCAGGAAACCCGTGGCGGCGCGAAGGGATTGAATGCCAGGGTGGCCCGTGGCTGGCCTATCAAATCGCCGGCTGGTCGATCAGCTCCTTTCAGCCCACCGATCCTGTCGTTGCCGACTGTGCAAGTTTACGGACTTCCTGAATCGATTCCGTCTGCGTTGCCAAGGCCGTGCGACGGTCGAGGCTCAAAACGCCCGGGTGCTGAGCCATTCCACCCAGCTTGCATAGAGCGGAATGCCGATTGCCAGATTGAAGGGAAACGTGATCCCCAGCGCCGCCGCCACGCACATCCCGGTATTGGCCTCGGGGATCGCTACCCGCACGGCTGCAGGTGCCGCAATGTAGGAGGCGCTTGCGGTCAAGGTGGCAAGAACGGTGGCTCCTCCCAGTGACAATCCGGCGGCAAGTCCGAGCCATCCGCCCACTGCGCCGCCAATCAGTGGCACGACGACCGCTGCCAGAACGATGAAGAAACCGCTCCGCTTCAACTCCGGCAAGCGCAGCGCGGCCAGAAGCCCCATCTCCAAAACGAAGAACGCCAGAATCGGCTTGAAGGCCGAAAAGAAGAGCACCTCGAAGGGGGCAAAGCGCTGCGGTCCGGCCATGAAGCCAACCAGCAACCCGGCAAAAAGGAGGAAGACTGAGCGATTCAAGAGCACCTCGTGCACGATCTCACGATAGCCGGCGCCACTCTTCGCCGGTCCGCCCCACCGATGCAGAAAAATCGCCAGCAGGATTGCCGGCACTTCCATGATCACGAGCAGCACGGGGAGGAACCCCTCCAGGGCGGCCCCGGAGCGATTCTGCATCGCGACCGCCGCCGCAAACGTGACCGCGCTGGCTGAACCGTAATGCGCGGCGAAGGCGGCGGCGTCCGCCCGCGCCAGCCGTCCCAGGTACAGCGTCCCATAAAACACCACCAGCGCCATCCCGGCGCCGAGCCCCAGGGTCGCGAGCGCCGGCAGCGCCACGTGGGTCGGAGCCGCCTGTGCCAGTTGCACGCCACCCTTGAGCCCAATCGCCAGCAACAGATACGTACTCAACAGATGATAGACCGCATCCGGCAGCTTGAGATCGGACTTAAGCACGCCGCCGATGAAGCCGACGAGGAAGAAGAGAAAGAGTGGGTCGAGCAGGTTTTCGATCATGGAGGATCTCTCGCGTTCAGGCGTCGGCCACCGCTGCGGCCGTGTGGTGACGGGTGAGCACCGCCACCGCCGGATGGTGTATGCGGCGATCCGCAGTGATCGCAAAGAACTGGTCGCGGCATTTCTCGGTGGCACCGATTATCCGCAGCGAGAAACGGTCCACCGCCTCCTGCGCCACCACACTCGGCACGGGGATGAACCCGCGGCCATCGGCAGCCATGACCTTCATCAACGCCGCGTCCTCGAACTCCGCCACAATCCGGGGAGCGATCCCGAGCGCCTGAAACCACCGCTCGAGCGAACGGCGCAGCCCCGTGCTCTCCGTCGGCAACAGGGCGGGCGCATGATGCAGCGAGCGGGGAAACCCCTTGCGCAACGCGCTTGCGAGCCGCGCGGTGGCGCAGAAGGTGACGCCGCACTCTCCCATCGGATGATTGAAGACACGCACTTTCAGGCTGCCCGGCGCCGGCTCGTCGGCCAGCACCACATCGAGCCGGTGCGCCACCAGTTGCGCGAGCAGGTCCTCGACCTTCCCTTCGCGGCAGATCACGTGCACCACCTGTGGCATTGCGAATACCGGCTCCAGAATCTGCTGCGTCACGAGCTTGGGAAATGAATCCGCCACCCCGACGTGCAAGCGCAGGGCCTTGGCCGACGGGGCCTGTTTCAGCGCATCGGACATCTCGCGCCCGAGGCTGAAGATCTCGTCGGCATAGCGCAGCGCGACCTGACCGGCATCCGTCAGCACGTTGCCCCGGCCGCTGCGGCGAAAGAGTTTCTCACCGAGCGCTTCCTCCAGTTCCCGGATCTGCGCCGAGATCGATGGGGGGGAGACATGCAGCTTCTCCGCCGCCCGGCGCAGCCCGCCCTCACGGGCCACCACCCAGAAATAGCGCAGATGATGATAATTCAGCCAGTCCATGTTAGCGGTTTATACTTAGCTTTAACCTAACGTACCGTGTCAAACTGTGTATTAGTCTGATCATCGGAAGCCTGTTATCCTATCGGCATGAACCTCATTCTCCAGCCCGGAAATACGCGCAGCTCCGTTGCGCTCGATGCTCTGATCGAATCTCGCCTCATTGCGCTGGCGGACCGCCAGCGCATCGACGAGGCGGTGGTGCGGCTCAACGACAACCGCGAGGGCAGTCCGCGCTTTCAGGCGAGCATCCTGATCCGCGTGCCCGGCCCCGACATCCACGCCGTCGCCTGCGACCACACCCTGCGGGTCGCCGTGCAGAAGGCGCTCGACGCGGTCGAGGGGCAGGTTGACGCGCGCCAGGACCGCCGCCAGGCGCAGCGGCGCACCCGGCTTCAACTCGCTGGCGCCGCGCGCACCGGACGCGCCTGGTAATCCCGCCGCTCCCTTGCCATGCCGACCCTGTTCCCGTTTGCCGACTATTGGTGGTTCTACGCGCTCTTTACCCTGGGCGTGCTCGGTCTGCTCGCGCTCGACCTGGGGGTGTTTCACCGCGAGGCGCACGAGGTGAAGGTCAAGGAGGCGCTCGTGTGGAGCGTCGTCTGGGTCAGCCTCGCTTTGCTGTTCTGCTGGGGCTTCTGGCAGTATGCCCAGTGGAAGCTGCCACAGGATCCCCGCCTGCTCGCCGCGGGCATTACGGCCGCGCAGGCCGCCGCGCTGGCGGACCGCATCGGGCTGGAGTTTCTCGCGGGGTTCGTGATCGAAAAATCCCTTTCCGTCGACAACATCTTCGTGTTCGTCGTCGTCTTCAGCTTCTTCGCGATTCCGCCGAAATATCAGCACCGGGTGCTGTTCTACGGGATCATCGGTGCGCTGATCTTCCGCATCATCTTCATCGCGCTCGGTTCCGTGCTGCTGCAGTGGCAGTGGGTAATCTGGTTCTTTGGCGCTTTCCTGATCCTGACCGGCATCAAGATTATCTTCGCGCCCGAGAAGCCGCTCGACCCCGAGCAGAACCCAATCATCCGCCTGCTCCGCCGCCTCCTGCCCGTGACGCCGCAACTGCAGGGGGAGCGCTTCCTGGTACGCCAAAACGGGATCCTCCACGCCACCCCGCTGCTGGTGGCCCTGGTCTTCATTGAGATCACCGACATCGTTTTTGCCGTCGATTCCGTGCCTGCGATCTTCGCCATCACGAGCGAGCCGCTGATCGTTTTCACCTCGAATGTCTTCGCGATCCTCGGGCTGCGGGCGCTGTTCTTCCTCCTTGCCGGCGCGATGCACCGATTCCGCTACCTCAAGTACGGGCTTGGTCTCATCCTCGTGTTCGTCGGCCTGAAGATGGCCTGGCTCAATGACGCCTTCGGGGGCAAATTCCCCATCACGTGGTCGCTTGGCATCATCGGCGCCATCCTCGCGACGACCATGACCGCTTCTCTCGTCCTCTCCCGGTCCAGTGCCGGCGCGCCCGCCCCGGGGCGGTCCTGACCGTGCCGTCCACTTTCTGCCCATGAACCAAACCTCTGCTCCACCCATGACCACCAAGTCCACGCCCACTCCTGGCGCCCTTGACCGGCACCTCTCCGCCAACTCCCGCGACGACGTGCCAGGCTTGTCCGCCTATGTCGACCGCGGCGCCGCACTCGTCACCCCCGAGGCGATCGCGGCCCTGCAACGTCTGCGCAAGCCACTGCACAGGAAAATTGACGCCCTCAAGGAATCCGAGCACCTGCGGCACCGGCTTGAGCTGCTGGCGACCTTTTTCGAGGAGGCCTGCACCGACGGGCACAAGGGCACGCCGGCCCATTGTGAAGCGGCGTTTGCCCTGCTGTATTTCCTGAAGGGCTTCGATCGGATCCCGGATTCCGTCCCGCAGATTGGCCTGCTCGACGATGCCTTGATCGTGCAGATCGTGTTGCAGCGCAACCACACGACTTTAAGGGGCCATTGGCTGCGCCGGCGTCGCACCTGGCCGGTGGAGATTTGAACATGAAATCCATCGCACAAGTCGCCGTGATCATGGGAAGCAAGTCGGACTGGGAAACGATGAGCCATGCCGTGGCGGTGCTGGCAAAATTCGGCATCCCGCACGAGGCGCGCGTCGTTTCAGCACATCGCACCCCGGACCTCATGGCCACCTACGCAAAGCAAGCGGCTGGCCGCGGGCTGCAGGTCATCATTGCCGGCGCGGGCGGGGCGGCGCATCTGCCCGGGATGGTTGCGGCCCACACGCACCTGCCGGTGCTGGGTGTGCCGGTGCAAAGCCGCGCGCTGAGCGGCTGGGATTCGCTGCTGAGCATCGCGCAGATGCCGGGAGGCATTCCGGTGGGCACGCTGGCCATCGGCGAGAGCGGCGCCAAAAACGCCGGTCTCCTGGCCGCGAGCATCATCGCGCTGCATGATCCGCGGGTGCGGAAGGCTCTCGTGGCCTTTCGCCGCCGGCAAACCGCGGAAGTCTTGGAGGTTAAGCTGTCATGAACGAACCGACTCCGATCCTGCCGGGGGCGATTCTCGGGGTGATGGGCAGCGGCCAGCTCGGGCGCATGTTTGCCATCGCCGCCCGGCGCATGGGTTATCGCGTGCACACGTTTTCGCCCGAATACGACACGCCCACGGGTCAGGTGGCCGACCACGAGGTGACCGCCAGTTACGACGATGAGGCGGCGGTGCGCTCGTTCGCGCGGGGCGTGGCGGTGCTGACATTCGAGTTTGAAAACGTGCCGGCCCAAACCGTGGAATGGGCGGCCGCCCATTGTCCCGTGCGGCCCGCCGGTAAGGTGCTGCATATTTGCCAAAACCGTGTGCGCGAGAAGGAGCACCTGGCCCGCGCGGGCTTGCCCATCGCGCCTTTTCGCCGGGTGGCCAGCGCGGCAGAGCTGGCGGCGGGCGCCGGGGAAATCGGACTGCCGGGCGTGCTGAAGACGGCGGCCTTTGGCTACGACGGCAAGGGCCAGCGTAAGCTCTCACCCGGCGACGATCTGGAGGCGGCCTGGCACTCCTTCGCGGGCGCGCCAGCCGTGCTGGAAAAGTACATAGGGTTTGAGCGGGAACTCTCCGTGCTCGTCGCACGGGGAATGGATGGGGCGACGACCACTTGGCCGGTGTGCGAAAACCATCACGTTAACCACATTCTTGACCTCACCTACTGTCCGGCACGCATTCCGGCCGCAGTCGCGGATGAGGCGCGAGCGCTGGCCGAAAAGGTCGCGTGCTCCCTTGACCTCGTGGGGGTCCTGGCGGTCGAGCTGTTTCTCCTGCCCAATGGGGAAATCCTCATCAACGAACTCGCTCCCCGGCCCCACAATAGCGGGCATACCAGTTTTGACGGGAGCGTAACCTCGCAGTTCGAACAACAGGTGCGCGCGGTTTGCGGTCTGCCGCTCGGAGCGACCGATTCGCTGCAACCCGCGGCGATGGCCAATCTGCTCGGGGACCTGTGGGAGCACGGTGAGCCTGATTGGTCTGCGGCTCTCGCTCACCCCGCCGTAAAACTTCATCTTTACGGCAAGGCGCAACCCAAACGTGGAAGAAAGATGGGGCATTTGGTGGCGTTCGGGCGCGATGTCGATGAGGCCGCTGATCGCGTGCGCGCGGCGCGCTTGGCCCTGATCCGCCAATAGCGGCACCCAAGATCCTTCCCAGCCTCATGATCTCAACCGGTGGGCTTGCGCTGAAGTCGCGGATACTAGGCTCCCACAATGGGTTCTTGGCCCGGACCACTCGTCTATCGCCGCCTCCCTGAATTTCTTCTTCTGCAGCTCAATTCTCCGTTTGTTTTGCCGGCCAGCGCTGGGGCACCTGACGCAGCTTGGTCAAATCATAACCCTGGGCCGCCAGGTCTCTGCACAATTGCTGGTAGTCGGCCTCCGGGATCTGTGGCGTGCGCGCCATGATCCAGACGTAATCCCGCTTGTTCCGGCCGATGACGGTTTGGCTGTAGTCCGGACTCACATGCGTGATGAGGAATTCGGCCTTGAAGGGCCAGATGAACTGCATGCCCCAGGTGGAATTATTCACCCGGTCGACGACGAAGCCGCGCGGATTGTAGCGCTTGGGAGGTCCGTCAAAGCCGCCCTGGTTGAAGGTGAAGGTAGTGGCAATGGTGCCGTCAGGAGCCAGTCGGTAATCCTCAATCGCGTTGTAGGCCTCGGTCTCGATGAACGTCGGGATGCAGGCGATCACGTACCATGGCCCCATGAAGCGTGGGAGATCGAGCTTCTCGACGGTCCGCAGGGGCGGCAGCGTCGTCGCACAGCCAGTCAGCAGTAGCAGGCAAGGCAGCAGGGCCAGCGTTCTAATGGTCATAGTCATGCGTTCAGTTGATGGCGTCAGTCGCTGTCATTTATCGGAGTGGATCGCCCGCAGGGCGACAATGCACAGCACAACCCCGGGAAAGAGCAGGGCCAACAGCCCGTTTGTCCCCCGGGCCCAATTCATTTCGTCCAATAGGAGCCAGACGCTGCGGAATACCAAAACCGAAGCGAACAGGAGCAACAGCTCCCAGCCGATCAGAGAGTTTCGATTCTTCATGGTTGCCCGGCTAACATTGCCGCCTTGGGCGAAACCGCCACCGCGATTCTCCACTATTCGCGAGAATTCGTCGGGCCGGTGCTTTGGAAACCTGTCGTATTTTTCCGAACGCTCTGCCTCCGGTTGCGATTCTGTCGGACTAATTAACCGTTGGCCCATGACCAACGAAGAAAAACAGGGCGTGGCAGTCATCGCACTCTCCGCCGCGTTTTGCGACGCGCACAAGAGCCCCGAGGAACGTGAACAGATCCGGAAACTGTTCGACAACCTGGAGGTGCCCGATGCGACCGGCCTCATCCAGCGTGTGCTGTTGAAAAAGGCTCCGCTGCCGGAGACCGCCGCCGCCCTCACGAGCCCGGAGTCGCGCGCCCTGGCCTACGAGATGGCCGTCTGCATCATCGAGTCTGATGGTCACCGCAATCCTTTGGAGGAGCGGTTTCTCGCGGAACTTGCGGGATTGCTCCGTCTGGCTCCGGCGCAGGTGGCGCAACCCTTGCAACTGGCTGATCAGATAGCCCGCGCCGCCACGCTACCGATGGAGACGGCCGGTTCTCCACCGCCGTCCGCACCCGCCGCTCCAGACTCCGCGCTGGATGCCACGATTCGCAACACGGCGATACTCGCCGGCGCCCTGGAACTGCTGCCGCAGTCGGTGGCAACGTTGGCGGTGCTCCCGCTCCAGACCCATCTTGTCTATCGCGTGGGCAAACACCACGGCTTCGCCCTTGATGCCGGGCATGTGAAGGAGTTCATCGGGGTGGTGGGCCTGGGGCTCACTGCGCAGGCCTTCGAAGGGTTGGCGCGCAAATTTCTTGGCGGACTTGTACGCCGGGCTGGCGGCGCGCTGGCCGGCACTCTCGCCTCGGCGGCCACCGGCCCAGCCCTCACATTCGCCACTACCTACGCCCTTGGCCAACTGGCCCACCGTTACTATGGTGGCGGTCGCACCCTCTCCGCGCTGCAACTCAAGGAGACGTTTCAAAAACTCCTGGGCAGTGCGCGTGCACAAGGCGAACGTTTGCTCCCTGAGATTCAAGCCCGCGCCAGCAATCTCAATCTCACGCAGTTACCTGGGCTCATTCGCGGCGGCTGAAACCACTCGGCTGGAGTTGAGCCACGCAGACTTTTGCCCGTAAAAGATGCGGTCAAGTTTCCTGCAAAACACCTTCAAATGGGCAATGGTGCGCGGGGTGGGGCGATTCAGGCTCAAAAGTACCCAAGGACTGGCCAAGCTGAGATATTTGAGATTTCCATAAATCGCACATCTCCTTGTTGGAGCTGGCTGCCCGGGTAGGGATTGAACCTACGACCAAGTGATTAACAGTCACCTGCTCTGCCACTGAGCTACCGGGCAACGTGGCTTGCATTGCTTGCACAATGCGAAAGAGGTGACGAAAAACAGAGTCGCTCAGGGGGTTGTCAATGCTCGTTTTGCCCAAAACCGCCGAAATGCAGGAGCCGCACAAAGTTTTGGTTGCTTTCGGCGCCCTGACTTCTATCACCTGACCCTCTTTTCCATTACGCCTGCCCTCAATTCCGGGGTCTCAGGGGGAACGAAACACATGAAACAACAGTTCGCACTTAACGTTACCACGCGCGCCCAGACGGGCCGCAGCGCCTCCCGCCGCCTGCGCAAGGCCAACAGCATTCCCGCGATTCTCTACGGGAAGCACACGAGTCCCGAGAAGCTCGCGGTTGATACGCCCGAGTTCGTCCGCCTCCTGAAGTCCGTGGCCGGCCGCGCCGTGCTCATCGAGCTCCAGCGTAAGGACAAGGCCGAGAAGGCCCTCTCCTTCCTGCAGGAAGTTCAGCGCGATCCGCTGACTGACAAGTACCTGCACATCGATCTGCAGGAAGTGAAGTCCGACGAAAAGATGGAAATCCGCGTGCCCGTGCAGGTCACCGGCGAATCTTTCGGCGTCAAGAACCAGAGCGGTGTGTTGGAAATCGCTTCCCACAACATCCGCATCCGCTGTTTCCCGAAAGACCTCCCCGCCTTCATCGAAGTCGACGTGACCGAGCTGAAGGTCGGCGAGACCATCAAGATCGGTGAGCTGAAGCCCATCACTGGTGTCGACTACCTCGATTCCAAGGGCCAGCCCGTGGTTTCCTGCGTCGAGCCCGTGGCCGAAATCGTGCAGGAAGTCGTGGCCGCCGCCCCGGTCGAAGGTGCCGAAGGCGCTGCCGCTGCTGCCCCCGGTGCTCCCGGCGCCGCTCCTGCCGCCCCCGGTGCTCCTGGCGCCGCCCCCGCTGCCGGTGCCGCCGCGGCTCCCGCCGCCGCCGGCGACAAGAAGGGCGCTCCTGCCGCCCCCGCCAAGGGTGCCGCACCCGCCGCGAAGCCTGCTGCTCCCGCCGCCAAGAAATAAGTTTCCGTGCGGCCGGCCGCTTGACCGCGGCCGGCCCTGCGTTTGTTCTTTGAGTCATGTCCATCTCGCTCGTTGCCGGTCTCGGCAATCCGGGCCGCGAATACGAATCCACCCGCCACAACCTTGGCTGGGTGGTGATCGAGGCGTTTGCCCGCCAGCATCAGCTGGCGTGGAAGAAACAGGCGCAGTTCGAGGCACAGGTTGCCCGCTGGGATCGCCCCGGCCGTGCGTCGTGCTACCTCGTCAAGCCGCTCACGTTCATGAATGAGAGCGGTCGCGCGGTCGGTGATCTGGTCCGGTATTACAAACTCGGGCTGGAGTCGGTGGCCGTCATCTACGACGACACCAACATCGATCTCGGCCTGGTCAAGGTCACCACGACCGGCAGTGCCGGCGGTCACAACGGTGTGGCCAGCCTGCTCGAGCATCTCGGCAGCGGTTTCTGCCGCTACCGCCTCGGCATCGGGCCGAAGCAGCCGGCGCAAATGGACCTCAAGGACTTCGTCCTTGGAAAATTCAGCAACGAACAGCTCTCCTTAATCAACAACTCCCTTCCGCATTATCTCAACGGCCTCAGCCTGCTCCTCAACGACGGGCCCGACCGGGCCATGAACTCCCTCAACCGCAGAGACAAAAATGAACCAGAACAACCGTAACTACCGCGCGACCTTCATCCTCGACAACCGGGGCAAGGAAGACTCCGTCGAACAGATCATCGAGGGCCTCAAGCAGGACATCACGACCCTGCACGGCGAAGTCACCGGCGTCGAAAACGTCGGCAAGCGCGACTTTGCCCGCGTGACGGACGCCAAATTCACCGGTGCCACCTACGTGCACATCGCCTTCAGCGCCCCGGCCGCCGTCCCGGCCCAGCTCAAGGAGCGCCTCCGCCTGAACAGCAGCGTCTATCGCACGTTCGTCGAGTCGGTCTGAACGACCCCTCCACACGTGCCCGCACCCCATGGCGAACTTCAATAAAGTCTACCTGATCGGCAACCTGACCCGCGACCCGGAACTCCGGGTCACGCCCAAGGGCACGGCCATTTGCCAGTTCGGACTCGCGGTCAACCGCCAGTTCAAGGACGAGTCGGGCGCGATGCGCGATGAGACCACCTTCGTGGACATCGAGGCCTGGGGCAAACAGGGCGAAACCGTGGCGAAGTATTGCACCAAGGGCCGCCCGCTTTTCGTGGAAGGCCGCCTGAAGTTTGACCAGTGGGAAGACAAGACCAGCGGCCAGAAGCGCAGCAAGCTGAAGGTCGTGCTCGAAGGTTTCCAATTCCTCGGCAGTCGTGGTGACAATCCCGCGGCCCCCGGCGGCGGTGGCGACGAAACCGACCAGACCCAGACCCCCGAGCGGCATGCCCCCCCGGCCCGCAATCCCGGCCGTCCGACCCCGCCCGCGCAAGAAGGCGCCGACGAAGACGTACCTTTCTAAATCACCCCGTTTCCCTCACTCCTTTCACATTTAACACCAGTCCATCATGGCATACAGCGAAGTCCTCCTAGTCAAACCCGTCGAAGGTCTCGGCGGCGAAGGCGATCAAGTCAAAGTCCGCGCCG
>CAZFHG010000028.1:18933-23638 GCA_964518665.1 uncultured Opitutaceae bacterium | reverse complement strand
TCCACCAGCGCGAGGCGATAGCCCTGCGCCGGGCCGGAAAACACCACGCGGCTGGCATTGGCATCCGGGCTGGCCATGTAGGCGTGTCCGTATTCCGGCGCCAGCACCCGCGCCCCGCCGCCATCCGCCTGCGCCAGCGCCACGCGGCCGGTGCTGCCATCATGCATCGTATAGGTCAGGGAGCGGCCGTCCCCCGACAATGCGGCGCCATACGCGCTCGCCCGTTCGAACTCCCGCCCGGGCGGCGGCGCGATGGTCATGAGACCGCGGCCGTCGGGTCGCACCCGGCAGATGCGCCAGCGTCCGTCCACCGCGGTCTGGAAATAAATCCAGCGTCCATCCGGACTGCCCGCAGGAAATTCCGCCCGGTCGCCCGGGAGGTCGAGCCGCCGATCGCCGCTGCCATCCGCCTGGATGATCCGGAGATGGCTGCGCACCGGTGACGTCTCCACCCCGCCCGGCACATCGCGGGAGAAATATTCACCGTCCCATGCGTGCAGGGAATAAACCATTATACCCTCGGGGTTCGGTGCAGCCATGCCCGCATGCTGCGACACCGGCAGCATGCGCCAAGCGCGAAACATGCGAGTGCCCGGGCCGGCATCACGTAGTACCGCGCTTCAGCCGGCACTGGTTCGGGAGGGTTGGATTGCCGGTGTGGCGGGGTGAACGCGGGCTAAAGCACCGCGCTACGAAGTTTGCACTCACCGCAGCCACTCGGGCAGCATCAGGGTGATCCACGGCACGTAGGTGATGAGCAAGACGCCGATGAAGCGGATCCCGAGCAGGGGCAGCACAGCCCGCGTCACCTCGAAGATGGGCTTGTTCAACCGGTAGGAGGCCAGCAGCAGATTCAGGCCGATGGGCGGGGCGAGGAAGCTGAGTTCCATGTTGGCCAAAAAGATGATGCCGAGATGCAGCGGATCGATGCCCAGGCGTGCACCGATGGGGAGCAGCAAGGGGACCACAACCACGATGGCGGCGTAGATCTCCACGAGGCCGCCGATGAACAGGAGCGCGATGTTAAGCCCGAGCAGGAAGACCCAGCGCGACTGTACATGGACGGCCGACCATTCGGCCAGTTGGTCCGGGATCTGCGCGTCCACCAGATAATTCGTAAAGCCCAGCGCCACGCCGAGGATCAGCAGAATGCCGCCGACCAGCACCCCGGCCTCGGCCATCACCCGCGGGCAGTCCCGCAGGATCCCGAGATCGCGTTGGATGACAACAGCCACGAGAAACGCATAAAAGGCCGTCACTGCCGCCGCCTCAACCGGTGTGGCCCAGCCGCTGAACAGCGCGACGATGGCCACCACGGGCAGCATCAACTCCCACTTGGCCGCCCAGAGCGCGCGCCCGGCCTCGCCGAGATCGAAGCGCTGGCGGCTCTCATCCGAGTGGCGACCGGCCCAGATGCCCCACGCCCCGGTCATCGCGATCAGGAGCAGCGCCGGCACGAGACCGGCGATGAACATTTCCTGAATGTCCACCTTGGCGAGGATGGCATAGAGGATCACCGGCAGACACGGCGGCAGCAGAACCCCGAGCGAACCTGCACCGGTCACGAGCCCGAGTGCGTCGCGCTCCGAAAACCGGGCCGCCACCAGCACCGGCATGAGCAGTCCGCCCAGGGCGAGGATCGTCACGCCAGAGCCGCCGGTGAACGAGGTGAAGAACGCGCAGATGAGCACGGTCGCGATGGCCGGTCCGCCGCGGAACCAGCCGACCAGGGCCTGGAAAACGCGGACCAGCCGCTGCGACGCCCCGCCCTCCGTCATGAAGTAGCCGGCGAGGGTAAAGAGCGGGATGGCCGGCAGCGCCGGATTCGTCACGAGTCCGTAATGCTCGATCGACACCGCCGTGATCGGCACGTCGCGGCTCCAGAAGAGGATCATCGCGGCGCCGCCCAGCGCGACAAAGATCGGGGCGCCGAGCAGAGTCGCCGCGAGCAGGGCCGCCAGTGCCGGCAGGGTCAGGCTCGCAATCTCGACCGGCGGAAACAACGCCGCAAGGATGAGCCCCGTCGCGATCGCCAGGGCGAACGAGCGCCGCCACCACGTGGCTGCGGCCCGCCAGAGCAGGCGCAGGCAGATGAGGCCAAAGCCAATGGGCATCGCGATCTGCACGGTCCAAAGCGGGATGCCGTAGGCGAGCGCACCCCCGCCCTCCCGCTCCTGGGCGACGAATTGCAGGCTTGCGACACAGAGAAACGCCGTGACCGCCGCCGCCACACCGGTGTTGAAGACCAGCGCGAGCCATTTCCAGCGTCCGCGGAGCAGCGCCGCGGCCGTGGCCAGCGCGAGCAACCGGCCGTCGCGGGCGGCCACCACGCCACCCAGCATGCCGACCAGGAGCGTCAGGTGGCGCAGAAAATCCGGCGCACTGGGAATGCCGCTGGAGAACTGCCGCAGCCCGATCTCCGCGAGGGGCAGCAGAACCATGATGCCCAGCAGCAGCGCCAGCGCGTGGTCCTCAATGAGGTGCCACCACCGCCGCGGGGCCGCCTCGCCGCCGGGCAGGGCGGCGATGCTGGCGGCGGACTGGTCCACGGGGTTCATGCGCGCCGGGCCGGCTCAGGGCGTGCCCGCACCGGACGCGGCGCGATACTCGGCGAGCGTGGTCTGCACCTGGTCGAAAATCTCCGCCGGCACGATGGGTCCGCGGATCATGGGATAGGATCGCTGTGCGAGCGCCTGCCATGCGGCATGCACCTCCGGCGTGACCGGCTGGACCACCAGGCCGTTCTTCTTCATGGCCACGATGGCCTCGTCGTCCTCCGCGCGGGTCTGTGTCCGGATCTTCCCGGCCGCCACGGTGGCGAGTTCCCGCAATTGCGCCCGCAATTCCGGCGAAATCTTTTCCCAGACATCACTCCGCACGATGGCGGCGCCGACGATCGGCACCCAGTTCAGATCCAGCATGTATTTCGCCTGGCGGTTGAACTGGAGGGCGTTGGCGAGAAACGGCGGCACGGGCACGACGCTGATCATGCCGGTGGTCAGCGAGGGCAGGATCTGCTCGGTTTCCAAACTCACCGGCTGGTAGCCGAGATCGCGCATGATCTCCATCTGCCGCGGCACGCCGGCGAGGACGAAGAGCTTCATCTTCTTGTAGTCGTCCGGGATGGTGCCCGGCTCCTTCGAGAAGTAGCGCACCCAGCCGGCGTCGGCCCAGAACAGCACCTCGAAGCCCTTCGCGCGCAGGCGCGCCTCGAGCTCGGGGCGGATTTTTTCGCGCACGTAGTCCACCTCGTTCCAGTCGCGGAACATCATCGGCATCATCTGCAGGCTGGAGACCGAGCGGTCGATTTCCGAGAGCCCGACGGCGGTCAGCACGGCGGCGTTGATCTGCCGCGCGCGCATTTTCTTCACGAGCAGCGGCTCGCCGTCGGCCATGCCGGCATAGATGGTCAGCTTCACCGCGGGACCGGCCGCCTTCTGCCAGGCCGCCCGCATTTCCAACAGGTTTTTGTGTCCGGAAGTGCCGACGGGGAGGATCGTGGCGAGTTTGATTTCGATCGGGGCGGCGGCAACGGCGGCGCTCGCGAGACCGAGCGTCAGGGCGAACAGCCAGGAGACGGATAAAAAGCGGCTTTTCATGAAGGATCTTTGGCGGCCGGAGGAGTTGCTTCCTCCGGCAGGAATAAATCGTCGGTGCGCGCCAGCAGCCAGCGCGCGCGGCGCTGCATGAGGAGGTTGGCCACCCGCCATTCCGGATGCAATCCGGGGTCGATGGCCAGCGCCCGTTCGAGCAGGCTCCGGAATTCCTTCCGGTCCTGCTTCATCACCGCCACCGCCTCTGCCAGGCTGACCAGCGGACCGGCCTGCCCGCCGCCGTTCAGCTCCATCGCCCGCTCAAAATGCCGGCGCGCCCGCTCCGCCGGATCGCCGGGAGCGCCCACCCGCGCCATCTCAAAGGGGATGAGAAACGCGTGGATCGCCCCGGCATCGAAGCCTTCATTCAGTTCGAGCGCGCGATCGATCAGGGCTTCGACATACACCCGGTCGGCAATCAGGCCCGCGTTGTCCTTCGAGAGCGCAATCGCCGCGCCCCACGAAGCCGCGGTCCAATAAAGCAGCGGCACATCGTCGGCGACGGCGGTGCGCACTGCCGTCGCCGGATCAGCCCGCAGTTGCCGCGAGAATCCGGCATGCGCCGACTCCAATCCCTGCAAGCCGTGGTCGCGGGCGCGCAGGTAGAGGCCCCGGGCCCGGTCGCGCAGCCGGCTGGCTCCTTCGTAGTCCTGATCGGCCATCAGGTCGGCATCCTGTTCCAGGAATCCGTAGGCGTACTGGGCGAACCCGCTCGCCGCCGCCAGGCGCAGACCGCGATGCGAGGGATTCTCGGCCAGCAGGCTATCGATCAGCTTCAGGCTGAACGGCGCCGCCTCGCGGACAAGTTCGGGGTCGTCGTCATTCGCAAAACCCGAGCCGCCCTTAGCCAGTGCGTCACTCAACTGGTTCACCGCGGTCTGCCGCAACGTGGTGCAGCCCGGCCCGGCGAACAGCGCGAGCGCAAACAGGGTGATGGTGAGTCGGGCTTTCACGATGAGCGACGGGATGCGGCGGGATTAGTGGACAGCTGGGTATGAAAAGGTTCGGTGGCAGTGCGCGAATTTACGCCATGACCGCTTAAAAACCAGTCCGGCGCACAAATACACAAGTAAGTCTGTGTTTGCCGCTTTGGGAGAAAATAAGCTCGTCCG
>CAZFHG010000028.1:0-18833 GCA_964518665.1 uncultured Opitutaceae bacterium | reverse complement strand
CCGTTTGACAGCGGTTTTTCGGCGGTGACAATGACCATGTGCTCCGGGCCCTGGCCATTGATTTCAATTCTTATTTTGCCTCCGTCGAACAGCAGGAGCGGCCGGAGCTGCGCGGGAAGCCGGTGCTGGTGGTCCCCGTCCTCGCCGAGACCACGGGCTCCATCGCGGTCAGCCTCGAGGCCAAGAAACTCGGGCTGAAGCGCAACATCCGCATCGCCGAGGCCCGCCAGCTTTGCCCAGACATCGTGGTGGTCGAGGCACGACCCGAGGTCTACATCCGCTACCACCGCCGGCTGAAGGACATCGTCGAAACGCTCGCACCGGTGAAAAAGGTCCAGTCCATCGATGAGCTGGAGTGCGAACTCTCCGGCAGCCTGGCCGTGCCGGCGCGCGCCCTGGCCCTCGCCGGTGAAATCCGTGCCCGGATCGTCCGCGAAGTCGGCCCATGCCTGCGCTGCTCCATCGGGATCGGTCCAAACTGGTTCATCGCCAAGCTCGCATCCGATCTCGAAAAACCCGACGGCCTCGTGCTGTTCGACAAGGAGGACATCCCCGGCAAGCTGATCCAGCGCGGGGTCGAGCTCTCGGATTTCACCGGCATCGGCACCAACATGGAGCAGCGCCTGCGCGCGGCGGGCATTACTGACGTCGCCACGCTCTACGCCGCCAGCAGCGACCGTCTCCGGCGGATCTGGGGCAGCGTCGAGGGCGCGCGCTTTCACGACTGGCTCCACGGTGGCCTGCAGGAGCGCGAGGCGACCAAGCACGACACCATTGGCCACAGCCATGTGCTGCCACCCGAGAAACGGAACCCCGTCGACGCGATCGCCGTCCTGCACCGGCTGCTGCAAAAGGCCGCCATGCGGTTGCGGCATGAGGGTTATTACGCCGGTGGCTTGCAGCTTTCCGTGTGTTATCGCGACGACACGGACTGGAGCACTGATCTGCAGTTCAACGAGACGCAGGACACGATCCATTTCACGCACGCGCTGAACGAACTCTGGTCCCGCCGCCCTCGCGCCCACCTCACCAAGGCGCCGAAGCAGGTCGGCGTCATCCTCCACCGGCTCCTCGCCTCGAACCTGCACACGGCCGACCTCTTTGAAAAATCCAAGGAAGAGGCGCGGACCAAGCTGTTCACCGCCGTGGACACGCTCAACAAGGCGCTCGGGAAAAACTCCGTCTATCTCGGCGGCGCGCACGGCGCCACCAACTACGCCCCGATGCGCATCGCCTTCACCCGCATCCCCGAACCGGAGATCGAGGAGATCGACCCCAAAATGGAACGGCGCGTGAAGCCGAAGAAAAAAAACACGTCGCCAACCGCGGACATCGACGAGTTCCCGCCGGACGACCCGCAGTAGGAGTCGAGCCCCAGCATTTATAACCACGGATTTCACGGATGCCACGGATATAGGAGTCCAAGGCAGAACATGGCCTCAAGAGGCACATAAACCTCATAAGGGTCAGGAATTTTACAGGAGGAAACAGAGGCCGCTGAGTTGTGAGATCAAAATCTCCGTTTCCTCGGCTGACTCCTGTAATAAGGTCTGGTCCTTAATCTTTTTGTGTCTTCTGTGCCTTTTGTGGCAATCCTCTGATCCGTGTCATCCGTGTAATCCGTGGTTAAAAAAGTCCATTCCATGAAGCCCCGACGCAAAGCCCCGCCCGTCTCCACGCTCGTGCCGCAGCGCGACGGATTCCTCCTCGACGGCCAGCCGTTCCACATTCGCTCCGGCGAAATGCACTTCGCGCGCATCCCGCGGCCCTATTGGCGGCACCGCCTGCAGATGGCGCGCGCCATGGGACTCAACACGGTCAGCGCGTACCTCTTCTGGAATGTCCACGAGCCGCGCCCCGGTGAATTCGTCTTCACTGGTCAGGCCGATGTCGCCGAATACGTGCGGCTCGCCGCCGCGGAGGGTCTCAAGGTCATCTTGCGTCCCGGCCCCTACGCCTGCGCCGAGTGGGATTTCGGCGGCCTGCCGTCGTGGCTGCTCGCCACGCCCGACATCCGCGTGCGCTGCATGGACGAACGCTTCACCGCCGCCGCCCGCCGCTACCTCCTCGCGGTCGGCAAAGAGCTCGCAAAGCTCCAGATCTCGCGCGGCGGGCCGATCTTGCTCGTGCAGGTCGAGAACGAGTACGGCAGCTACGGCGACGACAAGGCCTACATGGCCTTCCTCCGCGACACCCTGATCGAGGCCGGCTTCGACGTGCCGCTCTTCACCTGCGACGGCCCGGGCGCCTTCCGCCGCGGCTCCGTGGCGAAAACCTTCCCCGTGGCGAATTTTCCGGAGGGTCCCGAGGAAAACCTCAAGGAGCTCCGCGCCTTCAGTCCCGACACGCCGCTGGCGTGCGGCGAGTTTTATCCCGGCTGGTTCGACCACTGGGGCGAGCGCAACGCCCCCGTCAGCGCCGAGCGTTCGGTGCGCGTGCTCGGCTGGATGCATGAGCGCAAAATCTCCTTCAGCATCTACATGTTCCACGGCGGCACCTCGTTCGGCTACAGCGCCGGCGCCAACACCGGGCCCAACGACGAATACCAGCCGACCACCAGCAGCTACGACTACGGCTCGCCGCTCACCGAAGCCGGCTGGCCCAACGAAAAGTTCGCCGCCCTGCGCGAGCTCTTCGGCAAAAACGCCCCCGCCCCGCTCCCGCCCGTGCCTGCCACGCTGCCGGTGATCGCCATCCCGCGCTTTACGCTCACCGCCTCCGCCGCGCTCTTCGATCACCTGCCCAAACCTGTGCGCGACGTGCAGCCTCGTTCGATGGAGGCCTACGGTCAGGATTACGGACTCATCCTCTACCGCTCGAAACTCGACGCTGGCGCGGGGGCGAAGCTCACCATCCGCGAATTGCACGACTACGGGCACGTTTACCTCGGCGGCAAGCGGCACGCGATCCTCGACCGGCGCCTCGGCCAGAACGCGACCGATATACCCGTCCGCAAGGAGGACGTCAGCCTCGACATCCTCGTCGAAGCGATGGGGCGCGTGAACTACGGACCCTTCATCCTCGACCGCAAGGGCATCACCGACCATGTCGCGTTCCCCGTCCCCTACCCGGCCGGCATCGTGATGGGCTGGCAGATTTACAACCTGCCCTGCGACGCGGCGCACCTGAAGAAACTGAAATTCGGTTCCAAGCCGCGCCCGGGTCCGGCGTTTCACCGCGGCTATTTCAGCGTGAAGGAGACCGGCGACACCTTCCTCGACCTGCGCGGTTGGCAGAAGGGACTCGTGTGGGTCAACGGCCGCCACCTCGGGCGCTTCTGGCACATCGGTCCGCAACAGACGCTCTACCTGCCCGGTTGCTGGATGAAAAAGGGCCGCAACGAGGTCATCGTCCTCGACCTCGAAAGCACCGGCCGCGGTTCGCTCGCGGGCCTGAAGGCGCCGGTGCACGAAGCGGCGGAGTGAATTCTGTCACGCAATACGTGACCAACCGCAGCACGCTGAACGCCCAAGGGGCAGCCTTGGGTAGGGCCCGACCTCCGGGCGGGCCGCGTTTGGTATGCGCACACCGAACGGTCCGTCCGGAGGCCGGACCCTACCCAAAGAGCTGACGGAAAGCCCACGGCATCACCGGGATTGCGCCCTTAGTCACCGGCTGTTTTTCTCCGCGCGTGTCCGACACCCCAGACGCCACTGATCTGCCGACGCCGCCGCCTTTGGAGGCAGCGCTCGCGACGGATGCCGCCGGGGCGGAAGTCGCCGAGCATACAGCCCATCATCACGACGGGCATGAACACTGCCAGAACTGCGGCACGCCGCTGCAGGGTCCCTTTTGCCACCGCTGCGGACAGCACGACTTCGACATCAACCGCTCCTTCGGTCACACGTTTCTTGAGGCACTGGAGAATTTCTTCCACTTCGACGCGAAACTCTTCCGCAATGTGGTGACGCTGCTGTTCCTACCGGGCCGGTTGACCGCGGATTTCAACGCCGGCAAGCGTGCCGCGCAAATGCCGCCATTCCGGCTGTATGTCTTTGTCAGCTTCCTGTTCTTCTTCCTCGCCTTCCTGAACGACGACACGCCCAACCGGATGGTGAGGACCACCACCCGGCCCGCCGGTCAAGCAGCCCTGCTCGTGGACGGCCAGCCGGTCAGCCTGTCCCAGGCTTTCTCCGCGGCCGGCAAGGATCCAGCCGACGTCAGCGGGGAGAAGCGCTTGGTGGACCAACTGCGCGAGGCCGCCGAGACCATCCAACAAGATCAGGTCAAGCGCCTGGAGGCCGAGGGCGCCAAACCGGCCGAAGATTCCGACCAGAAGGCCGCCTCCACCCGGAATGCCGGACCACTCCGTGAAAAGCTAGGGCGGCTGATAGACCCGGAGGGCCAGCAGCAACTCCTGCACACCTTCATCGTGGCCATCCCGAAAATTCTGCTCCTCTGCCTGCCGCTGTACGCGCTCTACACCCGCTTCCTGTTCCGCAAGTCGGGACGGCTGTATCTCCAACACCTGGTGCTGTCCCTGCACTTCCACACCTTTTTCTACCTTTGGTTCATGGTGCGCGACGGCTGGGTGTTCCTGACCGGCCTGGTGAGCACCGGGGCGGCGAACTGGCTCCATCTCGCCTCCAACCTGTGGCTGGTGATCTACCCGATCTTCATGCTGCGGCACATGTTCGGCAATTCCTGGCCGCGGACCATTTTCAAGGGCATCGCCCTGTCCCTGCTCTACGCGACCACGATCGGCCTCGCCTTCATGGCCACGGCGGCCCTGATCGTGTTCGTGCTCTGACCGCGCCAATACCTGTTGGGGGCGGGTTGTTTGACGCCGGCAGAAGAGCGCGCATGTTCGCCTCCCGCCGACTTGTGACCGCCCCCGGGAAACCCACCCTTGACACTCCCCAACACGTCCGGCACTCCTGACCCTCTTTTTCGTCAAAAGTCATGAAGCCTACATTCCGTCCACACCGCAAAAAGCGCGCCCGCAAGATCGGTTATCGCGCCCGCAAGGCCACCCGTGGTGGCCGCAAAGTCCTTTCGTCACGCCGCCGCAAGGGTCGCAAGCGCCTGACGGTCGTCTGATTCCAGCGCCCTGCATCGCCGGCCGCCCCATGCGATTCCGACCAGAGCAGCACCTGCGCCGGCCGGGCGATTTTCGCACGCTCCGAGAACAGGGCCGGCGTATCGATTGCGGGGCCTTTACCCTGTGGTGGCGCGTCCGCGAGCCGGCAGCCGCCACACCGACGCGGGTCGGTTTTGTCGCTTCTTCCGCCCAGGTGGGGGGAGCCGTGGCCCGGGCCCGGGCCAAGCGCCGGCTTCGCGAGACCTTCCGCCTGCACCAGGCACTGGTGCCGCCCGGCCTTGACCTGATGCTCGTCGCCCGCGCGGCCGTGAACCGCTGGGCTTTCCCGGAACTCGGGGAAAAGTTCTCCGCCGCCTGTCAAAAGTTGTCCGCTGCCGCCCATGTCTGAATTCGGGTCCAGTCTTTTCCACCGCCTGCGGTCGCTGCCCGGCCGCGCGCTGCTGGCCCTGGTCTGGCTTTACCAGCGGTCCGTTTCACCCGTCCTGCCGGCTATTTTTGGCCCGAACTGCGGCTGCCGCTTTGCGCCGACCTGTTCGCATTATGCCGCCGAGGCGGTCCGCGCCCACGGGGCGCTCGCCGGTTCCTGGCTCGCCCTGCGCCGCCTGCTCCGTTGCACGCCGCTGTCCGCCGGCGGTTTCGACCCGGTTCCGCCCGTTTCCCCTGCCCGTAGGCTGACCTGCACCCGTGCCGGCACCGCGGCTGTCACCCACTGACCCACCCTTCAATTTTCAATGGATAAAAAGAATCTCACCATCGGCGTTGTGCTGATGCTGGCCGCATTCGCCAGCCTCTACTTCAGCCAAAAGCTCACCCCGGCCCCCACCGCCCCGGTGACGCCGCCCGTCGCGGCCCCCGCCTCAACCGCCTCCAGCCCGGCCGGCACCGCCACCCCGGCCGCCGCACCCGGCGTCAACCCGCAGAACGCCACCCTCACGGCCGCCGTCGTCAAGGACTCCGCCGGGACCAATCTCACGCTACTGGCCAACAGCTACGTCGAGGTCCGCCTGACCAATTTTGGCGGCGCCATCCGCGATGTCGCCTTCCGCAAACGCGACGCCAAGGACCGGCTGATCTACCCCGCCCTGCGCAAGGGAACGGAACCCTTTGTCTTCAACCAACTGCATGCCGATCCGATGCTGGCCTTCACCGACCTCCCCGGACTTGATCGCAGCACCGAATTCGAAGTCGTGTCCCGCAGTGCCTCCGAAGTGGTATACCGCGCAGTGTTTGAAAAGCGCGTCGAGGTCACCCGCCGCTACTTCCTGCCCGATCCTGCGGACAAGAAAAACGACCCCTACCAGCTCCGCCACGAGACGACCTTCCGCAATCTGACCGACCAGACGATCCCGCTGCCGCGCCTCGCGCTGAGCCTCGGCACCACCGCCCCCATCAGTTCGCACGACTACGGCATGCAGCTCGCCACGGGGTATTCCGACGGCAAGGACCGGAATTTCATCGAACGGTCCAAGCTCGAGGGCGGCGGCTTCCTCAGCTGGATCGGCTTCGGCTCCCGCGAACCGCTGGCCTTCCTGCCTTCCGCCGGTCCAGTCACCTGGGCCTCGGTCAGCAACCAGTTCTTCACCGCCATCCTGACCCCCGACGCACCGGCGGCAGGTCTCGTGACCCGGCGCGTCGCCCTGCCCGCGTTCCTCGACGCCCCGGAGAAGCCCAACTACGGCATCACCGGTGTCACCCAATTCGACATCCCCGCCCTCGCACCGCACGCCGAGACGAGGATCGCCATGAGCTTCTATGTCGGCCCGAAGGAATACAGCCGCCTCGCCAACACGGACGTCTTCACCGCCGACCAGGACAAGGTGATGAACTTCGGCATGTTCCGCTTCTTCAGCCAACTGCTCCTGACCATCATGACCTGGGTGCACAGTTGGAGCGTCGGTTTCTCGCCCACCTGGGCCTGGGGCTGGGCCATCGTGATCACCACGCTCATTCTCAAGATCGTCTTCCTCTGGCCCACGCTCGCCGCCTCCAAGTCGGCCAAGCGCATGGCCAAAATCCAGCCCGAGATGCAGGCCGTCCGCGAGAAGTTCAAGGACAACCCCCAGAAGATGCAGGCCGCCACGATGGAGCTCTTCAAGAAGCACAAGGTGAATCCGATGGGCGGCTGCCTCCCCATCCTGATCACCATGCCGTTCTTCTTCGGCTTCTTCCAGATGCTGCAGAGCACCGCCGAGCTGCGCTACGCCCCGTTCCTCTGGTCGCTGGATCTTTCCGCCCCCGACACCGTCGGGCACATCTTCGGCTTCCCGATCAACATCCTGCCCCTGCTCATGGGCGCCACGATGATCATCCAGATGCGCCTCACGCCGACGCCCACGACGGACAATGTGCAGGCGAAGATGTTCAAGCTCATGCCGTGGATCTTCACCGTGTTCTGCTACACCTTCTCCGGCGCCCTCGCGCTCTACTCGACCATCAACGGCATCTTCACCATCGGTCAGCAGCTTGTCGTCAACCGCATGAAGGACGACCCCGTCGCGCCCGCGCCCGCCCCGGCCCCCGCCGGCGGCAAGCCCATCAAGAACGTGACACCGAAGAAAAAGTAGTGAGTAGTGGGTAGCGAGTAACGAGCATATCTAACCACCATCTTTCGTTTGCGCGAAAAAGCTCCGATCTCCGCTGCCTTTCTACTCGCAACTCACTACCCGCTACCCGCTACTTTATCCCCATGGCCGGTCACAACAAGTGGTCCAAAGTCAAACGCGCCAAAGCCATCACCGATTCGCGCCGGGGCAAGGTCTTCTCCCGGCTCTCGCGTGACATCACCCTCACCGCCAAGTCGGGCGGTGGCGATCCCGAGGCCAACGCCCGGTTGCGCACCCTTCTCCTCAAGGCCCGCGAGGCCAACATGCCGGCCGATAACGTCGACCGCGCCATCAAGAAGGGCACCGGCGAACTGCCCGGCGTGGTATACGAGGAGATCACCTACGAGGGCTACGGCCCCGGCGGGATCGCCTTCATCGTCATGTGCACGACGGACAACAAGCAGCGCGCCGCCCAGGACATCCGCTCCACCTTCGTCCACCACGGCGGCAACCTCGCCACCTCCGGCGCGGTCGCCTTCCAGTTTCTCCACGCCGGCCAGTTCCTCATCGCGAAGGAATCGGCCACCGAGGACCAGCTCATGGAAATCGCCCTCGAAGCGGGGGCCGACGACGTCATCGCCAGCGAGCAGGGCTTCGAAGTCCGCTGCGCCCTCAACCTCTTCGACAAGGTCAGCCACGCCCTCGAAAACGCCCGCATCAAGACCGAGAGCGCGGAAATCTCCTACATCCCCGCGAACACCGTGCCCGTCACCGACGTGAAGGTCGCCCGGGCGATCCTGAAGCTGCACGACGCCCTCGAGGACATGGATGACGTGCAGCAGGTTTTCTCGAACGAGGAAATGGACGACGCGGTGAGCGCCGCGGCCCAGGGATGAGCGCGGAGCGCCCGGAAATCGAAGATGGCAGTTCGCAGTTCAGATCCAGTCATCTCCGATCTCCCATCCGCGATCTGCCACGGCGGCGCAGCCGCCGTATGACCCTAGCCTAGCTTGCCTCCCCGGTCCGTCCGGTATCCAATCCCCCAATGCCCGATCTGGATGACGCCTCAGCTGCCGCCGGTACCGTGGCCGCGATTGGCGGCGTGGGCCTGGTTGCGCCGCGTGATTTCGTTCACGCCCAGCCGTTCACTTTCCAGAGCGGACAGTCGCTGCCGGGCTTCACCATTCGCTACGAGACGTATGGTCAGCTCAATCCCGCGCGCGACAACGCCGTCCTCATCTGCCACGCCCTGAGCGGCGACCACCACTGCGCCGGCCGCCATTCCCCCGATGACCGCAAGCCCGGCTGGTGGGACAACCTCATCGGCCCCGGCCGCGCCGTGGATACGAACCGATTCTGCGTCATCTCCTCCAACTGCCTCGGCGGCTGCGTCGGCTCAACGGGTCCCTCGTCCCTCAATCCCGCTACCGGCCGGCCCTACGGCATCAGTTTCCCCTTTGTTACCATTCGCGACATGGTTCGCGCCCAGAAGCTGCTGCTCGACCATCTCGGGGTCTCCGCCCTTCACGCCGTCATCGGCGGCTCGATGGGCGGCATGCAGGTGCTGCAGTGGGGCATTGAGTATCCCGGCTTTGTCCGCCGCCTTCTTGCCATGGCCACCACCTCGCGCGAGGGCGCCCAGGCCATCGCCTTCAACGAGGTCGGCCGCCAGGCCATCATGCAGGATCCGGCCTGGAACCAGGGCGAATATCCCAAGGACGGCGGCCCCCGCACCGGCCTCGCCATCGCCCGCATGATGGCGCACATCACCTACGTCTCGGACGCCTCCATGGACCGCAAGTTCGGCCGGCGCAAAAAGGCCGAAGCCAACGGCGACGCCTACACCTTTGACATCCAGTTCGAGGTCGAGAGCTACCTGCGCCACCAGGGCCAGAGCTTCATCAACCGTTTCGACGCGAACTCCTACCTCTACATCACCCGCGCCCTCGACCAGTTCGACCTCGCGCAGGCCTACGGTTCGCTGGAAGCCGCGTTCGCCCCGGTGCAGGCCGAGACCCTCGTGGTCGGATTCACCAGCGACTGGCTTTTCCCGCCCGAGCAAAACCGCACCATCGCCCTCGCCCTGCTCCGCTGCGGCAAGCGCGCCACCTACGCCGAACTCGAGACCGACCTCGGCCACGACTCCTTCCTCCTCGAATCCGAGGACCTCTACGCCATCGTTCGCGGCTTCCTCGAACGCGAGGCCACCGTCGAGGTGGATTTCAACATATAGGAAGCCTGAACGATGAATGTGGAGATCAAGAAATCAGGAACTGGAATGGCTTCTCGTGCTTTCCTGATTTCCACATTCCCCATCTCCGGACTTTCGTCATGACGCGCCTCGTCGAAAAACGCACGGTGGACATGCAGATCATCGGTGACTGGGTGGAGCCCCACACCCGGGTGCTTGACCTCGGCTGCGGACGCGGTGCGTTGCTCGGCTACCTCATGCAGAGCAAGCAGGTCACGGCGGTCGGCGTGGATCTCGACTTTCTCCGCATCTCCGCCTGCGTGCAGCGCGGCGTCACCGCCTACCAGGGCGACATGCTCGCCTTCATGCACGAGTTTCCCGACCGGTTCTTCGATCGGGTCATCTGCTCGCGCACCGTGCAGGAACTTGACCGGCCCACCGACGTCATCCTCGAGGCCCTGCGGGTCGGCCGTACCGTCACGGTCGGTTTCGTCAACCACGGCTATTGGAAAAACCGAGTCGACGCCCTCGTACGCGGCCGGAAAGTCCGCAACGAGGTTTACACCACCGAATGGTTCGAGAGCCGGCCGGCGAATCCGCTCACCATCGCCGATTTCGAGTATTTCTGCATCACCAAGCAGATCCGCATCGCCCGCCGCGCCCACCTCGCCGGCAACTGGCGCAGCCCGCGCCATTTCCTGCCCAATCTCCTCGCCGGCTACGCGCTGTACGACCTCACGCGCTGAGGGGCGCTCATTCCAGCCAATCCGTGGCTACGAGCGTGAGCGAGTGGATCGAACCGGTTTAACCGCAAGGAACGCAGAGATCACAGGGAACAGCCGGGAATACCCCATCCCGATTCTCTTCGCGCTGTGCACTGGAGTATGTGCAACATTCCCGCGAGCCAGGAAAAATACCGGTGAGGAACGCTGATCTTGGTTTGTTTGGCATCAGCGTCGATGAGCGCAGATTAACGTTCTTATCGGGGTTTATTTGATTGCGGCTCTTTTTCTCTGCGAACTTTGCGCTCATTGCGGATAAATCCGAACCCCATTCCAGCATTTTAGGCCATTAGGCCTGCTCCGCAGCGATTGCCACCGGCTCTCATTGCCGCCAATAAGCCCGCATGCTTTCACCGACCGCCACGCTCGAGCAGCACTTCGCCCCTTTCCGCGCCAACATCATCGGGATCAACCAGGACTTCGAGTCGCCCTGCGGCCGCCAGCGCATCCTCTACGCCGACTGGACCGCCAGCGGTCGCATGTTCGGCCCGATCGAGCAGATGATGAGCAGCGAGATCGCCCCCTTCCTCGGCAACACCCATACCGAAACCTCCGTCACCGGCACCACGATGACCCGCGCCTACCACGAGGCGCTGCACATCATCAAACACCACGTCAACGCCTCCGCCGACGACGCCATCATCTGCTACGGCTCCGGCATGACCGCCGTCGCCAACAAGTTTCAGCGCATCCTAGGCCTGCGCATCCACGAGAAGTTCCGCGACCAGGTCAAAATCCCCGCCGCCGTGCGCCCCGTGGTCTTCGTCACCCACATGGAGCACCATTCGAACCAGACCTCCTGGCTCGAAACCATCGCCGAGGTCCGCGTCATCAACGCCACCGCCGACGGACTCGTGGACCTTGCCCACCTCGACACGCTGCTCGAGGAATACCGTGACCGCCCGGTGAAGATCGCCGCCGTCACCAGCTGCTCCAACGTCACCGGCATCATCACGCCCTACCACGCCATCGCCGCCCGCCTGCACCGCGCCGGCGGCCTGTGCTTCGTGGATTTCGCCGCCAGCGCCCCCTACATCGCCATCGACATGCACCCGGCGGATGATCCCGAGGGCCGGCTCGATGCCATCTATTTCTCCCCGCACAAGTTCCTCGGCGGCCCGGGCACCAGCGGGGTGCTCATCTTCCACAAAAAGCTCTACACAAACCGTGTGCCCGACAATCCCGGCGGCGGCACCGTCGACTGGACCAACCCCTGGGGCGAGCACAAGTACTTCGACGACATTGAGGCCCGCGAGGATGGCGGCACCCCCGGTTTCACCCAGGCCATCCGCATCGCGCTCTGCATTCGGCTCAAGGAGGCCATGGGCGTGGAAAACATCCGCCAACGCGAACATGAGCTCCTCGAACTCGTCTGGGATCGCATGAAATCCATCCCCGGCCTGCATGTCCTGGCCGACCAGCACAAGGACCGCCTCGGCATCATCTCCTTCTACATCGACGGCCTGCACTACAACCTCGCCGTCCGCCTGTTGAACGACCGCTACGGCATCCAGACCCGCGGCGGCTGCTCCTGCGCCGGCACCTACGGCCATTATCTCCTGCATGTCTCCCGCGAGCATTCCCGCTCGATCACGGAGCGCATCAACCACGGCGACAAGTCCGACAAACCCGGCTGGATCCGTCTCTCGCTGCATCCCACCACCACCGATGCCGAGGCCATTCAGCTCGTCGAGGCCATCGCCGCGCTCGCTGCGCACCACCGCGAATGGGCCGCGGATTACGCGTACGATCCGCACACCAACGAATTCACCCACCACCGGGACACCGGCGCCATCGGCCGCCGCGTGTCGCACTGGTTCGACAAATTCACCTCCGCCGGCGTGGTCGCCCCCGAATGGGAGCACATCGGCCTGGGCTACGAGATCTGAATCAAGCGCAAAGCCGCCAAGACGCCACGGCCCACGCAAAGCCAGTCTTCCCTCTCCGACCTTCGCGTCTTGGCGTCTTTGCGCTTAATCAACCCAATCTCGCGACTCGCTACCGCCCGGCCGTGAAGGCGACGGCCTGCTTGGCCAGTTGCTTCTCGATCGCGCCGCACACGACTTCGCACAGCCGGGGAATCGTCGGGTCGGCGATCTTGTAATAGACCTGCAGCCCCTCCTTGCGCCGGGACAGGATGTGCGCCGTGGTCAGCGTCTGCAGGTGCCGCGACACATTGGCCTGGGTGCCTTCCGTCAGCGAGACCAGCTCGCTGACGTTCTTTTCGCCGTCGAACAAAGCCTGGATGAGCCGCAGCCGCATCGGCTCGGCCAGCACGGAGAACCGCTGCGCCACCAGGAGCAGCGCTTCCTCGCTCAACGCACGATGTTTGGACATGCGTCGGAGAAAACAGGGGCTTGACATGATGGCAAGTATATGCGTATATGCTCATATAGAGTCAAGCCATTTCTCCTCTTCACCCATGAAAATCGATAACCTCATCCGCATCCTCGCCGGCACCATGACCCTGCTCAGCGTGGCCCTGGTCCACTTCCACAGCTCTTGGTGGCTCCTGCTGACCTGCTTCGTCGGCCTCAACCTCATCCAGTCGGCCTTCACCGGCTTCTGCCCGCCCTCGATCATCCTCCGCAAGCTCGGCTGGCTGGGCGATGACGGCATCATCCATTGGGGCGGCCGCTAGGCCACTGCGGGTTTGCTTAACCGAGCTGACGCGACTATGAACCACCCTGCTTTGCGTTTCGCCCTCATCGTGCTCGGAGGCGCCGCCGTCGGCGCCCTGCTTGGCTACTTCGGCCAGTGCACCTCCGGGACCTGCCCCCTGACCTCCACCTGGTGGCGGGGCGCCCTGTACGGCGGCTTCCTCGGGCTCATGCTCGCGCTTTCCGCCCGCACCAGCTGACCCGTCCCTCCGCTCTTCCCCTGCCCATGTCTTCCGCCCGCTCCCTCCTTTTGACGGCATTGCTGCTCATCCCCGCCGCCCTGTCGGCCGAAACCTGGACCCTCGACCGCGCCGTTGCCACGGCGCTGGAGCAGAGTCCCGACGCCCGGGTCGCGCGTGCCCGGGCCGAAGGCGCCCAGGCCCTCGTCCAACAGGCCCAGTCCGCCTGGCTTCCGCAGGTCTTCCTCTCCGGCCGCTACACGGATACCAACAGCCCGATGATGGCGTTCGGCTCCATCCTCAACCAGCGCGCCTTCAACTTCGGCCTCGATTTCAACCATCCCGGCCGCATCGACAATCTGAACGCCACCGGCACCGTCGCCTACAATCTCTACGCCGGCGGACGCGCCACCGCCGGACGCACCGCCGCCCGCGCCGGGTCCGAGGCGGCCGATCTGGATCTTCGCACCGCCCATCACCACCTGGCCGCCGAAGTCGTGCGCGCCGCCCTGAACCTCCGTAAGGCCCGCGAGGCGGTTGTCGCCGTCCAGGGCGGGGTCCAGGCCTACGAGGCCGCCGCCAGCGCCGCCCGCCACCGCTTCGAAGCCGGCCAGATGCTCAAGGCAGATCTCCTCAGCCTCGAAGTGCAACTGGCCCAGACGCGCGAATCGCTCTCTTCCGCCCGCCATGGCGCCGCCCTCGCCGCCCGCGCCTTTCAGTTTGTCCTGGGCCTTGAACCGACCGGAGACTCCGTCGAGTTGCTCGACGACGATCCCGCCCTCGCCCGCCTGACCCTGCCTGACACCGGCGATTTCTCCCAGCGGCCCGAGCTGCTCGGCCTGCAGGCCCGCGTCCGGGCCGCCGAGGCCATGGTCGAGGCCGCTCGCGGCGCCCGCCGACCGACGGTGAATGCCTTCGCCAGCTACCAATATGACCAGGGCTGGAAGACTGACAGCCACGGCGACAGCTGGTTGGCCGGCCTCTCGGTGGACCTCAACATCTTTGACGGGGGCCAGACCGCCGGCAAAATCCGCCAGAGCAGCGCCGGCCTCGCCGAGGTAAAGGCCATGCTGCAAAAGGCCACCCTCGGCATCAGCCTTGAGGTCGAACAGGCCCGCCTGGCCCATATGGACGCGGTTGAGCGTCTCAGCGTTTCCGCCCGCACCGTCGAGCAGGCCGAGGAAAGCGCCGCCCTGAGTCGCGCCCGTTTCGAGAAGGAAGCCCTGCTAACTGCCGACCTCATCGGTGCGGAAAGCCGTCTGCTCGAAGCCCGGCTCCGCCGGACCGTCGCCGCCGCCGATGAACGTCTCGCCCTCGTCGAGCTCCGCCGTGCCCTTGGCCTCACTCCCCTGCCGCAACCCTGAAATCCTTTCCGACATGCAACCGCTCCGACACCTCCTCCCCGCCGCCCTGATCCTGCTCGCCGGCTGCAGCAAGCACGCCGCTCCGGAAGCCAATTCCGCCACTGCGCTCCCACCGGCCAAGGTCCGCCTCGCCGTGGCTGTCGCCGAGGACCATCCCGCCCTGACCGAGGTCACCGGCACCATCCGTCCCGTGCAGCGCGCCCAGCTCGCCGCCAAGGTCATGGGGACCATCGAGGAACTGCCGGTCACCCTCGGCCAGCGCGTGGCCGCCGGCGACCTGCTCGTGAAAATCTCCGTGGGCGAAATCACCGCCCGGCTCGCCCAGGCGCAGTCCCAGTTCAATGTCGCCAAGCGCGACCTGGAGCGGGAGCGCGACCTGCTCGGCAAGGGTGCCAGCACCGCAGACATGGTGCGCGGCCTCGAGGACCGGTTTACCCTGACCCAGGCCATGGTCCGTGAAGCCGAGGTGATGCTCGGTTATGCCGAGGTCCGCGCCCCCTTTGCCGGAGTGATCGCCCGCAAGCTCGTCAATGCCGGCGACCTAGCTTCCCCCGGTTTCCCGCTGCTTGAGCTCGAGGGCACCGATGCCTTCCAGGTCGAGGCCGCCGTACCCGACTCGCTCTCCGGCAACCTGACGACCGGAACGCCGCTTACCGTCAGCGCAGGCAGCCTGACCTTTGCGGCGCCGCTGGCCGAGCTTTCCTCTGCCGCTGACGCCAACGCCCGCAGTGTCCTGGCCAAGCTGACCGTGCCCGCCGGCACCGCGGTGCGCTCCGGCCAGTTCGTCCGCGTGTCGGTGCCCGGCGCCCCGGTCCGCTCCCTCCTGATTCCGGCCGACGCGATCTCCGTCCTCGGCCAGATGGAGCGCGTCTTCGTTGCCGGTGAAGGCAGCCGTGCCGTCCTCCGCCTCGTGAAATCCGGTGCCAGTCAGGACGGCCGTGTGGAGATCCTTTCCGGCCTCGACTCCGGCGAAAAGGTCGTCGTCAACCCGCCCGCCGGTCTGCGCGAAGGGCAAACCCTCGAGATCCTCCCGTGAGCGCTCCCTCCCCTTTCACTGATCCGGCGAAATACGGCTTCGCCGGCCGCATGGCGTCGCTCTTCATCGACTCCAAGCTGACGCCCATCGCCGTCGCCGCCTCGCTGCTGCTCGGCCTCTTCTCGGTCCTGATGCTCCCCCGCGAGGAGGAGCCCCAGATCAAGGTGCCCATGATCGACATCATGGTCGGCATGCCCGGCGCCTCCGCCGCCGAGGTGGAGAACCGGGTCACCCGGCCGATGGAAAAATTCCTCTGGGAAATCCCGGGCGTCGAATACCTCTATTCCACGGCCAGCCCCGGCGGCAACATGACCATCGTCCGCTTCAAGGTCGGCACCGACCTCGAGGCCGCGCTGATCCGCCTCAACCAGAAGCTGCAGGCAAACTTCGACCGCATCCCGCTCGGCGTCACCCCGCCGCTGGTGAAGCCTCGGACCATTGACGATGTCCCGATCCTCGCCCTGACCTTCCACAGCTCGCGCTACGACCATGCCACGCTCCGCCGCATCGCGGCGCAGGTGGACGATACCATCAAGTCGCTCCCCGAAGTCGCCGAGACCACGCTCATCGGCGGGCAGCACCGCCAGGTCCGCGTGCAACTCGATCCCGCCCGCCTCGCCTCGCGCAACCTCAGCGCCGGCTACCTGGTGCCCATGCTCCAGCAGGCCAACGCCCAGGCCCACACCGGCGCCCAGGCCTCGGCCAATCGGGAAACCCTCCTGCAAACCGGCACGTTCTTCCGCGACGCCCGCGATGTCGGCGCCGTGGTAATCGGCGTCCACGACGGCCGGCCGGTTTACCTCCGCGACGTCGCCACCATCAAGGACGGTCCGGCCGAACCGGCCGACTACGTCCTGTTCGGCCGTGGCGGTGCCAACGCCGGCAACGAGGAGGCCGCCGTCACCCTGAGTCTCGCCAAGCGCCCCGGCGCCAATGCGGTCGATGTCGTCACCGCGGTTCTCGCCAAGGTGGACGCGCTCAAGGGCACGCTCATCCCGGCCGACATCGCCGTTTCCGTCACCCGCGACTACGGCGCCACCGCCTCCGAGAAATCCAACGAGCTCCTGCTGCACATGGGCATTGCCGTCTTTGGCGTCGCCGTGCTCATCCTCCTTTTCCTCGGCTGGCGCGAGTCGCTCGTCGTCCTGCTGGCCATCCCGGTCACGCTCGGGCTCACCCTGCTGGTCTTCTACCTCTACGGCTACACGCTCAACCGCATCACGCTCTTTGCGCTGATCTTCTCGATCGGCATCCTCGTGGACGACGCGATCGTGGTGGTGGAGAACATCGTCCGCCACATGGCGCTGCCAAGCTGCCGCCGCAAGCGCCTGCTCCAGATCGCCGTCGAGGCCGTGGACGAGGTCGGCAATCCCACCATTCTCGCCACCCTGGCCGTCATCGCCGCCGTGCTCCCGATGGCGTTTGTCAGCGGTCTCATGGGACCCTACATGCGACCGATTCCGATCGGTTCGAGCGCGGCCATGATCTTCTCGCTGCTCGTAGCCTTCATGGTCACGCCCTGGGCCGCGCTGAAGATCCTCCGCGGCCATGCCAAGACCACCGCCGATGCCGCGGCCTTCGTCGATGCCCCCCTCTCGGAGGAAATGGAATCGGTGGACGAACCCATCGCCGAGAACACCTTCACCCGCCTCTACCAGCGCGTCATGCGTCCGCTGCTGGAACACCGGAGCTGGCGCTGGGCCTTCCTCGCCATCGTCGCCTTGGCCACGGTCGCGTCCATGGGCCTCGTCGGCATCAGTGCGGTCAAGGTCAAGATGCTGCCCTTCGACAACAAGTCGGAATTCCAGGTCATCATCAACCTGCCCGAGGGCAGCACCCTGGAGCAGTCCACCCGGGTCGCCCGCGAGATGGCCGCCGCCCTGCGGATCGAACCCGAGGTGCGCGACTACCAGGTCTATGCCGGCACCTCCTCGCCATTCAATTTCAACGGCCTGGTCCGCCACTACTTCATGCGCCGCGGCAGCAATGTCGCCGACCTGCAGGTCAACCTCCTGCCCAAGCACGAGCGCACCGCGCAGAGCCACGACATCGCCAAGCGCATCCGTCCGCGGCTCACGGCCATCGCCGAGAAATACGGCGCCGTGGTTGCCGTCGCCGAGGTGCCACCCGGTCCGCCCGTTCTCCAGACCCTCGTCGCCGAAATCTACGGCCCCACCGAGGAGTCGCGCCTGAAGCTGGCGGAAAAGGTCCGCGAGATCTACCGCGCCACGCCCGGCGTCGTGGACATCGACTGGTACGTCGAGGAGCAGCAGCCCAAGACAGTCTTCCGCGTCGACAAGGCCAAGGCCGCCCTCCACGGCATCACCGAGGCCGCCATCGCCCGCACCGTGCAGCTCGCGGTGCAGGGTTACCCGGTCACGCTGCTCCACAGTCCTGCCGACCGAGAGGACGTGAACGTCGTGCTCGAACTGCCCCGCGCCCTGCGCACGCGGCCCGAGGACATCCTCGCCCTGTCCGTCCGTTCAGAAATGAACCCCGCTGCCCCGCTCATCCCGCTGAGCGAACTGCTCACGGTCGAGCAGGCCCGCGGCGAACGAAACATCTACCGTAAGAACCTGCAGAACGTAACCTACGTCACCGCCGACGTCGCCGGTGTGGTCGAGAGTCCGGTCTATGCCATTTTCGCCATGAACCGCGAGTTGGCCAAGCTCGACGGCCGCGACTTCGGCGGCACGGCCTCCACCGTGAAGCTCTACAACGCCAGCATGCCCACCGATGACCGCGAGCCCGCGATGAAGTGGGACGGCGAGTGGCAGGTTACTCTCGAGGTTTTCCGCGACCTCGGCCTGGCCTTCGGTGCCGTGTGCATCCTGATCTACATGCTCATGGTCGGCTGGTTTAAAAACTACTCCACGCCGCTCATCGTGATGACCGTCATCCCCTTCTCCCTCGTCGGCATCCTGCCGGCGCATGCGGCGATGGGCGCCTTCTTCACCGCCACCTCCATGATCGGCTTCATGGCGGGCGCCGGCATCGTCGTCCGCAACTCGATCATCCTCGTGGACTTCATCGAGCT
>CAZFHG010000027.1:0-25023 GCA_964518665.1 uncultured Opitutaceae bacterium | reverse complement strand
GTCCTGATCTGACAGGTAGCTACGACCGTGAGCGAGTGGTCATTCGTTCCACTCGCTCACGCTCGTAGCCACCTGCCGATAAATCCCAGGCGGGGATCGGAATTCCCGCCCTACACCGCAGCATTCAGAATGTTGGGATCCATTAAAACCCCGCTCCCTCAGCCACCTCTTGTTCAATACCTGGGTTCCTTGGACCACGCTGCCCGCCATTGTGCGCCGATAGCACATCGCGATTGCCAAGCAGCAAACGGTCGAACAGCTTCCCGCGACCCCCACCCACCCCATGGTTACTGCCGCCCCGCTCCAGTCGTGCAAAATGGAATTGAATCTGGCCTCCGACGCGTTCGGCGAGTTGCGCTCGTCCGCCGACTGCGCAGATCGCGTGGACGAACTGCGCCAACGCCTCGATGACGACGGCTACCTCTTCATCCCCGGATTCTTTGATCCCGCGCTGATTCTTGCCGCCCGGGCCTCAGTCGCCGCCCGTCTCGCCGCCGAGGGCGCACTTGATGCGGCGCACCCGGCCGATGAACTAGTGGCCCGCCCCGACAAGGCCATGACCTACCGTGGCGACCTGGCCATCAACAATCCCGCCATCGAGCGCGTCGTTTTCGGCCCCGAGCTGGACGGATTTTACGCAAACCTCTTCGGCGAACCGGTCCGTCACTTTGATCACATCTGGTTCCGCGCCGTCAGCCATGGCATGGGTACCCCACCGCACTGCGACCTCGTGTACATGAGCCGCGGCACGCACCAGTTGCTCACCTGCTGGATTCCCTACGGGGAGGTGCCGCTCGAAGTCGGCGGACTCATGGTGCTCGAGGATTCCCACAAAAAGTCCGACCAGCTCAGGCAGTATCTTGAGGTGGATGTGGACACCTACTGTGAAAACGACCCGAAGCAGGTCGCCAAGGTCAAGGGTACGTCTGCCTGGAGCCATCCGGGGTGGCTGACCAACAATCCGGTAGTGCTGCAAAAGCGTATCGGCGGACGCTGGCTCACCACGGAATACCGTCCCGGCGATTTGCTGACCTTCAAGATGAACCTGATCCACGCGAGCCTGGACAACCAGACCCAGCGCATCCGCATTTCGTCCGACACCCGCTATCAGCGCGCCAGCCAGCCGATTGATGAACGCTGGATTGGAAACAATCCCGCCACGCACGGCCCACGGGCCAAGCGCGGCCGCATTTGCTGAAGCTTACCCGATCAGCCCCGCCAGTTCGCGACTCACGGCGAAGGCCCCGCGCACAGCCGCGAATTCTATCATCAATTCCCGGGGTGATCCGGCCCGAGGGAATACCATGTCGAGCGTGGCGCCGGTGCAGCGCACCTCGGCCGCCACTCCGGCCACACGAATGAGGCATTCGCGACAATCCGCCGGGTAAGTCACACTCAATCCGCCCTTTTCATCGAGGGCCTCGATGAGGTCGATCATCGCCTCCACCCGTGTGCCCTTTTTCAGGCCGAAGGAGATTTCAGCGAATGCCGCCGCAAAGATCGCGGCAAACTCCTCGGTCCGCACCAGTTCACCGTTTCGCACACCGTGCATCACCTGGGTCACCCGGTAGCGGGCGGGATCCTGCTCGTCCAAGGCGTAGTCAATGCCGACAGTGAAATCCTTGGTGGTGAGCTCCGCGCTCGGCGGGGTCAGCGCCAGGGTCAGATCCTTGCGTTTGTAGCCCAGTCCGGTGCGCACTTTCTGAAAGAGGGCTTCGGCCTGTTCGCCGAGTTCGATCGCGCAGATTTTGCCGAGGAAGGCGTTGGTCACGGCATTGGCGGCATCCGGCACCGAGTGATGGCCCTTGCGGAAGCCGGCCAGGGTTTTAACCACCCCGCCGGAACGGCCGGTGAAGCTGATCCCGGCGATGATTTCCGAGGGAAGGTCTTGCGCCATGGCCTCCAGCAAATCTGCGACGCCCCGCGCCGCGAGCCTGAATCAAAATGGGCTCTTCAGATTTACTGCATTCGCTAGGTGGGTAGCGCCCGGCCTCCGGACGGGCGAACCGACGGCGAACGATTCACCGCCCGCCCGGAGGTCGGGCGCTACCCAATCCCCTTACGCCGTCTTGCGGTTGGCGCGGCGGATGAGGGCGATGAATCCGATCAGCGCCAGCACCGGAAGCCAAATCGGCGACAGCGCCGCCAGGACCGCCAGGGTCACGATCAGCAGCAGCGTCAGACCGCCGGCCAGCGCCAACCCGGCCACGAGCAGGGCCAGGAAGGCGATCAACGCCGGGATCATGAACAAGGGCGCAAGCTTGATGACCACGAGCGCCAGCACCGCCAGCACCAGGACTTTCAGGAAAGTATTCATGTCCAGATTACCCGGCGGTGCCCGGAAAGTTTCAGCGATTCGGTGCCGTCGCCGGCGCCGACTTGCCACCGACAACCGCCTCGACCGCCCGCAGGAAGGAGTCGCTGAGGAGGTTTACGGTCATGTCCTGCGGCAGGTAGCCGTCGATGTTCTTGAAGGCCTCGGCCATGGATTTGGATACTTCGATGCGCACAAAGGCCTCGGAACCTTGGGCCGAATACGCACTCAATTTCAGCCGGGTGGCCTCGGCCTCGGCCTTGCCCAGCGCCTCGATGGCCTGCGCACGCAGCAGGGCGGCTTCCTGTTCGCCCTGCGCCGCGAGCACGTTGCGGTTCTTGTCGGCCTCGGCGGCAAACTCCACCCGCTTGGCCGCCGCCTGGGCATCGAGCACCTGCTGCTCGGCGAGCTTCTGCGCCCCGAGGATGCCGACCTCCTTGTCGCGCTTGGCATCGACCACCGCTTTTTCATAGGCAGCCTGCGCCTCGGCCTTCGCGCGGTCCGCCTTGGCCTCGGCCGCACGGGTTTCCTCAATGGCGCGCAGGCGCTCCTGCACCGCCACCTGCCGGGCCTTGATCTGTTCCACATAGGCGGGATCGAGGCCGATGTGCTCGATCACGAAATTCTCCACGATGACCCCGCGTTTGCGCAGGTCGCTGTCGGCTGCCATCAACGCGCTGGAAATGTCGCTTTGCAGTTTCACCAGCCCTTCGCCCGAGTAGGCGTCGAGGGCGGTGCGGGTCGTGGCCTTGTCCTTCACCACGCGCATCAACTCGGGCCGGAGGATTTTTTCCTCCACGTTGCCGCGGACGGTCTTGTGCATGTCCACCACAAAGGACGGATCCCGGCGCCAGCGAATGTTGAGGGAGATGCGCATGTCCTGACCCTCGGATGACTGCACAAGGTAGCTGTCGCGCCGGCGTCCTTCACCGTAAGTGGCGTCCGGCTGGTCGTTCATGACGAAGACCTGCGAAGACATGTCGTACTTGAAGACCTTCTGGGTGAAGCCCGGGAAGAGCACGTAGGTCTTGGGCTGCAACGGCTCGGAAATCACGCCGCCGTCCCACGTCTCCTTCACGCCGATTTCATTGCCCTCCACGGTCGTGATATCGACGATGAAGATGCTGGCGACGAGCAGGGCGATCAAAATGATGCCCGCGAGGACGAGGGTGATAATCTGTTTCATGATGGGGCGATTACTTGCGATTTTTGATTAGGTAGAGAGTGCAGATGACCAGATAGACCAGAAAGATGATCGCGATCAACGGGAGCAGCAGCCGGATCATTCCGCTCTTCAGCTCGTACATGAGGCCGAAGACCACCAGCCAGGCCACGAGGAACATCGCGACGATTTTCCAGGAAAACGGATTCTTGGGTTCGAGTTCTATGACCGGATCTTCCTCAGACATGTGCTCAATGTGTAGTTGCCCCGCGCCCCGGGGCCAGCGCAGATTTGGATGATTCCAAACATGGCCGCGAATTCCGTCCTGCCGCCCATCCCGGTTGTGTGCGCCCTCATCGAGCGGGCGGGATTGGTCCTGGTGGCCCAGCGGCCCGCGAACAAGCACCTGCCATTCAAGTGGGAGTTCCCCGGCGGCAAGGTCGAAGCCGGCGAATCCGCCGAGGCCGCGATCGTCCGTGAACTGTGCGAGGAGCTTGGCTGTGAATTCATCATCACCAAGGCCTTGCCTCGGTTCACCCACGCTTACGCTGAAACCATCGAGATGATCCCATTCGTCGGCCGGCTGGCCCCGGGCAGTGCCGAACCGCATCCGCATGAACCTATGGCCCTGCGCTGGCTGGCACCGGCGGACCTGACGGCGATTGATCTCGCCGCCGCCGACCTGCCGGTGGTCGCAGCCTTTCGCGCCCTTTCTTCCGCTCCATGAATTCCGGCTTCGCCGAACCGCATGAAATGCTGCGCCGCCACCTCGTCGCGCGCGGACATGCCGGCCTGAAGGCCGGTGCGCAGCGCTGGGCCACCGACCCGAGGGGTGCTCGCGCCCGTTTCGCCGACTACTACGGCGATCTCCCCCGTGAACTCTCCGCCCGGCCGCTGCAGCCCCGCGTAGTCAGCCGCGGCGAAGGACCGGGTTTTCGCTACGAAAACGTGCTGTTCGAATCCCACCCCGGCTGGGAGGTAAACGCGACCGTGTTTCTCCCTGCCGATCTGCCGCCTCCCTATCCGCCGGTGATCGTCTCGGTTGGACACTCCGCCAAGACCCGCGCGTCGTACCAGTTGCCCTGCCAGTACTTCGCACGCGCCGGTTTCGCCGCCCTCACCTTTGATCCGCCCGGCATGGCCGGGGAGAAGCAGCCGGGCAACGACCACTTTGCCGACGGCGTCCGTTGTTACCTGACAGGCGACACATCGAGCCGCTACTTCGTGGGCGATGCATTGCGCAGTGTGGATTACCTGCTGAGCCGGCCCGACATCGAACGCCGCCACGGCGTGGCGGCCACGGGCGTCTCCGGTGGCGGCAATACCTCGATCTTCGCCGCGCTGCTCGACGACCGCATTACGGTCATCGGGCCTTCGTGCTGCTTTGCCCCCTTGGGCTGGCTCGTGCTCGATGCCGCCTACGCCTCCTGCCCGGAAACCCTCATGCCCGGCCGCCTGCGTGATGGTCTTGATGACCTGGACCTGTGCGCCACCCTTGCCCCCCGTCCGCTGCTGCTGATGGCTGGACGGGAGGACGAAGTGTTCGACATCGCGGAAACCGCCCGAGATGCGGCCCGGATCGCGGATCGCTATGCGGCAGCCGGCGCAGCCGGAAATTTCCGATTTTTCACCGACGAAGGCGGTCACGCCTACACCCTGCGGCAGGCCGCGGAATTCGCGGGCTGGGTGAGACAGTGGTGGAATCTGCCGTCGCAGCACCCATTGCCTGCTCCGGTCGACGCCGACTTCCCCTTGCTGGAACCCGTCGCCATGCAATGCCGCCCCGATACCTCGGTGCACATGCGTTCCCTGACGGTGACCCGGGCGGCCACTATGGCCAGCACGCGGCCTGATCGTCCCTCAGTGGAAACCATCCGCCGGTTGAATGGCTTCACGGATTTGATGCCCCCGCCGCATCTGGCCGCGCGCGGCGCCTCCCAGCGCATCTGGTTCCATACCTGGCAGGAATGGCTCCTGACGACCGAACCCGGCATCACCGTGCCGGTCACCGTCATGGATCCCGGCGAGGAACATCCGGCGCTCTGGCATTTTGACGAGGCCGACCGCACGGGAGGAATCGCGCGGGGCGGCTGGCTCACCGCCGCCGTCGGCCACTTGGATCGCAATGGTCCGCAGGCCTGCCTCGTCACCGCGGACCTGCGTGGACGCGGCGAGACCGCCATGGCGTTGCATCCATTCGAGGCGGTGAATTGGGGCGCCCCCGACCGTTTTGCCGCGTACGTCGGCGCGGCCATTGGCGACGCCCCTGAGGCCATGCGCCTGCGGGATGCCTGGCAACTCGCCCAAGCCTTGCCGCCGCGCAGCCGCACCGTGCTCAGTGCCACGGGCGCGGCGGGTCCAGTGGCGCTGCACTTGGCGGCGCTGCTGCCGGGCACATTTGCCGCCGTGGTGTTGCGCGGAGCACCCGTGAGCTACGCCAGCCTGCTCGCAACGGAAGAGTTTGCCTGGCCGCACGATCTCGTTCTGCCCGGCGTGTTGCGCGAGTACGATCTGTCCCAACTCACCGCCGTCACCGGTTGTCCGGTACACTGGCTCGATCCCGTCGATGGCGCGCGTCAACCCGCGGTCGAGCCTCCGCCCGGAACACGACGCTACGTCACCGATGCGGAGCACCTCGCACTCGTGCGGGAGCTGTTGTACGGATGACCTGTCATGGGTAGCGCCCGGCCTCCGGACGGGCGTTTGGTCATTCGCCTGCGATCGTCGCTCCGCCCGTCCGGAGGCCGGGCGCTGCCTGACTGGCATCAGCGCTGCGTCGTGGACAGATTCCGCGCCATTTCGAGGGCGAATCCTTCGGTCAATGTCTGCCCGGCCTCCAGCATCAGCCATTCGCGGCGGGACCGTTCGTCCGCCGCCAGGTTCGCATGCGCCACCATGCGCATCTCCTGGCCCTTCAGGGTGGTGAGCGAACTGCGAAGTTCGGTCTGCAAATCGCTCCGCACGGCCTCGGGCATGATTCGATCCAGTTCCTCGGAAAACTGCGCCACCGAGCCGCGCTCACCCAGCAGCAGGTGGAGGTTGCGGGCGAACAGCATGCTCACGTTCGAACCGATGAGCGTGTAGGGATTGGCCGAGGCGAAGCCGTCCTGCCGGCCCTTGAATGATTCGATCTCGGCGGGGATTTTCACCTCGCGGACCGAGGGCAGCCAGCCGCTCGCGTTCGTGAAGAGCTGCATGCCCTCGACGCTGGTCAGGAAATGCAGGAAATCGAGCGCCTCGGCCGGATGCCGGCTGTGCTTGCTGAGGTGCATTGCCATGGCCGTGATGCCACCGCCGTCGTTGGAACGGCCGATCAGGTAGCGGCCCACCACCGGGTCGTCCAGGGTCGGTTGGGGGAACCGCAGCGCTCCCACCGTGAAGGGCGCCAGCCGGCGGAGACTGGTCGCATCCCATGTGCCGGCAAAGATGAACAGCGCATCGCCCCCGAGAAATTCGCGCGTGGCCTCGTCCCGCGTGACCTGCATGAAACCCGGCTTCATGTGCTGCGCCACCTCCCGCAACAGCTCGAATCCCGCCCGCACCTCCGGTTGGTTGAACTTCCACCGCCCGTGCAAGTACCCGGCCAGCAGCTGGCGGTTGTAAAGCGCCAGGTAGCCGAAGTCGTCCATCTGGAAGTTCAATCCCATCGTCGTGCCGGCGAGCAGGAAATCGAGCAGCCAGTGGGTGTTGTCGCGCGCCCCGGCCAGGCCCATGACGGGCCGGCCGACCCGGCGGGAATAGTCCGGCAGGAGATCGAAGATCCGCCGGAGATCCGCGAAGGTCTGCGGCACCGCGTCCGTGCCGGTGATGTCGCGCAGGAGCTCGCGATTGCAGAAAAACCGCAGCGAAACTTCCGTGAGCGTAATGCCATAGACCTGGCCGGGATCAGGTGAATCGATCCGCTGGCCCGACAAGCCGTCAATGAAGGTCTGTTCCCAGCGTTCGCGCTCGAGCGGCGTGCCCCGGTTGTAGGGATTTGGCCGCTTGAGTTCCTCCGTCACCGGCACGAAGTGGCGCGCCGGCACATCGCGCACGCCTTCCAGCCAGGCCCCCCACTCAATCAGGTCCGCCCCGGTGCCGCCGGCGAGGTTTGAACGGAGCCATTGCTTGTAAACCGCGCCCGGCACGAGCTGCTGCTCCACCTTGACCCGCGGATTCAGCTCCTCGTAGCGCCTGATCACCGCTTCGATGCCATCGGGCGGACCGGCCTCGATCTGCCAGTGCGCAAACCGCAGGGTCACCGGCCGGCTGGAATTCAGCGGGACCGAACGCGTGAACACCCAGTAGACGGCGCACAGGTAGCCCGCCGCGAACAGGAGGAAGCCGATGCGATTGCGCGTGCGGTCGCTCATCGGGAGGCCTCCCGGGCGGCGAGTTTTTCGAGTTCGACCAGGCGGTGCCGCACCGTGAAGCAGCGCGGATTCACGGCGTAGTCGCGCAGGTAGCGTTCAAAATATTCCCGCGATTGCGCCAGGCGGCCGGCCCGCAATGAGAGCTCGGCAATCTGCATGACGAGATCCTCCTGCGCGACACCCGGCACGTCGCCGATGCGGTCCGCCGCCACAAGATGCGACAATACGCGTTCCGGCTTCAGTCCGTGATGCAGACCCGCCTGCCCGATCTGCAAATGCAGGTCGCGTTGCAGTGCCGGTTCCGACAGCCGGCCCAGCAATTCCTCGGCGCGGACCAGCCGCGCCTCGGGTTCGGCCGGCTTCTCCAGCACATAAAGATGCAGCAGCGCCAGTTTCACCAGGGCCAGTTGGGCCCAGCGGCTGGCCGGTTGTCGTGCGGCCAGTTCGGCATAAAGCTCCGCCGCCCTGACCGGATCGGGCCGGGCGTAATGAATTTGATGCAAGCGCGCCCGCAGGTAGTGCGCCTCGAGGGCCAGCTCATCCTGACCCGTCGCCAATTCGGCGAATACCACCTCGGCTTTGGCCAGTGCATCATCGGTTACAGGTTGCAGATGGGTCAGCGCCAGGGCCCGGGCCAACCGGACTTCCCGGCTGTCCGGCAGACCGGCCGTGATGCGCAGCGCCTCCTGCGGCCGGCTGTCGGCCAGGGCTCGCCAGGCATCGGCCGGGGTCACCGCCTGGACGGGCAGCAGGACCAACTGCAAGGCAAGCAGGGAGATCGGGCCCGAGCACATGCCGGGGAACCGCGGGGCTGGGTAACGCACGTCTGCCATGGTGGTAGTTTACGTCCGCCGGACAAGCCCGGCCTGCGAGTCCGGAAATGATTGCCCGGCTCAGGGTTTGGGCGCCGTTTCCCTCAGGACCACCAGGCTCTCATAGAGCTGGCTCTCCGCCAGCGTCTGGCTTGCGACCAGCAATTCCGCCCGCTCCTGTTCAGCGGCGCCGAGCATCCGCCGTGCGACCAGGCCCGTGTCCTGCGGACGCAGGGCCTCGACCAGGTTGCGCACCTCGAGTTGGAGATCAGCCCGCTGCGCGTCGGGCATCTCGCGTTCGACCGTTTCGACAAACTGCTCCACCCCGCCCTGGGGTCCGACCAACCGGTAGAGGTTCTGCGTAAAAACCCGCGCCGACTCGGCCCCGGTCTTCATGTAGCCGCCGCCATAACTGAGGCCGTCGAGCACACCCTTGGCCGGCGCCAAGGGCAGCGGCACCTTGGTTTCGCGAATCGAAGAGATCCACCCGCTGTGCTCCATGAAAATCTGGCCTGCTTCCACGCTGGTAATGTAACGCATGAAATCGATGGCCGCGGCCTTGTGCGGGCTCTGCTTGTTGAGGTAAAACGCCATGCCCGTCAGCTTGGAGCCGTCGGCGGCGCGCCCCACCTGGAACGAGCCCACGACAGGATCGGCCGCGTCGGGCTGGGGAAAGCGATGGATGCCCACGGGGAAATCCGCCAGGCGGATCAGGCTGCTCGCGTCCCAGGTGCCGGTGGCCACAAACAGCGCGTGGCCGTTCATGAACTCCCGCACGGCATCATCGCGTTCAAGCTGGATGAAACCCGGCCGCATCATCGCCGTGAGTTCGCGGATGACGCCCAGGGCCGCCTGCACGTCCGGCCGGCGGTAGTTCCAGCGTCCGCGCAGGTAGGCGATCTGGTAATCCCGCAGGTAGAGCGCGAGCTGGCTGTCCCGATCCAGTTCGATGCTCACGTTCATCAGGGTGGCCGAAAGCATGAACTCCAGCAGCCACTCCGCATTGAGCTTGGCCCCGGCCAGCGTGTAGACCGTGCGGCCCGTGCGCCGGGAAAATTCCTGCGTCTTCGCCGCCAGCCGCCGGAACTCATCCAGCGTCTTCGGCATTTGGAACGCGGGATCATCCCCGACAATCTCCCGCAGGAGCCGCTCGTTGCAGAACAGGCGCATGGTGACCTGGCAGAGCGTGATCGAGTAGAGCTGGCCGATTTCCGGCGTGTAGAGCTGCTCGTTGAACAAACCGTCGTGGAACGTGTTCCGCCAGGGCACGTGCTCGAGCGGCGTCCCCCGGTTGTAGGGATTGGGCTCGTTCATCAACCCGGTGATCGGCTCGAAGTAACGTGCCGGCACGTCCCGCATGCCGGGCAGAAAGGAGCCGTATTCGATGATGTCGGCGCCGGTGCCGCCGACGAGATTGGTGCGCAGCCATTGGCGGTACATGCGACCGGGTACGAGCACCTGCTCGACCTCGATGTCGGGACGCAGCTCATGGTAGCGCTTGATCACCGCCGCGAGGCCGTCGGGGGGGCCGTATTCGATCTGCCAGTGGGCAATGCTGATCTTGGTGCGCCCTTCGCCCAACACCCCGCCACCCCGGGTGAACAGCCACCACGCCGAACCGGCGTAGGCCAGCAACAGGAACACCAGGGCGATCCGGCCGCGGGTGAATTTCAATTTCATCGCCCGCCTTTCCGCGCTTCGATCGCCTTGAGCCGCTGCTCCACGGTGTAAACCCGCGGATCCGCGTCATTGCTCTTCAGGAAGCGCCGGAAGTACTCCCCAGCCCGCGCATCATCGCCGGCCCGGAAGGAGAGCTCGCCAATCTGCAACACCACGTCCGCCTCCGCCAGCCCGGTCAGTCCGCCGATGGCGTCCGCCGCCAGCAGGTCGAAGCGCGCCCGCTCCATCCCGACCTCGTGAAACAGCCGGGCGCGGGCCAGCACGATCAGCAGGTCGCGCCGCAAAGGCGGCAGCGTGACGCGCGGCAACAGGGCCTCGGCCGAGGCGATGCGGTCGGCCGGAGCCGCATCCTCAGGCAGCACGTGCAGCGTGAGCAGGGCCAGTTTCACCAAACCGAGCTGCGCCCAGGGACTCGCCGGCTGGCGCTCCGCCAGCCGGCGATAATAACGGGCGGCTTCCGCGTAATCCGGCGTCGAGAAATGCAACTGGTGCAGCCGCCCATTCAAATACAGGGCCGCGGCCCCCACTTCATCCGGCACCGTGGCCAGGGACTCGAGCCGGCGTTCCGCCTCAAGCAGCCGCTCATCGGTGAGGGGCTGCCGGGCCGTGAGAACCACTGCCTCCGCCAGGGCGCGGGCGCGGGGTTCGGTCGGTGGCGCGGACTTGAGCGCGACCGCCGCTTCGCCGGGCAGATTGCCCGCCAGCAACCGCCACACCGCGTCCGGCGTTTCATCGGCCCGCGCCAGGGTCGCCAGCAGCAGCAAAGGGAGAATGAGGGTCGGAAAAACCCGGGGCACAACCTGCATGGTGGAAGCCAATGCGGCCGCGACAAGCTCTGCGTGCCTGAATACTCAGAAAACACGCCAAACCCGACCAAGGCGGCGGGCACTCACCGGCGGGGCGGATCAGGTTGGCGACGGCGCCGCGGCGGCATACGTCTCACGCACCGAGTCGCGCAACAGCACGACCAAGGTGAAGACGCCCAGCACCGTGCCGAAAGGGATCTGCAGGCAATTCAGGCCGCCGACCACGAGGGAGAAGGTTCGCAGCTGGCGCCGGTTGATGCACAGCCCGGAAATGACATTGAGCAGGCCGCCCGTGATGATGAGCAGACCGAAAACGATATAGAACCATTTGAACACCGCGAAGAATTCCGCCGGCGGCGGACCGCCACCCTTCGGATTCTTCCACATCTCGGGATTGTCGAGGAAGTGGTGCAAAAGGGAGTAGTGCAGAAACAGAAAACCAAGCGCGAGGAGGCCAAGCCCGGCGAAGATGAAATGGAATATCGCCAGAAGTCGCAGGTGGTCGGCGTCCGTCTTTCTCTGATCACGCATCAGCGGAGGCAGTTCGTTCATATTCGTGAGGGTTGTCACCCGCCAGTGTGCCGCGCTTGCGAAAGCGCGTCAAAGGTGAATCCGTGGCCGCACTACGCAGGGCGGAGCTTGCTTTCGCCAAGACCACGGCGGTCACGGATGTCCGTGCTGATCAGGTCCATCCGCGGTGCTGCTCGCTTCAATCCAGTGCCGGCTAAAGACCGGCACTACGACCAACGACGCGTCTTCCCGTTGCGCGGTCGGGCACAGCCGAATGTTTCCTCAAATAATCCCCTGCTCCAGCCACTCGTGCTCACCGGCGACAATCTGCTGCGCGAGGACATACCCCGATTGGTCGGAGTTGTCGTTCACGCCCCGGAAATTCGCCTCTATCCGCGCCCGTGCCTGCAGGGCAAAGTCGTCCACCAGTGCCAGCACCTTTGCTTCAACCGCGCCCTCCTTGAGCCGCCACTGGGCGTATACACAGGTGGCGGAGAGGGCAAAGAGATCGCTCCCAATGTCGGCGATGCGCCCCAGCAGCACCTGTCGCTTCTCCAGTTGCGGACCGAATTTCACCATCTGATGGAACAGCGTGCGCGCCATGCGCCGCGCCAGCCGGGCGACCGTGCGCAGGTGGCCGGCCAGCCGCGGATGCAGGTCCGTCGGCATCGCCGCGGGCAGCGGGAGCCACTGACGTGGATACCACGCCGCATAAAAACCGGCCGACTGGAATGCACTGCGCACGCGCTCGCCCCAGGGCCGCTCGGTGTTGAGCGCAATGCCGGCGACTTTAAGATGCGGGTCCAGGGCTTCGCGCATGATGAAGAGGCGCATGATCTCCGAGGAACCCTCGAAGATGGTGGTCACGCGGTTGTCGCGCATGAAGCGCTCGACCGGATGGGGTTTCTCGCCACGGGCCCGCAGCGACTGCACGGTCTCGTAGCCGCGTCCGCCGCGGATCTGCATCACGTCGTCGAGGCACATCCAGGCCTTCTCGGTGCCCCAGAGCTTGCACATCGCGGCCTCCAGGCGGATGTCGGCCTTCTTGTCGCGATCCACGACGCGGGAGGTGACGAGCAGCATCGCCTCCATCGCGAACGCATGGGCCGCGATGCGCCGGATCTTCTCGGCAATCGCGGCATGCTGACCGAGTGGCACGCCCCATTGGATGCGTTCCCCGCTCCAGGTCCGCGCAATCTGCAGCGACTTCTTGGCCATGCCCAGCGACGAGGCGGGAATGGAGAGGCGCCCGGCATTCAGGGTGGAAAGCGCGACCTTTAATCCGCGGCCTTCGCCCCCGACAATGTTGGCCCGCGGCACGCGCACGTTGGTGAAGCGGATGACGCCATTGTAGAGCGCGCGCAGACCCATGAACTGGCAGCGGTGCACTACCTCGATGCCGGGGGCGCGGGCCTCGACGACAAAGGTCGTGATCTGCGTCCGCGGTTTGCCGTCCACCAGCTTCGGCGGCGTCTTGGCCGCCACAATCAGCAGACCGGCCTCGGTGCCGTTGGAGCACCAGAGCTTTTCACCGGTGATGAGGTAGTCCTCACCGTCGGGCACGGCCTCCGTGCGGAGCCGGGCCGGATCGGAACCGACGGTGTTTTCCGTGAGGGCAAAACCGGAGAGTTCACCGCCGGCCACGCGCGGGAGGAACTGGCGCTTCTGCGCCTCGGTGCCAAAGAGCAGAATCGGCTGCGCCACGCCCACCGACTGGTGCACGGAGAGGTGCGAAAACACATTCATGCAGTGGCTCGCGATGAGCATGCAAGCGCGGCAATAGGTCGTCTGCGAAAACCCCAGCCCGCCGAATTCGCGCGGCACCTTGATGCCGTAGGCGCCCATGCGTGCCAGCCCTTGGCGCACCGCGAGCGGGATCTCGCCGGTGCGGTCGATTTCATCGGCATCGACGTTGGCCTTCAGGTAAGCGCCGAGTTCGGCCAGGAAGCGATCCGCCGATGCTTTTTCCTCCGGCGCAACGTCAGTGAACGGCGCCAGCTTGTCCGGCCGCCAGCGCCCCATGAACAGATGGGCCACAAAGCTCGGGTCGTCATGCGACTCGCGGGCGGCCTCGGTGACCTGCAGCGCGGCCCGCTGGCCTTCGCTCATCTTGGACATGTCGATGACGGACCGGCCGTCGTCGGACTTGGGGTTGGATTTGGGATCGGACATGGGGAACCGCAGCAGACCGCTGGCTTGGGGTTGGCGGCCGGGGTGGGCCGCGGGGTTGTTATATTGCGAGCCAACTCCGGTCTACCTTAGTGGTCAACCGCCAGCCGCTTGAGACGAAGCGAGCAGCCACTGATTAACCCAAAATGGTTAAAATGCCACCGTAGGCCGCCCGCTTGCGGGCGCGGCTTGAGCGCGAGCAAGCTCGCTGCCTACCTGGAATCAAGGCGTCACCCGCGCCACCGCCTCGACCGCCGCCCGCATCGCCTCGACATCGCGAATGATCGTCGCGTCGTCGCCCATAGCCTTGGGGTTGCGGAAGCGTTCGAGTAAGTCCGCCAGCGAGGCGGGCAGCTTGCCCCCGTTCGCCTCGCGCAGGAGTCGCAGCTTTTCCCATTCCTCGAATCCGTCACGCAGCAATTCCCAACGCACGGAACTGCGCGGGCCGGGATAGAGGAGGAACGCATCTCCGGCGGGGAGGTAGTGATGATACGGGTGGCCCCAGTAAGTCGTGTCGCGGAGCGGATTCTCGGGCCAGGTCGTCCAAGCCCAACGGAGAAAGCCGTCGTAGCCGTTCACCGCCGTGTAGTAACCGATCCAGACCGCCTCGGCTGGCGGGCTGGAGACAAAGGTGTTCGGCCGTTTCGGGTCGAGACACACGTAGAAAGTGGTGATGCGGCCCTCGGCCCGCCGCGCGGCGATGTCGCGCAGGAGCTCGTCGCTGGCGTGGTCGAGGATGATGCTGAACTCGGCCAGATCGAGGCCGGTGTAATGCGAAGGCGCCTGGTTGCCGGCGAGACTGATACGCAGCCGCGGAGCGTTGGCCCGTACGAGCTCCGACATGGCCTTCATCATCGGCGCCGGCGCCTCGTCCACCGCCAGCCGTGTGCGCTCCAGCCAACCCTTGGCTTCGAGGTGCTTTTCAAAGTCGCGCAGGAATGGCGCCCAGTACTCCGCAAACTCCGGCCCCGCCGTATCGCACAGCAGGAAGCGCTCATCGCCCGTCGCCGCATCGGTGTAGTACAGCCGACCCGACCACGTAAGCAGCGAGTAACCGTTGATCTGCCCCTTGATGCCGCAGCTCATCGCGAACTCAACGTAACGGTCGAACACCGAATAATCGAAGCGCCAGCTGCCATCGGGCAGCCGCACGTGTTCCACCATGGAACGGTAATCATCGTAATCCCGCCGGCCCCACGGCCGGTCGGTGAGGGTCGTCGTGATGATCTTCTGCCCGCCGCGCGCCAGTTCCTCGAGATACGGCCGCATGACGCGGAAATGCTCCTCGCTCCACGGTTTGACGTCGTGCCAGCGCGCGATCGCCCAGGGGTGCTGCCACAGGTCCAGGTGGAACTTCCAATCCGCGGGCGCCGGCAGGGTTGCGGCCAAGATCTCAAGCTCGAGTGGAAACACCAGCGGATCCACACCATCAGCCCGCACCGTCAGCGACCCTTGGTATTTTCCCAGCTGCACATTCGAGGTTGTCTCGATGGTCAGCCAGACCACGCGATAGGAGCCCGCCGGCATGCCGGTGCGTCCAGCTTCCTCGAGCAGATCGCCCGCCAGTGTGTCGTCGGCGCGCACCTGCTTTACGAAGCGAACCTTGGCCGGCATCGGCAGACCCGACACCTCCGCCCGCAGGCCTTCGCGAGGGCCGTCGGTCCAGACGGCAAACTGTCCCGAGACGCGTTCGCCGCGCCAGGCAGTCGCCGACCACTTCGCAGGAGCATTCGCCACCGGCAAATCTGCCGGGATCACCCGCCGGTGCACATCCATCACCGACCCCGACAACCCTTGCGTGACCGGCCGCGCATAGGCGTCGATTTCCAGCAGGAGCACGCCCTCCTCGGGTTTCGACGCGCCGGTAAGCGTCAGGCGCAACGACTTGAACTTGGCGGGCGCCGGCAGGACCCACTGTTCGGCCCGCAATGTCGCCGGCGTCTTATTTTCGCGCTTGTCCACCAAGGCCTGCCACGCGGTGCCGTCGGCCGAGCCCTCGATGACGTATTGGTAGGTCCGCCCACCCGAAGCGAAAAACCACAGCCGGAGCTCCGCCACGGTGCGGGCTTCCGGCAGATCAAACCGGATCCACGCGGGCAGCGTCTTGCTCGCCCAATGGAGGATGTTGTCGTCAAAGTTGCCGTTATTGGCGAATTCCGGAACCTGCCCCGGCTCATGATGCGAAGCCGTCACCACGGCATCCGCCAGCACGTCACCGACCTGCGGTGAAACCAGCATCGGCGCCGCCGGCTCACGCTGCAGTGCGCGCGGAGAAAACTTCTCCGGCTCCGCCGCCGCAAGGATCCACGACGCTAGCAGGGCCAGGACAACGGCGAGGCGAATCTGGGGCATGGAGTGACATTGGTTTTCCGGTGGATGCGATCAATTGGATTTAAGCATCCAATATCGGAATCCGGAGTATTGGCCGCAAAGAGGCGCAAATTACAGTCCGGTTTCCTTGCCCACCCGCGCGCCTATAGGCGCCTTGATCACGCATCCGCGGTCTGATTTTTCGCCTTTTTGCGGCCAAAATTCAGAATGGAAAATCCCCGGCGACAGGCTGGGCGGGTTTCGCCTCGACCGCCTTTTCCGCCAACTCGTGGTGGCGGCGGCCGGTGACCTTGATCGCCTTCTCCGGCACGACCGGACACGCGAACTCGCACGCCCCGCAGCCGATGCACAACTCCGCCTTCACTTCCGGCAGCCGCAGGTTGTCGCGATAAGGCACGGTTTCCACCGCCTTGGTCGGACAATGTTCTGAACACGCGGCACATTCGGTACCGTCGCGCTTCACCACGCAAAGATCGATCTGCAGGCATGCCCGTCCAATCCGGGTCAACTGCTTCTCCGGCAGGGCGAGTCGCGTGATCGCCCCGGTCGGGCAGACCTCGCCGCAGCGGATGCAGTCGTAGTTGCAGAACGACTTTTGAAAATCCAGCCGCGGCCGCAGCCACCCGGCGAAACCGTATTCGAGTTGCGCCGGTTGCAGCACGTGCGTCGGGCACGCGCTCACGCACAGATGGCACGCCGTGCATCGGCTCAGGTAGCGATCCAGGCTGTGCGCACCAGGCGGGCAAACCGCGGTGCTGGCGTTGGGATCGGGCGGCGTTGTCACCGTGGTGGCCAACTCCGGCACTGTCCGCGCCGTGATCACGGCCGTCGCGCCGGCCAGGAAAATCCGCCGTCCAGGGTTCGCCGGCTGGGATTGTCGCGGTGCCGTGGGTTCCAGTTCGGGTTCTCCCTCGGTGTCCCTTGCCTCGGATTCGTCTTCGACTGCGGGCACCTTGGTCCACGCATAATCATGCACCACGCCATGCTCCTCGCAGGCGCTGATGCAATTGAAGCAGGCCACGCAGCGTGAGGCATCAATCGTCCCGGCGCGCAGGTCGATGCACTGGGCCTTGCAGACGCGCAGACAGTCGCCGCATTTCACACACGCCGCCCGCCGGATGGTCAAACGCCACGCGGCCTTCCGCGCTACGAGTCCCAGCACGGTGCCCACCGGACAGCCTGTGTTGCAAAACAACCGGCCGCGACCAAGCGCGAGTCCGCCAACAAGCAGCAGCATGGCCAGGGGCAGCATCACGGCACCAAATTCCAGCCAGGGCGGTTCGACCCGGTAGAGCAGCGGAAACTGCAGCCACTCGCCGAGACCGACGAGGACGTTGTTTGCCGCCACCACCAGCGGCCGGCACAGCCCGGTCACGATGCGCCCGAAATGACTGTAGGGATCGAGCAGAGCGAAGGTCAGGCCGCTCCAGCCGGCGAGGATCCCGGCAAGCGTCAGCCCAAGGATGCCGTAACGCAGCCAGTCGTGCGGCTTCGCCGGGGGCAGCTTCACCGCCGACCCGCGCGCCCAGGCGCCCAGCCGGGCAATCACATCCTGCAACACGCCCAGTGGACAAATAACCGAGCAGTAAACCCGTCCAAACAGAAGGGTCAGAACCAGTATGCCGCCGAGGGCGGCGATGGCGGCCAGCCCCAGACCCGTGGCGGTGCCGATTGCCGCCGGCACGAATTGCACCGCCGCCAGCCAGTGACCGAGGACGGACGGCACGGCATCACGAAAATCCAGCAGCGCCACCGTCAGGCCGCCGCCAATCAGCAACGCGCCCGCCACACGCAAGGGCTTGAGGCGGAGCCGCCACATGGCTTCAGGCGAGCGCGAGCCGGCGGATGTCCACCGCTCCGAGATCAATCGTGCCCAGACCCATCTGGCCCGCCACCTGCACATGCCGCACGTCGGCCGGCGCGTGGCCGAGCAACCGCGCTGCAGCGGCGTCGATGGCGACAATATCGGTCGACGCGAGCAGCGTGCGCATCAGCACCACGTCGTCCGCGCTCCGGCCGCGGGGTCCGTTGCGCACCATCGGATGGTAGGCATCAATGATGTTCAGCGTCGGCTTCACCACAGTCACGAAGTCGGCGATGCACTGCGGCATGTCGTTGGTATGGTAGTAGCGACGGTCCCACACCACGCCCATGAGGTTCTTCATCGCGGCGGTCATGAGCGCGCCGCTGTGGTGCTTGAGGACGGGCACATTGATGAACACGTCGCTGTCGAGCACGAGCCCGTGCACCTTGGCGCGGCGCAGTTTCACGCCGCGCGGAATCTCGATCTCGCGGTAAAGGCTCTGGTCCTTGCCGTTGATCACCCGCGCACCGGCCGCCTCCGCGGCGGGAGCGATGCCGCTGTTGGCGTAGCAGCGCTGCCACTGGTCGCAGGTGTTGTCGAAGATGCTCACCGAACTGGCGCCCGCCCCCAGGCAGAGCGTGACCAGGCGGCTGACAATCTCCGGGTGCGTATTGCCCGCGCGCTCCGGCGGCACGTCCCAGCCGATGTTCGGCTTGATGAGGACGGACTGGCCCGGGCGCACGAAGGCGCCGATCCCGCCGAGCTCGGTCAGCGCGCGGTCGAGCATGGGGACGCGGTCGCCATCGCGCACCGCGACCAGCACCGGACGTTTGCCTGTCGCGGTCGCAGGAGAAGCGGCGGCGGTCTTTTCCTCGGCGAACAGACCAGACAACCCAGGGGTGGAGAGGACGGCCCCGAGGGCGAGGCCGGTCTTGAGAAAATCACGGCGGCTTTTCATGGGTGGAGGGAGATTGCGGCGAGGCGTGAAAACATTGAGGCGAAACCACCGTCACGCGGTTTCCCACGCCTGCACTTTATACCCGTCGGCCCGGAACCGGCACCGCATGCCTTGCTCAAGGCGCCGCGAAATTTGGCGGGACTTGCTCCCCTGGGAGCGCGGGCGGCCCGCCCGCATGCAAACCTGCGGACGGGCCGTCCGCGCTTCCAACTACATCCACTCCAGCCGCCAGTGAAACACCGTGCGGCGGGACCGCCGCGTGACCGTGATCTCCGTGCCGACCGTGCCCTCATGCGGGTACGCAGCGACAAAACACTCCGGTTGCAGGCGCATCTGCGTCCCTGCCTCCGGGGCAACGACCAGCCGTGCCCGGCAGTCTGGGCCATGCAGTTCAAAAGCCGGACCGCGCACGGTCACTTTAGCCCACGTATGCCAGTGCCAGGTGATTACATCAGGCGAGCTGAGTTCGACTACATCCTCACCGGTCAACGCACCATCGGACCCAACCTGTATCGTCCGCGTGTGCCGTCGCACGCCAAGATGCGGGAGGTAGGCCGCCGCGAGCTCGCCACGTATCTGCACATTCGAACCGCGCCAGGTCACCATCGGCACCGATGGAATGAACGCCTCCTCAATGAAATCGGGAAACCACACGCAGCTGTCGCCGATTTGCCCGCGACCGCCGATGGTCACGAGATTGTGCAACGCCGTGTCGCGCCGGTAGAGCGGACCCGGCCCGCTGCCGACAAAGGTGCCGCCCCGCCAGACCAGGATTGCTCCGTTGCAGGGATCCGAATGCCCGTAACCACCGACCTCGCCCGCGGCACGACGCTGCCGGCCTAGGGGAGCGCCACTCCGCAGCGTCACCAGTGTAGCGCCACGGCGTACAAAGACCTGACCGCCGTCGGCGAAGGTTTCGACGCCGTCCTCCACTACCGGTCCCCGACCCTTGGATTGCACCGAATTTCGGTGATCATCCTCTGCCTGCGACCATTTCCCAGCTTCATATCCCGTAGCTACGAGCGTGAGCGAGTGGACCACACGCCGCCCGCGCCGCCTCACCACTCGCTCACGCTCGTAGCTACCTGGTGTTCCATCTCCGATCTCCGAACTCCGATCTCCGACGAGCGCGACGCGCTCGTCCACCGCATGCCAGAGCAGCTCATACACCCGCCGGCGCGGCGGAGCGTGGCGGTGATCGGTATCAGTCGGCGGTTGATTGAGCAGCGCCTCGCCCAAGGCCTGTGCCACGGGTTCGCCCGTCCGTCGGGCGATGAGCAGATGGCACCAACTGTCGCCGGTTACACGGTATTGCGGATCGCCGAAGGTCACGCCGAACTTTTCGTCCGGTGACGTCGCTGCCGCCCGGAACCGCGACGCGCCGGCAAAATACGGCGTCGTCCGCCACAGGTCCTCGCCCGTGCACTGGCGGAAGAGTTCGAGCCAGCGCAGCAGGAAACCATGTTCGTAAATCCAAAGGTTGAGTCCGTGCGGGAAAAAACCGTCCGGCGGCAGCATGGCCAGCACGCGGCCTAGCGCCCCGCGCAACTCCGCCGCCCAGGCAAACGCTTCGGGGTGTTCACCCCAGAAGAGAAAGGCGAACGCCAGCATGCCCAATCCGCATCCAAGGTAATGGGCCTGCGCATAATCGCGGCGGGCCGGGTCCAGGTGTCGACGGCAGATAGCGGCCACTTCCCACAGGCGCTGCCGCGCGCGGGTCCTCTCCCTCGCCGTCATCACGTTGTGCAGCCAGTCATAGCCCACGCAAAGAATGTAGAGCACTTCCCCGCTCTGCGTATCGATGCCCAGCGGACCAAAATCGGGCCGGGCCGTCTCCCGCAGGTAGGCAAAATAGGCTTTCTTCGCCCACGTCGCGGATTTCGCATCCGGCTGCAGCAACGCCGTACACGCGACAATGAGAGCGCGATCGGCCCCGGTCAGCCGCTCGCGACCGGGAAGCACCTTGCCCTCGGGCGTGGTTGCATAAGGCAACTCCCAGGAACCGCGCACGAGTTGCCGCAACCGCCGCCAGTGCGGAGCGCGCGAACCGCGGATTTCCTGTCGCAGGGTCTCCACCTGGCGGGTCTCCACCACGAGACGCGGATGTACGCCGCGCAGGTCTGCTCGCAACGCCACCGGCTGCGGCGGGGCGAGAGCCGGGAGGTTGTCGAGCACCTGGGCCCGCACCGGTTTGAGCGCAGCATCCGATGATACAAACTCGATCACCCGCCCGAGGCCGGTTTCGCAGGCAAACATCACGCGCAATTCGCCGGTCACTTCCTCGTCGCCGAGGAAGTAATATTTACCCGATGCGGTGCGCCCACCGGTGCGGATCTGCAACGTCGGCAGTTCCGGAATGCCCCGCCATCCCGGCCAGGGGCCCACCCGTACACCCGGCGGGTGCTCCGCGTATACCGTGTTCAGGAAAGTCGGCGCCTGCGCCGGGTCCTTGAGCCGGGCGTAGCGGCAGTGCTTTTCCAGATAACCGGCAGGCAGGGTCAGGCCAACTTCGACCAACACGGGGCGGCTCAAAACACGCGGCTGTTTGGCACGAAAGACCCCGGGACGAACGGCTCGTAATTTCAGTTTCATGCCAACACTCCTTTCGCCGCCAACAAAGTAGGACAGGTCTTTGACCTGCCCAGGGCCGATCGGAGACCCGCCCTACTTTCGAACCGTTTTGCATCGCCGTCGCTTCTCTCCACTCGCTCACGTTCGCAGCTACCGCTGAGCAACCCCGGCCCGCCCGGAGGTCGGGCCCTACCCATGGACTGTTTGTCATCAGCGCCCATCAGTGTGTATCAGTGGTTTCCGCTTCGGCTCCGTTTCATGGCAGACGCGTGAACTCCACGTCATCGAACCACACCGTGCCTTTTCCGTTCAGTTGCAGCAACACATGCACCCGGTCGGGCGCAGGAGCGATCGCGGGTGTAGCCACGATCAGCTCCAGCCAATCTCGATTGGCCGCCTTCACCACGGGGCTCAGATGAGTCTCGTACGTTGTCGCATCAAACACGCTGCCCCGCCCCGTCCGGTGCAGGCGCAGCGCCACGCTCACTTCGCCCCGCAAATCCCGGGTGCGCACCATGGCTCGCAGACGCAGCCGGCCGCCGCGGCGAAAAGCCGGTTCGCCGAATGCCGGTCCGAGCGTTGAAGCGCGCCAGCACGATTGCACCGCAGTGCGATGGATGATTCGCAACGAATACCGATCCGAACAACCGGTCTGCGTATCGCGCGCAAATACCGCGTGCCTGGCCTCACCGCGGATCACCGCTGTCTCCCACGGCCACGCCGTGTTGCGATCAATGGTCGCGCTGCGGAAGGTCTCCTGAAACGTATGCCGCCCACCAGTCCAGACAGGAGTGTCCGCGGCCGACCCGGGTGAAAGCAATTTGGCTCGCTTGATCCATGGACGCGCAGCGGCGCGTGAGGACGCGGAGAGAGTGTAGCCGGCGGTGAGCACCGTGCCGGGTCGCAAGGTTACCGGCCGACCGGCCCGGCAGATTTTCAGCCCGAAATGCGTGTCCCACATGTAGGCGCAAACGCCCGCCTCCACCCGTGGGGCAGACAACAGCGTGATGACCGGATTGATGTCCTCCAGCACCCACGCAAAACGGTCTCCCGCGCTCAATCGGATATGGTATTTGTCGGGACTGCCCAGGTGCTGGTGTTCGATGCGGCTGACTTTCGAGCCGCGGAGGACCAGATAGGACTGGTAGCGCTTGGGCGCGCGCCCATCCGGTGCGAACACTCCCGCCGGCCACAAAGTGCAGAAGGTCACCTCGCCATGATCCGGATGCGGCGTCACCAGCCAGCCCGGACCGGGCAACACCTCCAACCGCGCCTGCATATCAAAAGCGATCCGGCCTGGTGAATCCACGTGCACCGTCACAACGAAAGCACTCGCGATGCTCTTCGAACGCGTATGACCGGTGGCAAGCAGTTGCAGCCAGCCCGGACCCGACGCGAGCAAGGTCAACCGGCGGTGCGAATTCGCGCTGCGTTCGGGGTCCTGGTGGTTGCCATACTGCCGCCAGAACAGCGGTACACCCACATCCTCGCCCACCAGCGGCGCCGCACCGCGCGCCGGGCGGTAATTGATCAATTCCAACTGACGAATTTCCGCAACGAGTGTGCGGCCGAGCCGGATGCGTCCGCTGTCGCGGGCCGTGGATTCGAAAGAGAACCGCTGGTCACGATCCCAAGTAGGGCAGGTCTTTGACCTAACCTGGATTGCACGCCGGCGGGTGCGCGGCTTGGGCAGGTCGGAGACCTGCTCTACTTTTAGCGTCCGCTTCATTTGGGCGCCTCCGCCAGCGCGCGTTCCAGCGCTGCTTTCCAAGCGGGTCGCAACGCCGTGGAATTCGCCTGCCGCTCCAGATCGCGCCGGACCTCGGCGTTGATCTCCGGCACCGCTGCGATCACCTGGTCCACGGTGGCATCGCCGGACCAGAGCCGGTCGAGCCAGGGTTGAAAGCGGGTCATGACCGGACCCATGGACCAGCTCGCAAACCGCACAAAATACCGCGGATCGCCGCCGGGATGCTGTTCACTGAGGCTCCAAACTTCACGGAAACCCCGACCGCGAAGCTTCGGATATTTTTCCTCCCACGCCGCCACGAACGGCACGCCGGCCAGCACGGGGCTGGGTTGGTACGGTTCCGCCTCACTGATGAGCCATGCGAGGGTCCGCCACGCATCGGCGGGATTTTTCACCGTGGCGCTCAGCGAAAGCCCGCCGCTGGCGGAACGGAAATAGCGCGGCTCCTTCGTCCCGAAGCGCGGCAGCGGCGCCACCGCCCAGTCGATGGTCAGGGTTTCCACGAGTCCTGGATGTGGGACCGCTTCCACCAGCATCGCCACGCGGCCGGATTGCAGCATCTGCGCCGCCTGCATGCCCAGGGCCTGCACGCGTCGGATGTCGGGCATGACCCCGTCGCGGATGAGCCCGAGGTATTCGCCGTACACCTCGCGGGCCTCGGGCGGGATGGAAAGGAAAAGCGCATCATGCGGGACCGGCGCATGATTCATCTGCTCCAGCGCCTCGATGAAGTGCGCGGGGATGAACACTCCGTAGCGCTCAGGTTTGCCGTCGCCGTTGTCGTCGCGGGTCAGCGCTTTGGCTGCCGCGCGCAGGTCGGCCCAGGTCCAGCCGGCCGTCGGCGGGGCGATGCCGGCCGCCGCAAACGCTGCGCGGTCATAGTACACGCCGCATGTATGCGTCCAGTTCCCGAGGCTGTAGATGCCGCCGTCCACGGAGGCCGCCGCCGCGCGCACCTCGGGGCGCAGTTTTGCCCAGAGCGGATCCTGCTCGGCCCACGGCCGCAGGTCGAGCAGCCGGCCCTCGGCGGCGAGCCGGTCGCGCACCGCATTGTTGGTGTAGAACACGTCCGGTGCCTGCCCCGCCGCGATCATCGCGTAGAGCTTCTCCTCGCCGCTGAACGGGTTGAGCTTCACGCGGATCCCGGTACGGGCGAAGAATTTCTCCTGCGCCGGCTTGAGCGCCGCGATCTCCGCCGTGTTCGCCGCACAGTTGTAAACGATCATGCGGTCGTTGCCTCCCTTGCCGCCGCAGCCGGCGAGGAGGAGGAGCACGGGCGCGAGCACCACGGAGAGAAGCCTCATGAGGACGGAGTTTTTAACCACGGATTGCACGGATGTCACGGATGCGGATCCGAAGCCAAGATAATGGCCACAAAAGGCTCAGAAGACACATTTGGGCCAAACCTTTTACAGGAGGACGCAGTGGGAGCAGAGTTCTGAATCCAATACCTCTGCTTCCTCTGCGTCCTCCTGTGCAAGGACTGTAAAACATAAAGTTCTTTATGTGCCTTCTGGGGCCATTTCAGGTTTTCCATCCGTGTCATCAATGTGAAATTCCACAAAACACCAAAGTAGTATCATCTTTTACAATCACGATTTGCAGAGTCCATAATGGACTGTTTCTCTAAAAGACCAACAGCTTTTCCATCAATGACTTTATAGATTTTAAGCTCGTCGGTATCGATCAAAATAACCTTTGCACTACGCATAAAAGAGTACATTGTTCCAAGAACCCAGCGATCTCCAGGCAGCCAGTATTGGGGGTAAACTGTGCCTGTAAGGTCGTCGCTTGTAAGAATTGC
>CAZFHG010000026.1:3831-25104 GCA_964518665.1 uncultured Opitutaceae bacterium | reverse complement strand
CAGTTTGGCGAGACTTTTCCCTGGGGCACCCTGGTGGTGAATGTCTCCGGCTCCTTCGTCATCGGCTTCTTCGCCACGCTCACCTCCCCCGACGGTCGCCTGCTCGTGTCGCCCGGTGGAAGGCAGTTTTTCATGACCGGCGTGCTGGGCGGGTTCACGACCTTCTCCTCCTTCAGCCTGCAAACCCTCAACCTGGTGCGCGACGGTGAGTGGTGGCAGGCGGGCGGCAATGTGACAGGGTCGGTCTTCGCCTGCCTGCTGGCCGTCTGGCTCGGACATCTTGCCGCCGTCTACCTCAACTCCCTGAAAGGATCCTGACCATGACCCTGCCCGAAGACTCCGTCCTGCTGCGCATCTTCGTCGGCGAATCCGACCGCCACGGGCATCAGCCCCTTTATGAGGCCATCGTTCTCAAGGCGCGCGAACTCAAGCTCGCCGGCGCCACTGTGCTCCGCAGCCCCCTGGGCTTCGGCGCGAGCAGCCATCTGCATACCGCCAAGATCCTCCGCCTCTCCGATGACCTGCCCATGGTCATCGAAATCGTGGACACGGAGGTGAAAATCCAGGCCTTTCTGCCCGTGCTCGAGCCCATGATGGGCGGCGGCCTCGTCACGATGGAAAAGGTCCGCGTGATTCATTACCGCGGAGCGACCAAGCCCGCCTGACCAGCCACTGATGATTACCCAAAGCCGTGACACCAGATTTGGTGTAATGCCACGCCAAGTAGGGCTCGGCCTCCGCACGGGCCGTGATTGGCCGGCGCATCCCGAACCGCCCGTCCAGAGGCCGGGCGCTACCCAAGGACGAGTCACTTCGTAAGGTAATTATCCATAAGCTTTCCCGTACCGGCCTTCCTCCCATGATAAATTCCTGGCTCACTTGGGCGCTGCTCTCGGCCCTGTTCGCCGGCCTGACTGCCATCCTCGCCAAGATCGGCGTCGCGGACATCAATTCCCACCTGGCCACTGCCATCCGCACGACCGTGGTGCTGGTCTTCACCTGGGCCATTGCCCTGAGCCTCGTGCCCATGGCGCAGTTGGCGGCCGTCTCTCGCCACACGTGGCTCATGCTCGGCCTGTCCGGCGTGGCCACCGGCCTGTCGTGGCTGTGCTATTTCCGGGCCCTGCAACTCGGCGAGGTGTCGCGCGTCGCGCCCATCGACAAGCTGAGCGTGGTGTTCGCCATTGTCCTCGCCGCGGTCATCCTGCGCGAACGCCTGACCTGGCAGCACTGGCTCGGGGGCTCGCTGATTGTCGTCGGTGCGCTGGTCCTGGCTTGGAAGCCCGCCGCCTGATCAGGGTGCCGGGGCCGCGTCCGCCTGGCGCTTGAGCAACTGCGCGCGCAGATAGGTGTCGACGGGCGCCGACCGCCATGCTGTCAGCCAGATGGCCGACAACATCCGGCCGCCGCGGAGCAATTGCCCCTCGATGAATGCGCGGCCCTCCGCGCTTTCGTCGGCGGACCCGCCCTTGAACTTGCCAGCCTTCTCGAGCGCGTAGAGTGGTTCGACCAGTTGGTGCTGCTCCAAAATATAACTCATGACGGCCGTGAAAAAGGCATCCTGTCCCTCGGGGGCCGCCGCGAGTGAAAGCGGTTGCGCCGGCTCCACCCGCGAAACCAAATCCGCATAGCCGATCTTGGTCTTGGCGATGAACCCGCCATCAATCCAGGCGTGAATGCCCGGTCGCGGGTTGTAACCCGACGGGTTCTCCCCCACCCAGCCATTGTGATGCACCGTGGTGTGCAACGGCTGCGCGCAGTCCCCGACGTAGTGGCCCATCACGCCCATGACGTAGACGATGTTGGCCTGGGCGTTGGCAATCTCCTCCGGCGTGCCGCCATTCTCTTCAAAGGTCTTCAGGTACGAGAAGGCCGCCTTGAGCCGGCCGAAATTCTCGCAGACTGCCCAAGGCACAAAACCCGGCCACTCGCGGGAACGCTCAACGTTCTTGGTCGGATCAATCGTCGCATAGGCGCCAGGATTGACGATCCGGCCGGCGGCGTATTGCGACGCAAAGACGTAGCGCATCGGCGCAACGGTCTGAGGGGTGAGCCCAGCCCACGCGAGCATCTCGAGGTCGAGGTAATGATCGAGGCCGTTGGCATGCTTGATCGGCAGGTCCGGGTTGCTGCGCCAGCGATCCGGCTCGCAGGCGAGGAACACGATGCGCTCGGCGTCCGCGGGTGCCCGCACAAAGGCCGGAAAATCCTCCGGGAGCCCGGCCAGGGCCAGACGGTTGACGATGCGATGTCCTTCATCGTCCCAGGCGGCGAGCGGCGAAAGGCCGGCGACGGCGGTCAAGAGGGCAAACACGAGCATTCGGTATGAATTCATGGACGGAAAAGAATCAGGGCCTGGCCGACGCGCGCTGGCGGCGCACGCCTTCCACGGTGTTGGCGTAGATGCGCACACCCTCGGCAATCGCCTCGGCGATTTTCTGGCGGTAGGCCGGCGTGGCGATCTTCCGGGCCTCGGTTTCGTTGGAAAGAAAGCCCGCCTCGACCAGCACGGCGGGCGCGGAGGTCACCCGCAGCACGGCCAGCCGCCCGCGCTTCAGGCCGCGGTCGGAAGCTTTGAGCCCGTTGAGGAGTTCACGGTGCAGGGTGTACGCAAGCAGCGCATTCCAATGGTCCTGCCGGTTGCCGAGGTTGGCGATGGCCACGGTGCTGTCCTCGCGGTCGGGATCGCTGTGAGAGTACTGGTACTGGGGCGTGAGCGAATAGACCTCGACGCCGGTGACACGGTCGGCGCCATTTTCCACTGAGTTGTAATGCAAGCTGATAAAGAGGTCCGCGCGCGCGCCGACGGTCATTTCGCCGCGTTTCTGCAGATCCGCCTTCTTGGTCCGCGCCAGTTCGCGGTCGTCCTTGCGGGTGAGCACCACGCGGTAGCCCTGGCGCTCCAGCAATTTCTTCAGGCGCAGGGCCGTGTCGAGGGTCAGGGATTTTTCCTCCAGCTTGAGCGCCTTGTTCTGCATGCCGGGATCGCCCCCGCCATGGCCCGGATCGATCACGATGGTCCGGACCACGGGGATCTGGCTCTCGCCCGAGCCGGGCAGTAAAATAGGGGTCAGCAGTTTCTCGGCATCGATGCGGCTGAGGTGCAGCGTACCGCGGTGTTCGCGAACCGGCTCGCCCAGGAAGACGCGCACCCCGTTGATGGAACTCTCGCGCGTATCCATCTCGAGCACGATGGTGCTCCAGGCGCTCTTCAGGGTGAGCTTGCGGCCTTCGTCGCTGCGGGTGGCCTTCAGGCCGAAGCGCGAACCGAAATCGGCGGCATCATAGTAATCCGCTCCGGCCAGCCGCACCTTGGCCAGCGGCCGTGACGGCGCCGACCGCGATGCCGTCTGTCCGAGGCCGGTGACAGCCACCGCACTCAGCAGCAGCACGCAGGCGGCGGCGGTTCTGAGGGCGGAACAACGCACCAGCCTCCTTCAGGAGCCCGCGGGCGGAGTGTCGTCCTCGGGGGCTTCTTCCTCGACGGTGAACTTGGGCTTGCGCTTGTTGGTCGGCAACGGCGTCAGCATGACGTTGATGTTGCGACCGATGAGCTTGGGCTCGGAATCCGGATGGCCCATGCCGACGAGTTCGTCCACCGCGCGCTTCATCACGCCGAAGCCGAGCTCGGTGTGCGCCATTTCGCGGCCGCGGAACTTGAGCCGCATCTTGACCTTGTTACCGTGCCCGAGGAATTCCTCGGCGTGGCGGAGCTTGGTGAAGAAGTCGCCGTCGGCGATGCGCGCCGTGAATTCGATCTCCTTGATCTTGCTCGCGGTGGCCTTCACGTGGGAGTGCTTCTTCTGCTCCTCGTACACGTACTTGCCGAAATCCATGATGCGGCACACCGGGGGGGTGGCATTGGGGGCGACCTCGACGAGGTCGAGGCCGACCTCGAGCGCGAGATTGATCGCCTTGGGAGTGTCGAGGACCCCGAGTTGCTTGCCCTCGGGAGAGATTACGCGCACCTGCGGAACCTTGATACGGTGATTGCGACGGATGTTCGCAAACGGGTCGTTATTAACACGACGCTGGTAATTGCCTGGGCGATTGCCGCCGGCGGAGGGGAACGAGTTGGCCATCAATAAGGTTGGGCTGGTGACTGGGTCAGAAGGGGTTTTCGGGGGTAAATTACCTGATGACAACACCTATTTAAGGTGCCGCACCCTTTCGGAGGTCAGACGCTGAAGCTTTCGCCGCATGAGCAACTAGCCTTGGCGTTGGGGTTGGTGAACTTGAATCCGCCCGCAAGGAGCTTGTCGGAGTAGTCCAGCACGGTGCCCTTGAGGTAGAGCGCGGTCTTGCTGTCCACCAGGACGGGGATGCTGGCGGACCGTACCAGAATGTCGCCGCGACGGGGCTCGCCAGTGAATTTCAGCTTGTAGCTCAAGCCGTTGCATCCGCCGCCGTTGATGGCGATGCGCAGGAACTCCCCCTGCTGTTCACGGGCGATCAACGCCGCCACCTTGCGCCCCGCCGCCTCGGTGAGGCGCACAAGGTTTTCATTGCCCTCGCGCACAACCGCGGGAGCGACGGCGCCCGGTGCGGGTGGTGTGGAAGTGTCGGTGTTGGCGGACATGAGGCCGGCACTATTGCCGGGTACGCTCCCGGAGCAAGCGCCGCGCGACGATGACCGCATTGGCAAAACTCGTCGTTCGCGCCAATCCTTTGCCGGCAATGCCGAAGGCCGTGCCATGGTCGGGACTGGTACGGACATACGGCAGGCCGAGGGTGACGTTCACCGCCTCGTCGAAATCCACCGCCTTCAGCGGGGCCAGGCCCTGGTCGTGGTAAAGCGCCACCACGACATCAAATTCGCCCCGTAGTGCCCGGGCAAAAATCGTGTCGCCCGGCTGACAGGAAGAAAGCCCGGGAAATTCCGTCCGGAGCTTGGCCAGCGAAGGATTGAGGAGATCGCGCTCCTCCTCGCCCAAAAGCCCGTCCTCGCCCGCATGCGGATTGAGGCCGCAGACGCCGATGCGCGGCGCGATGATGCCTTCCGCCCTCGCCAAGATGTCCGCTGCCGCGATGGTGCGGTGCAGCAGTTGCGGTCCGAGCAGTTGCGGCACTTCGCACAGGGGCACATGCCAGGTCGCCAGCACCACGCGCAGTCGGCCGCCGCAGAACGCCATCACCGGATCGCCGCCCCAGCGGGCCGCGAAAAATTCCGTCTGGCCGGGCCAGGTGTACCCAATGCGGGCCAGGGCCGACTTGCTGACGGGTCCGGTGACCACGCCCGCGAATTCTCCGGTCCTGCAACCCTCCGCGGCGCGCTCCATGGCCGCCCAGGCCACCAGCGCACTTTCCCCGGTCGGCTCGCCGGGGTTGGCCGCATAGTCCTCGATGCCCACGGCTATTTTACGCACCGTATCCGGCAAGGTTGCCAGCCACTTCACCGGGCCGATGACGGTCAGATGGCGGGCTTCAGCCGCGTGCTCGGCGAGCCAGCTCACAATGATCTCCGGCCCCACGCCGGCGGGATCGCCGCAAGTGATTGCCAGCTCAGGCCCCATCGTCGGCCTCGTTGACGGCGGCACGCCGGGCCCGGGCAAAGCCCCGCTTGCCGCCGGCGAAAAACTCCAGGAAGCGGCGCGCCTCGGCGCTGGTGAAACGTCCCGCCGCGAGCTGCGTCGCCGCCACGGTCCGGATGTTGCCCGGAGTGAAAAAGATTTCCTGAAACGCCGCCTTCAATTCCACAATGGCCGGCCGCGGGAAGCCGCGACGCTTGAGGCCGACCCCGTTGAAGCCGATGACTTCATCGCGCTCCGCGACCATCACGAAATGCGCCACGTCCTTGGTGATGCGGGCGAGCCCCGCCACCATGACGCTCTCGCCGATGCGGCAGAACTGGTGGATGCCCGCCCCGCCGCCGACGAAGGTGTGGTCGCCCACGCTGACATGCCCGGCGAGCATGGCATTGTTGGCCAGCACGACGTGGCTGCCGATCGCGCAGTCGTGCGCGACATGGCTGGCCGCCATCAGGAAACAATCTTCTCCAATCACCGTGGCCTCGCCGGCATGGATAGACCGGTTGATCGTCACGTGTTCGCGGATCACGGTGCCTGCCCCAATGCGCACGCCCGACTGGGTAGTGCGTTCGAATTTCAAATACTGCGGATCCCCGCCCACGACCGAGAAAGGATGCACGACCACACGGTCGCCGAGCACACAGTGCCGGGTGATGACTGCGCCGGCCTGGATTTCACAATCGGCGCCGAGTTGGGCCCCCGCTTCAACGATGGCCGTGGGATGGATGCTGGTCGCCATGGCTCAGGCTTTCGCTTTCCGTCCCGCCCCGCCGGCGCGCTCGGGGAACATGTCGAGCTGCGTGTCCTTCAGCAGATCGTAGTTTTTCATCAGCCGCATCACCTGCAGGGTGTCGCTCTTGGTGTAGTTCTGGTTGACCTCGATCTTCTCGAGCAGGTCCAGCAGCATGGAACGGAAGGAGATGATCGCATCAACCCCGCGCTCCTTGAGCAGGGCCACGCTCTGGGAACGGAAAGGCTCGGCCGTCGGCAGACTCGGCAGCACGAGGATCTTGGTCACGTCGCCCTCGCCCGGACCCGGAGGCGGAAAAAACCGCGTAACGTTTTTCAGCACGTTTTCCTCAAGGAAACCGAAGATCTCCGGGCTGCTGCGCAGCATGGTCGGGGTGAACACGCCGGTGTGCCAGCCCTTCACCGCCACGACTGCCTTCTGGATGAAGGGCAGTTCGTTCGAAAACAGAAAGAAGTCCGGCTTGCGTGAGCCGTGCTCCCAGGCGGGGTTGTAGACGAGCAGGTCCACCTCCTCGGCGCTCGTTTTCCGCCGGGACTGCACCTGATATTTGCGCAGCTGACGGACCAGAAATCCGTTCTGTTCGAAATACTCGCGGACAATCCCTTCGTCGGTGGCGGCCATGGTCTCTTTCTACCCTGAAACGGAAAAAAGTCACTTCATTCTCTGTATGAAGGGCGGGGATCTGAATTCCCGCCCAACAAATTCAGCTGGCACCGATTGAACGGAAGCATTCCTCCGCCAGCACCGCAGGCACGCCGTCGCGGGTGACCGCCTCGCCGAGCCGCTGCATGACCACAAAACGCGGCAGTCCGGCGCGCACTTTTTTGTCGCGCGCCATCGCCGCCATCAGCACCGCCAGCGGCAACGGCGCGTTTAAACGTACAGGCAACGCATGCGCCGCGAGCACTTTTTCAATCCGCCCGATCGCAGATTCGGGAATCAACCCGAGCCGGTGCGACAGTTGCGCCGCCGCCACGAGTCCGATCGCAATGGCCTCGCCATGGAGATAATGCCCGTAACCGGCTGCCTGCTCGATCGCATGGCCGAAAGTGTGGCCGAGATTGAGCAGCGCCCGGCCGCCCTCCTTGGCGAGTTCGCGCTCGTCCGCCTCGACGATCCGCGCCTTGATCGCGCAGCAGCGGCGGATGACGGTCGCGAGATCGTCTGACAACACCGTCAACGGATTCTTCTCCAAGCGGGCAAACAAGGGCGCCTCGGCGAGCAATCCGTACTTGATGACCTCAGCCATACCCGCGGCAAACTCTCGCGGCGGCAGTGTGCGCAATAGATCCGTCGCAATGTAGACTCCGCGCGGCTGGTGAAACGCCCCGGCCAGATTCTTGCCCGCGGCGAGATTGATCCCGGTCTTGCCGCCCACCGAGCTGTCCACCATCGCCAGCAACGTCGTCGGCACCTGGTAGAAGGCGATCCCGCGCAGGTAACTCGCCGCAGCAAAGCCGCCGAGATCGCCGATCACGCCACCTCCGACCGCAAACAACACTCCTCCACGGTCAACGCGGTTTTGCGCGAGGAACTCCAGCACTTCGCCCAAGCCGGCCAGTGATTTCGTGCCTTCACCCGCAGCCACGATGCACCTGGGAGCGTCGCCAAACATCGCGGTCAGAGCCGAAGCCTGAGTCTGCGCAACATTGCGGTCGCACAGTACCGCCACCGGGTAGCCCGCCGCGCGCAACTCACGCACCTTGGCCTGAATCTCATCGCTCAATTGCCGGTCAAAGCGGATTTCGTAACTCCGCTCGTTGAGATTAACTAAAAGTGACTCCGCCATGGCGAAGGTTAAAGCCTTGTCAGTCAGCAACGTCAACCTGCATATTATATGAGACTGAGATGCTTTCTCATTAAATTCATTGACAGGATCTCCGGTTTTTCTGCTATTGAGACTTGTTCGCTTTTAATAACCGCCCGTCTCCTCTCAATTTCCATGAGCAAGACCTTTCCTCCCGTCACTTCGGTCAAATTCCGTCTCGGTTGCTTCCTGGCACTGACGTTGGTTGCCGCGCCGATGGCCTCGAGTCCGGCCTTCGCTGCCGATGACGATGAATTAATCTACGACCGGGATGCCGACCCGGTGGTCCTGTCTGAAATGGAGGTCTATGGCAGCCAAGGCTCCGCTGCCGGCTATCAGTCCCGTCAAAGTCTTGCCGCCACCAAGACCGACACCCCTCTCGTTGATGTCCCCCAGTCCATCACGGTCGTGACCCGCGAACTGATTGATGACCAGGCCATGCGCAGCATGGGTGATGTCGTTCGTTACATGCCCGGCGTCGGCATCGCCCAGGGCGAAGGCAACCGCGACACCCCGGTCCTGCGCGGCAACAGTTCAACGGCCAGTTTCTTCCTCGATGGCATCCGCGACGACGTCGAGTATTTCCGCGATTTCTACAACGTTGACCGCGTCGAGGCCCTGACGGGCCCCAACGCCATGATCTTCGGCCGGGGCGGTCCCGGCGGTCTCATCAACCGTGTGACCAAGCAGGCCAACCAGACTCCCGTCCGCGAACTGGCCTTCACGGTCGGTGCCTGGGAACAATACCGCACCACGGTCGATTTCGGGCATCCTGTTTCCGACCGACTGTCGTTGCGCGTGAACGGGCTCTATGAGGATTCCCGAAGCTACCGCGATGGCTTCACCCTGCGCCGCTACGCCGCCAATCCCACCCTCGCCTGCCAAATCGCCCCGCGCACCACCCTGCGCGCCGGATTTGAATACTTCCACGAGGAGCGCATCGCCGACCGCGGCGTGCCCTCCTACCAGGGCCGCCCGCTGGCGGTCGCTGCGGAAACCTTTTTCGGCGATCCCGCCCAGAGCCCCACCCACACCACGGTTCGCGCCTTCAACGCCGCCCTCCATCACGACTTCGGCCACGGTCTCACCCTGCGCAACACGACCCGCTTTGCGGATTACGCCAAGTTCTACCAGAACGTCTTCCCTGGAGCCGTGAATGCCGCCGGCACGACGGTCGCCATCTCCGCCTACAACAACGACACAGACCGCGAAAACTTCTTCAACCAGACCGACCTCGTTTACACGACCGGGACGGGGAGGATTGAACACGTGATCCTCGTCGGCCTCGAACTCGGCCGCCAGGAGACCGACAACCTGCGCAACACCGGCTATTTCACCGCCGTCAGTCCGTCGACCACCTCCGTCTCGGTCCCGCTGACCAGTCCGCGCTACACGCATCCGGTCTCGTTCCAGCCCAGCGCCACCGATGCCAGCAACCACGGCGTCGCCGACACCGTCGCCGTCTACGCCCAGGACCAGCTCACGCTGCTCCCGCAGTTGCAGGCCGTCCTGGGCGCCCGCCTGGAGAACTTCACCGTCGATTTCCGCAATCACCGCACCGGCACCACGATCTCGCAACGCGACCGCCTGATCTCGCCGCGCGCCGGCCTCATCTGGAAACCCGCGCCGACGGCTTCCGTCTACGCCAGCTACTCGGAATCGAGCCTGCCCCGCGCTGGCGAACAACTGGCCTCGCTCACCCTCACCAATCGCGCCTTTGATCCCGAAAAATTCGAGAATATCGAACTCGGCGTCAAATGGGACGCCCGGCCCGAACTTTCGTTCTCCGCCGCCGTTTACCAGCTCGACCGCCGCAACGTCGTGGTGACCGATCCGGCCGATGTCACGCGATCCATTTTGGTCGACGGCCAGAGCACGGAGGGTTTCGAGCTCGGGCTGTCCGGCCGGATCAACACCCGCTGGAGCATCACCGGCGGTTACGCCTATCAGGAAGGCGAGATCAAGGCCACGCAGTCCGCCACCATTCAGGCAGGCGCCCGCCTCGCGCAGCTACCGCGCCACAGCGCCTCGCTCTGGAACCGGTACGACCTGAACGCCACCTGGGGTTTTGGCCTGGGCTGGATTTATCGCGGCGAGATCTACGCCTCGACGGACAACACGGTCAGCCTGCCCGGCTTCGCCCGGGTTGATGCCGCTATTTTCTGCCGGATCAACGACCGCCTGCGCGCCCAGCTCAACGTCGAAAATGTCCTCGACCGCGACTACTACGCCACGGCCCACAGCAACAACAACCTCACGCCCGGCTCACCGCTTGCCCTGCGCCTGAGCGTGACCGCCAGGTTCTGAACACCGCCCTCCGCCCGATCCTTTGAACCACGGATCACACGGATGGCACGAATTTGGTATAATTCATCAACCGCGAGCTGCACGAATGACCGGGCAGGCAGGTCCCGTGGCTTCGATTCATTTCTTCGCGACCCTTCGCGCTCCTCGCGGTTTGGCAATCCGTGCCATCCGTGTGATCCGTGGTTCAATTACTTCAGCGTGCCACGCACCTGACCCATTTATTCTCGTTCTGACCGGCAATATCGCTTTCGCTGCTGTGTTGCTCCCATGAAAAAGGCCAAAGCCCACTTCCCGAAGATCAAGACCATCGCCTACGAAGGCCCGAAGTCAGCGAACGCCCTCGCGTTCAAGCATTACAATCCCGACGAGGTCATCGACGGCCAGACCCTCTCCGCCCACCTGCGCTTCTCCATCGCCTACTGGCATTCCTTCCGCGGCGTCGGCAGCGATCCCTTCGGTCCCGGCACGATTGTCCGCCCGTGGGAAAAAGGGCGTGATGCCGTCTCCATCGCCCTGACGCGAATGGATGCCGCCTTCGAGTTTTTCCAAAAGATCCGCGCGCCGTTCTGGTGCTTTCACGATCGTGACATCGCCCCCGAGGGCCGCACCCTCGCCGAGTCCAACCGCAATCTGGACAAACTTGTCGCCCACGCAAAGGGCCTGCAGAAGGCCACCGGCGTGAAGCTCCTGTGGGGCACTGCCAACCTCTTCTCCAACCCGCGCTACATGTGCGGCGCCGCCACCAACCCCGACGCCCACGTCTTCGCCTACGCCGCCGCCCAGGTAAAGCAGGCCCTCGATGCCACCAAGTTGCTCGGCGGTGAAAACTACGTCTTTTGGGGCGGTCGTGAAGGTTACGAGACGCTCCTCAACACCAACCTGAAGCGCGAGCAGGACCACCTCGCGCGCTTCCTGCATCTCGCCGTGGATTATGCGAAGTCGATCGGCTTCAAGGGCCAGTTTCTCATCGAGCCGAAGCCCAAGGAACCCACCAAGCACCAATACGACTTCGATGTCGCCAGTGGTATCGCCTTCCTGCGCACCTACGGGCTCGAAAAGCACTTCAAGTTCAACATTGAGACCAATCACGCCACGCTCGCCGGCCACACCTTCCAGCATGAGATCGAGGTCGCCGCCGCGCAGGGCATGCTCGGTTCCATCGACGCGAATGCGGGCGATGAACTCCTCGGCTGGGACACCGACCAGTTCAACACCAACATCCGCGAACTCACCCTCGCGATGCTCTCGATCCTCCGCGCCGGCGGCCTCGGTTCCGGCGGCTTCAACTTCGACGCCAAGTTGCGCCGCCCCTCCATCGACCTCACCGACCTCTTCCATGCGCACATCGGCGGCATGGATGCCTACGCCCTAGCCTTCAAGCTTGCCCGCCGCATCCTCGCCGACGGGCAATTCGAACAATTCGTCGCCGACCGCTATGCGTCCTTCGATACCGGCTACGGCCGCGATATTGAAAAGCGCCGCACCAGCCTCCGCGACCTCAACCGCCTCGTCCTCACCAAACTCGGCGAACCCCGGCCCCGCTCCGGCAAACAGGAATACCTCGAGAACCTGCTGATGCAGTACCTGCACCAGTGAAGCACAGGTAGGGCCCGGCCTCCGGACGGGCCGTTCAATCCACGTCCGTCTGGAAGCCGGACGCTACCTAAATCCCACGCCAATCCGGCTCGGCAATAAGCAATAATCACTAAGCGATAACCAATAACAAATGACTATGCTCCGCTGCCTCCTCTTCGCTCTTGCCACCACCCTGTTCGCCGGCTGCTCCTCCCTCTCTTCGCAACAGAACCCGGCGGTGGATTTCGGGAAGTTTAAAAGCTACTACGTCGAGCACCGGCTGACCGACAACCATGGCATTGGTCAGATGATTGTGAACGACCTGCGCAAACGCGGGCTCACAGCCTCCTCCGGTCATCTCACCATGATCCCAGAGAAAGTGGACGTCATCATCGCCTATGACGATCGTTGGACCTGGGATTTCAAATCCTACCTCATCGAGCTCAATGTCATCGCCCGGAACGCCCGGACCAACAAGATGATCGCCACCGCCACCTACCGGCACCCCGGGCCGCTCAGCAAGGATCCCGAGGTGATGATCGCCAAGATCCTCGACGGATTCCTGAAGTAGCTGCGAGCGTGAGTGGTCTTCATGTAGGGCGTCACCTTGGTGACGCCTGTTAGCGGTCCGTTGCCAAACAGATCATCGAGACTCGGACCAAGGTCCGCCCTGCACGGTCCACTTGCTCACGTTTGCAGCTACCGGATAATGAGCCTGCCTTTGACTACAGCACCTGCCGCAACGCGGTGTGCGCCACCGCCATTTCCGCCGGCGTGCCGATGGAGATGCGGCACCAGTCGAACAACGGCGGGAACGGCCGCGCCACGATCACACCGGCGGCGCGCATCTTCGCCTGGAATTCCGCAATGGGCTGGCCCGTGTGGAAAAAGACGAAACTGCCCTGAGGCTCTGCGTAACGCCGGCCCTTCTCCTTCAGCACGGCAATCAGTTCATCCCGGCCGGCCTTGATCCGGCGGCGGGCGCCCTCGACAAAGCCCGTGTCTTCCAAACTCGCCTGAGCCGCGACCACGCCGAGCAGGTTCATCGTGCCGGTCATGTGCCCTCGCACTGCTTTCACCAGCTCGGGTGCCATCACCGCGTAGCCAATCCGCTGGCCGGCCAGGCCGTAGATTTTGGAGAAGGTGCGCGCGATGACGACGTTGTGCCCTTCGCGCACGAGACCGACCAGGGTGTTGCCGGCATAGTCATCCGCGCAGTCCAGGTAGGCCTCGTCAATGAACACCGGCGCCCGTTTCGCCATGGCGATGGCGAAGTCGCGCAATTTGGCCGCAGGGACGAGCGTGCCAGTCGGGTTGTTGGGGTTGCAGATGTACACGCAGCGCGTGGCCGGGCCCACCTTGGCCGCCATGGCCTCCAGGTCGTGCTCGAGGCGGTCATTGACCGGGACGCTGGCGATCTTGCAGCCGTGTCGTTCCATGGCCCCGACCATCTGCATGTAACCCGGTTGGGCGCTCACGACTTCGCCCGGTTCGCGGCTGAAGTAGGCGCCGCAGGCTTCGAGCAATTCCCCTGAGCCCACCCCCATCAGGATGTGGTCGGGAGTGACGCCCTCCTTCTCGGCAATGGTCCGGACCAGCGTGGGGGTCAGGCCGTAGGGATAACGATAGGTCAGATCCAGGTGCGCCCGCATTGCGGCGATCGCATGGGGAGAGGCGCCAAGCGAATTTTCGTTGAGCGAAAGCTGCACGAAACCTTCCGGCGTGACCGGCAAGTAAGAGGGAGTAGCGGATGGGACGGAACGAAGCCGTGGCGCGAGGGCCAGGCCGGCGACGGCCGCGCCGGTGGCCTTGAACCAGTGCCGGCGATTGAGGGTCAGGGTGGATCTCATGGGAAGGTTCAGCTACTTTCGTGCCGGTGGATTGGGGTTTCCAGTATCGAGGACAAAACGCCAGACGCCATCCGCCTGACGTTTCCAAATAGTCACATAGTGGCCCGTGCCCACCCGGGATTTTCCGTCCGGGCCGGGTGGACCGCGAAACTCATAGCTGCCCCACGTGTAGCCCAGCTCGCCCGAGTCGGCCACGTCCGCCTGCACCGGTTTCCACGTCAGCACCGCACCAGCGGGTGCATCGGCATAGCGCAACCGCACGGCCTCGCGACCACGATGGCGTTTGGGGTCCACGTCGAAGAATACCGCGTCCTCGGCGGCGTAATGCGCGAAGGCCGCCGGCAGACCCTGCGTCTGCGCCATCGCGCAGAAATCAGTCTCAGTCTGCACCAGCTCGGCCTTGAGTGCCGCCTTGTCGGAAGCCGCCAGCGCCAATCCGGGCAGCCAGCTAAAACACCACAACCAGCAACGGATGTTCTTTCTCATGGGGCAATGGGGGGGGTGGGAAAACCTCTATGCTACCGCCCCCGGAGCGCCAGCGAAGAATCCGGCGGTTTAAAGGCCCCGGACGTGTGGGCAAATACGCCCGGGTGAACTGCCATGAAAGATTGATGCCTAGTGGCATGGATTACCCGGAGAGGCAGGTGTCTGCGGCGGGCGATGACGAAGGGTGGGCGTACACTCCCTTGGCCTGCGACTGATTGCGACCGAGGGCGGTCGCGCTCCCAGCCAAGCCATCGCCTGCACACAGGCTACTACTTTTGCAGTGCACAAACCGCATGAGAACGCATCGATCCACGCGCCCGGCACTTCGACGTTGGGCGTTCTGCGTTGGATGTTGGATGTTCCCGCTGCTACCGCGGCGGGTAGTCTTCCAACGTGCGCAGGACCTGCAGGCGCTGCACCTCGCTGTCGAGCTGGCTCGCGACCAGACGGTCGAACTTTGAACGCGCCAGCCCGACGCCCGGATGGTGTTGGTAGAGCCCGGCCAGCACCGAATCGCGCTGGCGCAGGGTCGCAAGATTCACCCGGGAAATGCGGGCCATCTCCTCAGGCATCTTCTCTTTGCAGGCGGGTTCGAATTTTTCAATGAAGGCATCGGCGTTGGCGGCGGTACCGCTGAGCAGATGCAGGTTTTGCAGGAAGGCGTCGCTCGATGAACCGAGCAGGGTGCGGACGTTCAGCCCGGCAATGTAACCCTTGACCACGGGTTGAAATGGCACGGCCTCCGGCGGCACCGGCACGCCCTTGATCACCGGCAGCCATTTGGAAATGGCGACGAACTTGGTGTTCGATTTGCGACTGGTGAGAAAACGCAGGAAATCAATGGCGCGCTCCGGATGTTTGGACGCACGCGTCAGCCCGAAGGGCATCGCCGCAAAGGTGGCGGCCTCGGATGGTTCGCCCAGGGTCGCCTGGCCGAAACGCGGGTCGTCGCGCCGGAACGAGGGCATCTTGAAGGCGCCGATGGGAAAATCCGCCTGCATCAAAATGCCACCCGCATCCCAGGTGCCCGTGGCCAGCATCGCCGCCCGGCCCTGCAAAAATTGCAGCATGCCGTCCTCCCGACCCAGTTGCACCCAGCCCGGAGACAGGTAACGCCCGAAGGCCTCGACCGTCTGCAGGCTGGCCCGCACCGCCGGACTGCGCAGCGACCAGCGCTGCCGCAGGTACTGGATCTGGATCTCATGCGACGAGAGTTCGAGGTTCCGGCTGAAATCCACGTCAATGGCGAGCCGCTGCGTGACGGTGCTGAACAGGGTGTCCGTGATCTTGGTGATGTTGAAGACCGAGCCGCCGAGCGGCTTGATCGGATTTCCGGAGGTCTGCGCATAGTGCTGCAGCGCCTCGCACAGGTTCACGAATTCATCGAACGTCCGCGGCGGCCGGTCCTCCCCTAAAGCCGCCTTGATGAGGTTGCGGTTGTAGAACACCCGCACGGTGACGAGCGTGCTGGGCGCGCCGTAATATTCGAGCAGGTTGGCGTTGTAGTAATGGCCGAGGCCGTCCGGCGCCGGCACCAATTCCGCCGCGTAGCTTTGACGCCAACTGCCGTCGCGCAGGTCGGGTTCGTCGTCGTTGTAGGGATTCTTTTCCTCCAGGTAGCTGGTCAGCGGGGTGAAGTAACGCGCCAGCATGTCGTCGGGATTCTCATAGGCGGCCAGTTCGATCAGGTCCGGGGGCTTGCCTCCGACCAGTTGCGTACGCAGCCACTGCTTCCAGGCGCGGCCCGGGATGTCCATCTGCTCGACCCGTACCTTCGGGTGCAGCTGCTGGTAATCCGCAATGACGGCCTTGATGGCTTCGCGCACGCCGGGCTCGAGCTGCCAGTGGGCGAGCCGGATGACCTCGACTTCCGGATCGACGATGGTCGCGGTCTTCGCCCGGAACAATCGCACGGCCGAAAAAAGGAAGGTGCCCAGGAGCAGCGCGATCGCGAGCAGCGTCAGCAGTTTCGGGCGTTTCATCGGGCCGCCTTCTCCAGTGCTTCCATGCGCTCCTGCGCCGTGAGGAAGCGGTTGTCCGTGGGCAAAATGGTGGCGAGGAAATTACGGTAATAGGCGATCGCCTCCTCGCGCCGGCCGAGTGCACGCGCGACCTCCGCCAGTTGGATGCGCAGGCTGGATGTCACCAAAAGGTCCTCGGTCCCGATCGACGCGGCCCGCTGCAACCAGCCGAGCACGCGTTCATCGCAAACCTCGTAATACAACGCGCCTCCGGCCAGCGCCCGGTAATAGGCGCAGGCGGCCTCGGGCAGAAAATCCGCCCCGGCCACCGCCTCAAGTTCCGCGGCGGCCGACAGTCGCTGCGGCACCGTCAGGTCGGGCCGCTGGTAAAGGAGCAGGAGCGCCAGCTTGCCGGCGGCAATCTGGGCCACCGGATGCGCCGGGTCGGCCCTGATCACCTCCCGATATGCGGCCTCGGCCTCGGCTATCGCCGCCGGCCGGTGCAGATGGAGAATGCGGGCCAGCAGGAGACGGGCATACTTCGCCGTGTCGTCCGTGCCATCGGCCGCGATCAGGGCTTTCAATTGCTCCTCGACCTCGGCCACCTTCGAATCCGTCACCGGCGGGTGATTGAGCCGGCTGGCCGCCAGACCCAATGCCCGGGTCCGGCTGCTACCCGGCGCGAGGGTGAAGGTGTCATATGCATCGCGGAATAAATAACCGGAAAGCAGTTGCCAGCCCTCGGACTCCGTCGCACCGGCAGCCCGCAGCGGCCCCAGGAAGCCAAGGAAGCACACGACCAATCCGAGCCGACGGCAGGCCGCCTCGCGGAGCTTTGGCAGGATGAAATTTTTGTCCGTCAGGAATGGCACGAGAGCGCGACAGGTGAGATTTCCTTGCCGGCATTGTCAATGCACGGGAAGCAATCCCGCCGCTTGAAAACTCAAGCGGTGGATCGAGCGGTGGCTTGCCACCTGTCACCAATTGCCGTGATGCTCCGCGCACCATGGGCGCCTACGATTTCAACTTCGATCTTTCAGCCGACGAAACCTTCGTCCCAAATCCCGAGCAGGTCCGCGGCCTGCAGACCCTCATGCCGAAGGAGCCGTTCGCCCTGGCGCCCAAGGTTGATGACCGCGCCGCCTGGGGCCGCTGGCAGCAGGATCCCTTCGGTCAGCGGTTGCTGGCCACGGCCCGCGAACTCGCCGCCCAGCCGTTTCCCGAGTACAACAACACGACCTGGCTCGCCAGTCTCGAGCAGCAGAGCGTCACGCAGATCAATGCGGCGCTTGGCCTCGCCCGCAAACGCCAGATGGTATTCATGCTCGCCGAGGCGGTCTACGACCAGGGCGAGTTCCTCGGGTTGATCGACACCGATGCGCAGGCCATTTCCAAGCTCAACACCTGGACGCACCCCGGCAACGACCTCAAGCGGCTCAACTACGACCGCAAGACGGAGGAGCCCGACCTCGTGACCGTGCATTTCTCCGAGACGCTCGCGCTCACCGACTACATCCTCGGAGCCCGGCTCCCGGCATCGCTCCGCGCGCTCATCCGCGAGCAGACCAACCGTCGACTCTTCCACCCGCTGCGCCAGCGCATCGAAGCCGGCCGCGACCTCTACTGGTGGATCATCGTGAAGCACAACTGGAGCTCTGTCTGCCTGTTCTGCACCGCCCACGCCGCGGTGGCGCTGCTGCCCGACCCGGCGGAGCGGGCGTGGTGGCTGGCGTTCGCGCAGGCCAACGTGATCAATTTCCGCGACAGTTTCACGGACGACGGTTTCTGCACCGAGGGCGTATCCTACTGGGGCTACGGCTTCGGCCACTACATTTTCATGAGCGAGCTGCTGCGCTGCGCCACGGGCAATGCCGTCGACCTGCTCGCCGAACCCAAGATGGCCCGCGCCGCGCGCTTCCCGCTGCGCACCGAGATCCAGCCCGGCGTCTATCCCGCCTTCGCCGACTGCATCCTCGACGCGTGCCCGCCTCTCTGGGCCCGCCTCTGGCCCGACAACCGCCTCGGCACCCCGCCGCTGCCGGTCGCCCCGGTGCCCGCCGGGGTCGATCCCCTCGCCGATCTGGGCTTTGGCGTCGAGGCGCTGCTCTGGATGTTCCGCACCCGCACGCCCCGTCAACCCGTCCAACCGGTCACCCCTCCCGCCCTGCGCAACTGGTTCGAGCAATCGGCCCTGCTCATCTGCCGGTCCGCCCCGACCACCTCGCGCCGCCTGGCCGCCACCTTCCTCGGCGGCAACAACGGCGTGAACCACAATCACAACGACCTCGGCACCTTCACCGTTGTGCTCGACGGCCGCAGCCTCGTGCTTGATCCCGGCCTCGAGACCTACAGCTACCGCACCTTCAGCGAAAAGCGCTACGACAGCCAGTTGCTCAATTCCTACGGCCACCCCGTCCCGCGCGTCGCCGGCCGGCTGCAGGAAGCCGGCGCCGAATTCCGCACCCGCGTCCTCGCCAAGGAGTTCACCGCCGACACCGACCGCATGGTCCTCGACCTGCGCGGTGCCTACAACGTGCCGACCCTGCGCAAGCTCGAGCGCGAATTCCTCTTCGACCGGCGCGGCGCCGGCTCGCTCACCATCACCGACCGCGTGGAGTTCAGCGAACCGTCCGCCTTTGAATCCGTGCTGATCAGCCTGGGCAAAGCCACCATTGAGGGCACACGTATCCGCCTCGATGATGGCAAGGCCGCGCTCAACGCCGAGGTGAGCTGCGAGGGGGCCGCGTTGGAGTTTCCCACCGACACCATCACGCAGCCGCCGCACCCGACCCGTGTTGCGCTCCGCTGCCAGGGCGACGTGCTCACGGCGGTCATCCGCACCGTGCTCCGGCCCGCCTGAATCCAAGTCGGACTCTGTTTGGCATGAAGAGCTGGATCATTTTGCTGGCTGCGGCCGCGCTGGAGATTGTCTGGGCGGCCGGTTTGAAATCCACGGCCGGTTTCACGCGGCTGTGGCCTTCCGTGGGCGTGATTGCAGCGATGGCCGCAAGCATGTGGCTCCTGGCCTTGGCCGCCCGCACCCTGCCCATCGGCACCGCCTACGCCGTCTGGACCGGCATTGGCGCCGCCGGCACCGCCCTCTTCGGCATCCTGGTTCTCAAGGAACCGGCCTCCGCCGCCCGTCTCGCCTGCCTGGTGCTCATCGTGGCGGGAGTCGTCGGCCTGAAGGCCTTCGCGAAATAGACGCAGCCGCCAGCCGCATCGTAGTGCCGCGCTTCAGCCGGCACTGGTTTGGTGTGCGCCTACTGGAAATGTGGCGCATGGGCGCGGACTGAAGTTCCGCGCTACGTATCAGCAACCCTGGTTGTCGCTACTCACGTTCGAGCCGAACCTCCAGCGGCGTCCAGCCCGCGGGCCCAACCTCAATCTTGGGCAACACCACCGTCCGGTAGCCCGGGCATGAAATGATCACGTAGTGCGAACCCGGCTCCAGCAAGCGCCAACGGCGGCCGAACTCCGCATCGGTCGTGCGCCGGTCCACGGTCTCGTTCTCGATCTGCGGCAGCCAGACCTGGGCAACAAGCGGCGCACCGGTCGCGGCGTCGGTGACCTTGACCGCGAGGCCGGGTCCGTTCGCGTGACTCAGCAAGGCGCTCACGCCTTTCAGATTGGCAGCCACGATGCCCGGCACTTCCTCCGGCGGGAAGACATGCGCGCCTTTGCCCGTCTCGATAATCAGGTCGAAAATCCCCAGGTGTCCGTACAGCCAGACGTAACTCTGGCTGGAGGCACCGCCGGGAGAAAGATCGTAGCTGCCGGCACTGTCCATCCGGGGAATACATGCCGCCACATCGCCGGCGATGCGCTTGATGATCGTGTCGTCCGGCGCGGCCTTACCGCCCCAGGACCAGGGATAAAAGATGACTTCGCCGGCACTGTGGTAGGAGACGGACAGCACAAAGAGATTGTCCGCCGCGAAATCGCGCATCGCCCGGTTCTCCGACTCGGAAAAGGGATACGGCCCGCGATACCCGATTTTGGCCGGATCCGGCGACCCGCCCATGGTCCAGTTGAAGTCGTAGTTACGATTCAGGTTCACGCCCTCGTGAAACTCTCCCACCACCCCGTCGTCGTTCACATCGCGCAGGTTCTTGCGCCAGCGCGGATCGCGACCGGAGGTCACCATGTCATGACCGTCCACGTTCACCACCGGCACGAGGTAGATTTCAAGGGTATCAAGCCAGCGCGTCACCTCGGCATCGCTGCCGTAGCCGTTCACGAGTTTTCCCATCAGGGCGACGACGATTTCGGTGCCAAGCAATTCGTCGGAGTGATGCGCCCCGTTGAACATCACACGCGGGCGGTCCTGCCGCACCGCGGCCTGATTGGACAGGCGATAGGCGTAGATGGGCCGGTGGTGGTGCTGCGATTCCCCGATCTGCAGCCGAGTGATCAACTGCGGATGCGCCGCCGCCAGGGCCGCGGCTAGCGCCGTGATCTGATCGTAACGATGGTAGACCGGACTGAGCTGCAACGCCGGACCGTAAATGGCGCGCCGGTAGAGCAGCATCTCATCCGTCGTCTCCAGCACCACGCGCGGAGCATAGCCGGCCTGCTGCAACTCCACCATTTCCGCGGGCGTTGCCCGGATGACCGCGGTATCCCGCAGCATGCGGATCACCCGCTCAAAACTGTAGCCATCATAGTAAAATCTGCCCGTGGAAATCTGCTCGGCCGCCGGCACGTTGGGAATTTCCAGCAGCAAAGTGCGGGCCGGCGGCCCGGCGGCGGCACAGCCGCACAGGGCCAGGATCAAGGCCGACCCCCGGCGCACCAACCGGGCGAGTTCAACGGATCGCACCGTCCGCCTCCAGTTTCACGTGGAGCTCCGTCCATCCGGTCGCGCCCACCGCCGCCGCGGGCAAAACCACCGTGCGGTAGCCCGGGCATGAAATGATCACGTAGTGCGAACCCGGCGCCAGCAGGCGCCAGCGGCGGCCGAACTCCGCATCGGTCGTGCGCCGGTCCACGGTCTCGTTCTCGATCT
>CAZFHG010000026.1:0-3731 GCA_964518665.1 uncultured Opitutaceae bacterium | reverse complement strand
CAAGCGGCGCACCGGTCGCGGCGTCGGTGACCTTGACCGCGAGGCCGGGTCCGTTTGCGTGACTCAGCAAGGCGCTTACGCCCTGCAGGTTCGCAGCCACGATGCCCGGCACTTCTTCCGGCGGGAAAATGTGCGCGCCCTTGCCCGTCTCGATGATGAGATCAATCGTGCCGTGGCGGCCATAGAACCAGGGGTAGCTCTGACTCGACGCCCCACCCGGCGAGATGGTGTAGGCGCCCTTGCCCTCCATCTTGGGAATGCTTGCCGCCACCTCACTTGCGATGCGCTTGATGATGTCGTCGTCCGGCGCCGGCTTCCCGGCCCATGTCCAGGGATAAAAGATCACCTCACCCTGGCTGTGGTACGACACCGACAGGAGGAATTGCCGCAGTCCGGCCAGGTGCCGCATGGCCCGGTTTTCGGCCTCGGAGAAGGGATGCAGTCCGCGGTAGCTGACCTTGGCCGGATCACCCGTGCCACCCTGCGCCCAGTTGTAATCATAGCCACGGTTCACATCCACCCCCTCGGGATAAACGCCCACGATGCCATCGCCGTTCACGTCGCGCAGATTCTTGCGCCAGCGCGGCTCGCGGCCCGAGGTCACCATATCGTGTCCATCCACGTTGATGACGGGCACCAGCCAGATTTCCAGCGTGTCCATCCAGGCGGTGACCGCGGTGTCCCGGCCATATCCGGCTAAAAGTTGTTCCATGAACGCCAGCACGATCTCGGCGCCAAGTATTTCGTCGGAGTGATGGCACCCGTCCAGCAATACGGCCGGACGCTCCTGGGCCCGGCGGGCATCATTCGATAAACGGTACGCGTAGATCGGGCGCTTGAACTGGGTGGTTTCGCCAATCTGCACCTGCGTGATCAGCCCGGGATGGGTCCGGGCCAATGCCTGCGCCCGCGCCGTGATCTGATCGTAGCTATGATAAACCGGTGCCAGCTTGAACGTGGGACCGTACAGCGCACGCCGGATCAAGGTGAGTTGGTCCGTACTCTCCATCAACACGCGGGCCTCCAGTCCTTCCGCCCGGGCTTGGGCCAGTTCACCAGGTGTCGCGAGCATCAGGACGACGTCGCGCACGACGCTGAGGATGCGATCGCGATCATAGGAATCATAGGAGTAGTGTCCCGGGCCGGCCTCCACCCCGGACGAAGCCCGCATGTCCTCGGGTACCTGCCGCAATTCGACCAGCAGTGTCCGCGGGGTTTCAGCGGCTCCCGCCCCGGCCGCCAGCAGCAAAACTCCCGTCAGCCATACGCGCATCATGATCATACGCCGGTCAAACTGGCCACGGATGCAGTCGCGCAGAAGCAAAATCTCCCCGAATTTTCACCGTTGCCGCTCCGGCCGCCCGGTTCATCTTTGGCCCATGCCCGTCCGCGCCTGGTTTCCCACCCTGCTTTATTGTGAGCCGCTGCAGAAATCCGGCCTCGAGCGGCTCAACGCCGAACTGGCCAAGGAGTGCCGGGACCTGCGTGCGTACGACGCAGCCGGGCGCCGTTGGTCGGCGAAAAACTATCCCGGCGGCTATACGAGCTACGCCTCGATGAACGAGTTGCACCGTTTCTCCAGCACGTTCGCCGCACTGGAGAAAAAACTGCTCCGTCACGCCCGCGCCTACGCCGTCGCCCTCGAGCTCGATCTCAGCGGCCGCACGGTGCGGCTGACGGATTGCTGGGTGAACATCATGCCGACCCATGCGGCGCACTCCCTGCACCTGCATCCGCTGTCGTTCATCAGCGGGACCTACTATGTTTCCACCCCCGCCGGCTGCCCGGGGCTCAAGTTCGAGGACCCGCGCCTGAGCAAGTTCATGGCCGCCCCGCCGCGCCGGTCCGACGCCCGTCCCGCCTATCGCTCGCATGTCACCTACCCTGCGGTTGCCGGCAATGTCGTCCTGTTCGAGAGCTGGCTCCGCCACGAGGTCCCCGCCAACCCGGTGGCCGCCGAGCGCATCAGCATCAGCTTCAATTTCAACTGGGCCTGAGCCCTGACCGAAGCGTGTGGCCGGAGAACTGAAGTCGGGAAAGCCGCAAAAAACACCTGCTGAAAGGAACGCTAATCGACGCTGATACTGACCTAGCCCGGATTAGCGAAGATTAGCGCAGATTAGCGTTCCCCTCTGGACGAGTATTTCCTGCCTTTTTGCGGCTAGGTTGAGAATGCGACCATGGTCGTGAATACCTCCACCGGCCCGGGAACCTGACGAAACTTTTTCATCCGACGCGCGTCACAAGACCGTGCCCTCATTTCCAGCTTCTGCCCGTCTCGTTTTTCACCTGAGCCTGGTCTGTGCTCTTCCTATGCTGCTGGCCGGCTGTGGCGGCCCACCGCATGGCGGACGCGGCGGTCGGCCCGCGGCGCAGCTGCAACCGATCCCGGTGCTCTCAGGCCGGGGGGAATTCTTCCATCAAACCCTGCTGGTCGAGCTGACCACCAGCGCCTTCGGTTTCAAGGGCCGTGAGCCCGGCAACACGACGGAGGTGGGCCGCGGCGGGCCACGCCGCGGCGGTAACGTGAGCGTAGGCGGAGGATTTGGTCCGCTGCACGCCGGTATGGGTGGTGGCGGCGGTGGCGGACTGGGCGGCGGTCACCGCGGGCCTGGTCGGGAAGCATCCGACACGGACCGGGCCGATCCCGAGCAACAGCGGATCCAGAACATCCGCCGCGGCGCCAGTATGCGCCCGCCTGTCATCATCCATCTGCGGGTCACCAACCAGGGAACGGAACCGATGTCCGTGCGCATCGCCGACTTCCTTTCTCCCTTGGGCAACTTCGCGGTGCGTCCCGAGAACCTGGCCCTGGCACCGGGGCAGTCCCTCGAGGTCGATCCGATGTCCTCCCAACTCGCGGGCGAACTCATCGAGGTGCCGGTGACCCTGGTGATCCAATCCGCCGGACGGAAGGAAAAGCAGACGCTGGACTTGAAACCGGCCGCACCTCTGCCCGCTGCAGACCGGCCGGCCGCGAGTCCGCCCGCGGCCCTTTGAAGCGCCGTCGTTTGCACCGGACGCAAATCCGGTTATTGAAAGCTCCATGATTGTCATTCGCCGACTCGTGGACCGGCATCGCGCCTACACCGCCATCTTTCTCAAGGGCGAGGCGCCGCGCATCTTCCCCACAAGCGAACACGAGCACGGACGCATCCTGCAGATCTACAAGCAGGACCGCCGGCACGAGGGCATCGTCAACGATTTCACCGATTACGATCCGGCTCCGCCAGCCCGCGGGCCGGCCGCAAAATAGCGCTTCCGCTGACTGACCGCGGCTCGTAGCCTGCCCAATGTGAGCAACCAGGACGAAAGCACCGAGTTGAAGCGCCGCAGTGTCCGCAATTTTTTCTCATCCGTGCGCTATGCCATCGACGGGTTCTTCGCCGCGCTGCGCCATGAGCCCTCGTTTCGCGAAGGTCTCCTGTTCGCCCTGCTGCTGACGCCCCTCGCGATCGTCCTGCCCGTCAACGCCGTCTCCACCGCGCTGATGATCGCCTCCCTGATTCTCATCCTGATCGTTGAATTGCTCAACACTGCCATCGAGGGAGTCATAGATTACATCAGGCCCGAACAGCATCCCATGGCAAAGCGCATCAAGGACATGGCGAGCGCCGCCGTCTTCCTCAGCTACATCAACTGCGTTGTCATCTGGGTCATCATGCTCTGGCCCAGCAATGCCGTATGGGGCCGGATCGAGGAGTGGCTGCTGGGCAAGGGCGTCTGAGTCC
>CAZFHG010000025.1:0-26346 GCA_964518665.1 uncultured Opitutaceae bacterium | reverse complement strand
GCGATGCTTTCTACTGCGCCCAGTATCGCACCAACGCGGCGAAGTTGGTATGGGTGAATCCCCGTATTTTGGTCTACGGGAAACGGCGATCACGCTGTCCATACACAAGTCAATCAGCTACAATATATAACATCCATCTCTGGCTGACCGATACCCTCACGACACAATGAGTCAGAATTCCGGCTTGAAATAATGCAGGTGCCTATGCCGCATCCAGATGCGGTTTTCCTGCTGTCGTTCTTCTACGTTGCTTGCACGATTTGCTTTGTTTGGCTTCAGCGTACCCCGATTTTGATTTTTCATCGATATGGAATCCGTCGGGGTCCTCGTGTCCATCAGGTGCATTTTTCAGGGTAAAGTAGAGAACGCATGCAGCTATGCTCGCAATCACTCCTGCTAGGATAAATAAGGTGGCAAGCATGTTGGGCCTTTTTTGCACAGTAGTGCCGATGCAAATATATTGCTATAGAGTCTAACCCCTAGTTTGCCGATATTTGCACGGTTTTTACAATAACCCAAATGAACCGTCCTGAGAGTGCCATCTGAAGTCCAAAGGCCGGAACTGCAACGATGCGATGGGTGGGCAGGGTGCTTGCTCCCGCTCGGAGAGTGCCGGCAAGCTGGAGTCCCACCGAAACATTATCGTAAGATGGCCGTGCCATCCGAAGCCCAACCGGGCGAAGGATGGCGGAGAGGGGGGGATTCGAACCCCCGGAACGGTTTAACCCGTTCAACGCTTTAGCAAAGCGCCGCTTTCGGCCACTCAGCCACCTCTCCGGCATCAGAAACGCCGAGGCAAACGCACCTCGACGAAAGTGCAAGGCCGTTTTCCGGCTGTGTGGTCAGGACTCCTCGTCTTCCACGGGCCGCTGAAGCTCGGCCCGGCATTCACTGATGACCCGCAGCCAGATTTCACGAAGATCAAATAGAGTCGTCAGCGCTTCAGCACGATAGGCCTCCACCGTCGACTGGCGGCGGGCGATGGGGTCATTCAGCAACGCAAGACTGGCATTGAGGGCGCTGAGCGCTCGCTTGAACAGGCTGATCGCCATGGCGAAATCACCGAACTCAAGTGCATGGATGGCCTGCACCGCCTGATCCTCACCATGCTGGAGCGCACTCAGGTAGGACACCGCCAGCGATTGCGGAACTTTTCCAGGCTGCCCGGCTACCAGTTCCCAATTGCGGCGCATGCGAAGGTAAAGGGCCCGCGTGGCGATGAAAATCGGGTTCTTGTGCAGAGTGTAAACGTCACTATCCGCACCGAAATCCTCCGTCTGCTCCTCAGCATCCTCATCGGTGGATCCGGCGGTAGCCGGGGTCTCATCTCCATTTTCCCATTCCATATGACGCGCCACCTCATCGATGCGCTGGGGATGATTTCGGAAGGTCTCGTAGTAGGCGAGGTAACGATTGACGGTCTCGTCCTGCGCCCGGAGGTAGCGTTCCCAGTCAAATTCATTCCATGCCACATCGCCGCGGTCTTCCCATTCGCTTTCAGGAGCCCCGTCAAATTCGTCTTTGCTCATTGCTTGGAGGCAGACTGAGTGGCTGGAATCGGAAAGTGCAAAGGAAAAAATCGTCGGAGCGGCCGGCCTTCTTTTGATGACGATTTTGCGGATTGAATCGGTTGTGTCTCCACAACTAGCGTCCCTGCAAATGGCTGAAGTCCAGCATGCGTCACTACATTACACCGGCCATGTCCAAGGCGTGGGGTTTCGGTATGCCACCTTGCAGATAGCCAAGGAGTTCGAGGTATCCGGCTACGTGTGCAACCTACCGGATGGACGGGTGGAATTGGAACTGGAAGGTACGCGGGCCGAGGTTGAAGCCTTCGCCAAGGCAGTGGAAGAGCGGATGCATGGCTACATCCGCAAAGTGGAGCACACGGAAACCCGGCGCGCCCCTCAGTTCAGCGGCTTCGCGATACGGTAAGGGTTTCTGGCATGGGTCCGGCGATTGAGTTCAGTCGGGTGTCGAAGCATTTTTTCACGTCTTGGCGGCAATTGCCCCATCGTGTCCTTGATGGTCTGTCATTGCAGATCAATGCCGGTGAAGTCGTGGCGGTCATGGGGCCCAACGGCTCGGGCAAAAGCACGGCGCTCAAAATCGCAGCCGGGCTGCTCGTGCCCTCAGGCGGGAGTTGCCATGTGCTTGGTGATGCCGCCACGAGTGCGGCGGCCCGAGCCTGCATCGGGTACATGCCGGAATCGCCATCGTTTCCCGACCATCTGACTGGTGAGGAAGTAGTGTGTTATTATGCCGGACTTAGCGGCTTGAAGCCGACGCTGGCACGGGCGGCCGCCCGCCAGGCACTGGCACAGGTCGGATTGCATGGAGCAGAAAGCCGGCCTGTGCGGCATTACACCAAAGGCATGCGCCAGCGACTGGGACTGGCCCAGGCATTGGCGCACGAGCCGCCGGTACTCTTGCTCGATGAACCGACTGCGGGCGTGGATCCCCAAGGAGTGGCCGATATGCTGGCACTTATAAACCGGCTCAAGATCGCCGGCAGGACGGTACTCATCAGCTCACACCTGCTCGATGAAGTTGGTGAGATCTGCGACCGGATTGTAATACTCGCCGAAGGGCGGCCGGTGTTCTGCGGTCAGGTGCCATTGCACGATGCTAAACATGATGCTCGCGAATGCTTCACGACTGAAAGCATGTCCACATCCACGCGCAAAGCGCTCGCGGATTGGCTGAAGGAGCGGGGCCATACATTGCACCGGGATGCGAGTCAGCGTCCGCGTCTGACCCAAGTGTACCTGGCACAGGTCAACGCACGTACGACGGCAACCACGCAGCGCAATCCATGAATGCCGGAACGCTGCACCGCATCCGACTGATTGCCGGCAACACTCTGCGCGAGAGCATACGTCAGCGGGTGTTCGGTCTGTTTTTGCTGGTAACCATGGCCTTTGCACTCGGAGCCCTTGCACTGTGCGAGTTCAACTTCGGGGCCTCGGAGCTGAAATTCACGGCGGACTTGGGGTTTGGAGCGCTCTCGCTGTTTGGGTCGTTACTGGCAATTACCGGTACGGTTCAGACCGTCTTCGCTGAAATCGAGCACCACACCCTTGCTTTGATCTTTGTCCGGCCGGTCAGTCGGCTCGAATATGTCGCGGGGAAACTGGCCGGCCTGCAACTCATGATCGGCCTGTTTTGCCTGCTAATCCTGCTGGTATTGGGATTAGTGCTCTGGACAAGATCCTTCGCATTGTTGCCGGCCATGGCGGGAGCGGGGAAGAGTGGAGGGGCTTTCAGTGCCGTTGGACTGATCCAGGCCGTGGCCGCGCAATGGCTCAAATGCGGAGTCATGACAGCAGCGATGCTCCTCTTGTGCGGCATTGCCCGGAGCCGCCTTTATGCGATTGGAACCGGTGTCATCCTGCTGATTATTTTTCATGCCCAACCGATCCTGGCCGGGATTGACCACCGCGATGCCGGTGGCCTGTTCAAGTGGATGGCTCTTTCAATTAGCCGGCTGTTCCCTGATTTCGATCGATTCGATCAAACGTCGGCAGTCTTTGCCAATCAGGCCATGGGCGCTGGCGAAGGATTGGGGCTCTTGATTTACGGGTGCGTGTTCATTGCCGGCTACGTCCTGTTGGCGGCCTTTTCCATCCGTGGACGTGAATTTTAGCCTGAGAAGCAGTGTCGCTATCCTGCTGGGGATTATCCTCACCGGAGTATCGGCCAATGGATTGAGTGGCCATGCAACAAGCGTCCCACGGAACATCCCGATTACGCCGGCAGCAATGGCTTGGGGGTTGCTCGGCGGCTTGCGTACTTTGGGTGCGAATATCGCCTGGCTGCGCATGCACACTGCCTGGACCGAGCGCGATCTGCAGGCGACTCAGGCTTGGTTGAAAATGGCGGTCTCAATGAATCCGCAGTCCCTGTACTTCCTCGTCAATGGTGCCCGGATATTGGCCTACGACACGCCAGCCTGGCGACTTTCGGGACAGCCAGCACCTGAAGGAGTGGCAGCGCAGGTGCATCACGAACATTCCGTGCTGGCGCTGCACTTGCTGGAAGAAGGTGCCGCCTGGCATGCGGACAATCCACATTGGTGGATCGAGCGCGGAAACGTGGCGCTCAATTCCGCACATGATCTGAGCGCAGCCGCCACTTACTTTCGATCCGCAGCCGAGCTTCCGGAAGCGCCTTTTTATGCGGCAAGGATTCATGCCGACCTCCTGCTGCGCCTGGGCCGCGCGGCCGAGGCGCACGCCTGGCTGTGTCAGGTTCATCGTTCGCTGCCGGCGAATAATCCAGCCGCGCAGTCCGGGAGGATTTTGCTGAAGATCCGTGATCTTGAAGCTCAGTTGCAGTTGCCGGCAGCGCGGCTTTACGAGCCAAAAGATGGCGCAGTCGATCCCACCACAGACGGAATCAAGGGCATGCCTGATGGGCTTTGACTCTGGCGAATCGCGCCGCAAACCTGTCATTATCCACCGTGACGATAGATTACACATTCCTTTGCCTGGCATTGCTTATCCTCTGGTTCCCAAGGCAGTGGTTGCGCCTGGGCCGCAAGGCCACGCGCCGGCTGCGCTGGCTCCGTCGCTCCCGCTCCCGGCTGCGTGATCAGACGCAGGTGCGCGAACCCGGCGACCCGCGGCTGTTCATCAGCGAGGAGTTTTCCAAGCCGCGCAATTTCATCGATTTTCTGCGAGCACTGACCGGCGGACTGCTGATTGTCGGGAGCAGCGAATGGGCCATTGAGGCAGTGATTCAATATGACGCCGATCGGGTGTTGCAGGAGAATGCCGTGGATGGAATCGCCTATCTGCGCATGGCCTTGTTGCTGGTGGGTGTGCTGATCCAGTTCATCCGTTACGAGGGCAAGTTCAGTTTTTATGCGCCGCTGTTCTACCTTGGCGGCCTGGGCTTCGCGCTCTGCGGCTTCAATGCCGGACTGTTTGCCTTTCTGATCGGATGGACGATCAATACGGCCGCGCCCTTGTCCCCCGCGGGATTCCTGTCCCTGTATGCCCTGCTGCTTTTTATGCTGGGCCTGCTGTTCCGTGGGGTTAACGACAGCTATGTGCTGTTCGCCGGAGTGGTGAGCTTTTTGCCGGTGCTGGTGAGTCTGCTGGCCCGGCGTTCGCTCGCCATCTTCACGAAGCGGATCAAATAGGAACCCGCCGTTGCACCCGCCGGCTCCAGTGCGTTGGCAAATCTGGCTGGAGGCCGCCCGGCCCCGAACATTGCCGGCGGCGTTTGCACCCGTGGTGGTGGGCTCGGCGCTGGCGTGGAATGTCGGTTCGTTCATCCCTGCGGCTTCGGCCATCTGTCTGGGCTTTGCCCTGCTGATCCAGATCGGCACGAATTTCGCGAACGATTACTATGACCACCGCAAGGGGGCCGACACCGAAAAGAGAGTTGGTCCGCGCCGGGCGGTGGCCGCCGGGCTGGTGTCTCCTGCCGCCATGCGGCGAGCCATGATCGGGGTGTTTGCCGCGGCCTTTTTGCTCGGACTCTCGCTGTTGTATTGGGGTGGCCCATGGCTGTTGGCGATTGGCCTGGCCAGCATTCTCTGCGGAATCGCGTATACGGGCGGCCCCTGGCCACTGGCTTACCACGGGATGGGGGATGTGTTTGTCTTTATCTTTTTCGGACTCGTCGCGGTCTGCGCGACTTTTTACGTCCAAGCGGAAACCTTGAACCCCGATGTCTTCCTGCTCGCGGTGCCGATCGGCCTGCTGGCGGCCAATATCCTCGTGGTGAACAATTATCGCGATGTGGAAACTGACGCCTTGGCAGGTAAACGCACCCTGGCGGTCATCTTTGGCCGCACGTTTGCCCGCTGGCAGTTCTTTGCTTCCCAGTTGGTGGCCTTTGGCATTCTGGCGGTTGCCGCATGGCACATGGGCAGTGCTTGGCTGCTACTCCCTTGGGCGCTTCTGCCGGTTGCCTTGCGGCATGGCCGTCAGCTCCAACGGAGCGAGAGCCCGGTGGAGCTGATCGCATTGCTGGGCAGCACCGGCCGGTTACTGGCTGCCTTTGCGCTGCTACTGGCAGCCGGGTTGGTCTTGGCCCGACCCTAGGATCAAAGATGGGCGGAGAGCTTCGCCTTGAGGGCGGCTTTCGGCATCATCCCGACAATCTGCTCGACCACGGCACCGCCTTTGAAAAGGAGCATGGTGGGAATGGCGCGGATGCCATGCTCGGCGGCGACAGTGTCGGCCTCATCCACGTTGACCTTGCAGATCTTCAGCTTGCCATCGAGTTCGGTCGCAAGCTCGTCAAGGATCGGGGCGATGGCCTTGCAAGGGCCGCACCAAGGGGCCCAGAAATCGACGAGAACGGGAATGCCGCCGGCGGCGACTGCGGCCTTGAAAGTGTCGTTGGTGAGTTGGGTGATTTTGTCGGACATATTGGCAGTGGTTGCAGACTATGAGAGTCAGTGCGGGCGCAGATGCAAGCGTGCGGAAATTATTCCGGTTTGGCGCGGTGGATGATCTCCGCCAGTTCCTTGGGCTCGACCTCCTCGAGGCCTTTGCCGCGATTCTTCAGCTCCTCGAAGGTCTTGATGACGGTCTCGGTCATGCGACCGTGCGTCTCATCCGAACCGCCGATGACCGCAAATTGCTCGCCGGTGGTGATGCGCTTGTGGCCGTCCTGGTTGTCCAGGCCGATGCCGAGCAGGCCGGCCTTGCCGGTGGGTTTGCGCTTTTTACTCACGGGGCCAACGTGTCCGGGCTGACGGCGGATTCAAGTGGGATTTCTTCTTCGACCGCTGAGCAACGGATGTCGCTGAAGGCATCGTCCTGCTGCAGCCGGAGTTTTCTCAGCCGGGTGAGTTCCAGGACCGCGAGGAAAGTCGCCACCAGTAGGCGAAGCGTCACCTTGCCGGGGAAAAGATCCGAGAAGATGAAGGACTTTTCGGTCTGCGTGCGCTTCAGCAGGTATTCCATCTGGTCCGAGACGGTGATCTGCTCGTCCTTGATTTCACCCACGACCAGTTTTTCGGCCAGGCGGCGCAGGACCATATTGAAGGCGTTCCAAAGCTCGATCCGGTCCGTGGGCTGCAAGGGCCGTTCGATGCCCAAGGCGGAGAGATTGGAGACATGCCGCTCCATCAGGTCCTGGCGGAGCGTCGCAAGTTCGTTCAGTTTGGCGGAGGCTTCCTTGAATTTCTTGTACTCGAGCAGTTGATGGACGAGTTCCCAGCGCGGATCCATTTCGTCCTCCTCGGCATTGGGGTCCACCGCATGCTGGCCTTTGGGCAGGAGCAATCGGCTTTTGATTTCCATCAAAGTGGCCGCCATGACGAAAAACTCGCCGGCCACCTCAAGATCGAGCTCCTGCATGGTGTGGAGCGCGTCGATATATTGACGTGTGACCGACTCGATCGGGATGTCGTAGATATCGAGCTCGTTTTTCCGGATGAGGAAAAGCAGGAGATCGAGCGGGCCTTCAAAGACCTGCAGCTTGATGCGATAATCGGAGTCGGGAACCACGGTCGGGCGATGCTTGCGGGTGGGTCGGGAGCGGCAATGGAAAAATCAGCGCCGGCGCAACGTGGCGACATAGAAGCCATCGGTGTCATGGCTGGCAGGCAGGATGGCCAACCCATAACCGTCGGTTGCATACCCGAAATCCGTCGTTGGCAGGACTGGCGTGAATTCCGGTTGCTGCGCCAGAAATGCATCGATCACCTTGGTGTTCTCGCTCCGGGCCAACGAACACGTGGCATAGATGAGCTGGCCGCCAGGGCGCACGTTGACGGAGAACTGACGGAGCAAGGCGAGTTGGCCGGCCGCATACCGGGCGATCTGCTCCGGTGTAGTGGTCCATTTGAGATGGGGTGCGCGCCGCCAAGTCCCGGAGCCACTGCAGGGGGCGTCAACCAGTACGCCATCATAGAGGTCATCAGGCTCGGGTCGGCGCACGGTAATTGTGCTCAATTCGGCCCTTCTGGCCCGGGTGACAAGCTCTGCCAGGGCGGCCGGCCTGATGTCGTGGGCGTCAATAATTCCGCCGGGTCCGACGCGCCGGGCCAGTTGCAGGGTCTTGCCTCCGGCGCCGGCGCAGGCGTCGAGCCAGCGACTACCCGGCGGGATATCAACCGTGGCCAAAATGAGTTGGGAGCCAAGGTCCTGAATTTCGAAGAGGCCTTGTTTGAAAGCATTACTTTGCGTGACATCAGCCTCGGAGAGCATTTCCCAAGCCTCTGGGAGGAGTGAGTTAGGTCGCCAAATCCAACCGGAGGCGGCAAATTCCGCGGCGATGGCTGCATGGTCATCGGACTGGACCCGGAGCCAAAGCGGAGCGCGGCGATGCAGTGCATCAAGCTCAAGTGGCGACCAAGCCTGGGGACATTCATCCTGCAACCATGCCGGCAGCAGGACGTCGGCGGATTCGTGCAAGAGGGCAGCCTTGCCGGCGACAGTGGCGGGGCAGGGTGGCCGGTCGGCGATGTGGGCGTTGCGGTAGACCCGGGTGGCCGGGAGGTCGGCTGACAACCATGCGACCGTGGCGGCGGCTTCGACGGGATCGCGATCCAGCCGTGGTTCGATCCACGGGGCATAGCGCACGGTGGTATAGAGCAGTTCGCGGTAGAGGCGGCGGTCGCGCGAGCCGAAGGACCGCTGACGGGCGATCAGGGTGTGCAGGCGCTGGGCAAAAGCCGCATCCCGGTGCCAGTGCGACCTGAGCTCCGCCGCCAGCCGCAGGAATATTTGCTGCTGATTGCCGGTCACGCTCATGGCGGTCAGAATCCCAGGGTCTCGACTTGGAAGCGGAAACCAAAGTCGCTTTCACGCCGGGGGCCGTCGTAAAGCGTGACCAGATATTCGATGATCCAGGTGTTGTGCAGGTTCTGGCGCACGCCGAAGGCCTGTTCGTTAAAGCGTCGCTTGCGTGTGTCGTAGTGCAGCCGGGCCACGGCCTCGTAGACCTCATTCCAGCGGAACTGGCCGCCGATGATGTATTCCTCGATCTGGCCACGCAGGAAGTGGCTGCCGAATTGCAGCGCCCAGGCGTCGCCATCGCGAATGGTCAGGCCCGTGTTGAGTTCCTGCAGGGTAAAATTCTGGGGCGTGAAACTCTGATACAGGTCGAACTCGAGCCAACTGACGGGGGTGAAGGCGATGACATTGTGGATGGCCGAGGTCTGCGGCTCGCCCGGTGCCCGGTCGAAACGCAGGTCGGCGGCGGCATTGAAGACCAGCAGGTCGCGTGATCCGTAGGTGGCGTCGCGCGTTTGCAGGGTGTTGTCGAAACCCAGCCGCAAGGTGTCGGTGGGCACCAGATCATCGATATTGCGGGTATCGCCCAGCCCAAGCGGGGCCAGGTAAGTCATGAAGGTGCGCCGGTCGATGGGGGGAATGTAGGCGCGGCCGCGGTCGGCATCGGCCACGTGACGGTAGGAGAGCCGGGGCGTGAGCAGGTGGCGCAAGCCGTCGATCTTCCAGGTTTCGTTCCTGTAGTCGAAAACCGCACTGCTGCGCAGCTCCGCGTCCAGGCCGATCTCGCCCAGGGTACGGGTGTACTGGTCGCGGCCACCAGTGGCGCGGCGATAGTGCGTGACGCGGCCACCGGCGACCGGGGTAATGCCCAGCCATTCGCGCGGGGTGAATGCACGGGTCACGGCGTAGTAGGCGTCTAGCCGGTCACTGAGCAGACGCGGGCCGCCGTCGGGTGGATCTTCGCGAAGGATCGCGACGCCGGCATTGAAGCGCTGGTAAAAGCCGCCGCCCAATGCGAGCGGAGAAAGCTCAAAGCGCAGTTCCGGCAAGCGCTCCTGCACCCGGTGATAGGTGTTGGGCTGGACGCGGGCAAACGCCGAGACGAAGTAGTTGTTTCCCGTGTAGGTGGATTCGACGAAGCTGTCGGGTTCCTGGATAGGGAAAAAGTCCTGGGGGTGGAAATCGCGCACCACTTCGGAGTCCTTCCAGTAGCCCAGTTGGGCCGTGAGGGTGAGGTGATCCGCGAGGTCCTGGGCGTGCCACCACTGGACATAACCGCGGTTCTCCGGCACCGGCCGGCCCAGGATATCGGTCAGCTTTTCGCCATGGTCGTTGATGAACCCGGATTTGAAGTCGCCGGCAATCGCGCGGCCGGCGTGCAGGTGCTCGTAGTGGCCGCTGGGGCCGAACATTACGCCGCGTTCCGTGTAAACCCCCAGCGTGCCGCCCAGCTTGGTTTCATCACCCATCGGGACATGGAGCCCGGCCTCGCTATAAACGCCGAGTGAGGACCGGTAACCGGCGGTTAGGGAGATATAGGAGATGTAAGGAAGATTGAGCCGGTGCGAAAACTTCGGGAGGGAGATGGGCTGGACGTGGCCGATGCCCACATGCGCCCGCTCCGCCGAAATGGTCTGATCGGCCTCGTAGGTCAGACTATCGGCCTTCACGGTGGGTTGAAAAGAACCCGGTTCCCGCGCCGTGACCGTGGCCTCCTTGACGGTGACGCTTTGGGGAGTGCCACTCGCGGAGGAGCCGGAGATGTAGTAGGGATATCGGCCAAGCCGGGGATCCGTGAGTGAAAAACTGCGATCCGTGCGCCGGTAGGTGATGGAGTCGGCGAGCATGCGCTCCGCCCCGCGGGTGTAACGGACATGGCCGGTGGCAACCGCGATGCCCGTCGAGGATTGATAACGGATTTCATCCGCCTCGATGAGCAGGTCGCCATCGACGAAACGGGCGTCGCCGGTCAACACGACTTCTTTGGTGGTTTCGTCGTAGGCTACGACCCGGCCCGACAGGTCGGAGCCGGCAAGCGGCTTCTCCTGCGCCCAACCGGGCAGGACCGTGAAAACCAAAAGGAGCAATGGCAGGCGACGAATCACAATGCGCGCAGCAAAGTCGGCGGTCGGGGACCTAGCAAGCCCCCATCGTCATGACCGGCGATGCAAATACGGGCTAGACCCCGCGGAGCCAAAGGCGCAGTTTCATTTCAGCATGATACTGTCCACCAAAGAGCTGAATGCATTGCTGGGCGCACGACATGCCACCCCGCACGCCGTCCTGGGAATGCACACCTGCACGCGAGGCAAATCCCGCGGCTTGGTGGTCCGGGCGCTGGTGCGGGAGGTGCAAAGCTGTGCGGTGGTTGATCCGATGCGCAACGAGGCTTGGGCGATGACCAAACTGGCCCCCGAGGGATTGTTCGAGGTGTTCATTCCGCGTCGCTCGGAGATTTTTCGCTATCAACTCCGGGTAAAATCCACGGGCGGTGAATTGCGGCAGTTTCACGATCCCTATTCGTTCCTGCCGACGCTGGGGCCCCAGGATCTTTATCTTTTCAACGAGGGCAACGAGCACCGCATCTACGACAAGCTGGGCGCGCACCTGCGCACCGTTGATGGCGTGCCGGGGGTGACCTTTGCGGTTTGGGCGCCGAACGCCTCCCAGGTTTCGCTCGCCTGCAATTACAATCATTGGGACGGCCGCTATCATCCGATGCGCTCCATGGGAGCCTCGGGTGTCTGGGAGCTTTTTGTCCCCGGGGTGGGCGAGGGGGAGTTGTACAAGTTTTATATCCGCGACCGGCAGGGGCATGTGCACACCAAGACGGACCCCTATGGCACCTATTTCGAGGCTCCGCCCAACAACGCCTCCATCGTGTGCAATTCCCGCCGGCATAAGTGGCAGGATGCCGCCTGGCTGGAAAAGCGCCGCGCCCAGGCCCACCGGCTGGACCAGCCGATGTCCATCTACGAAATCCACCCCGGCTCCTGGCGGCGCAAGCTGGAGGATGCGAACCGCCCGCTGAACTACCGGGAACTGGCGCCGCAACTGGCTGATTACGCCGTGGAAATGGGTTTCACCCACATCGAGGTGATGCCATTGGCGGAGCACCCCTTCGAAGGCTCATGGGGTTATCAGGTGACGGGATTCTTTGCTCCGACCCACCGCTTTGGCACGCCCGAGGATTTTGCCTGGTTCGTAGACCATCTGCACCAGCGCGGGCTGGGTGTGATCCTTGACTGGGTGCCGGCGCATTTCCCGCGCGACAGCTTTGCTCTGGCCCAGTTTGACGGCACGCATCTCTACGAACATGCCGACCCGCGGAAGGGGGCGCACATGGACTGGGGCACGTTGATCTTCAATTACGGCCGCAATGAGGTGCGGTGCTTCCTGCAGGCGAACGCCCTGTCCTGGATTGATCGCTATCATATCGACGGACTGCGGGTCGACGCCGTGGCCTCGATGCTCTACCTCGATTACTCCCGCAAGGAAGGGGAGTGGATTCCCAACCGGCATGGCGGCCGGGAAAACCTCGAGGCCATTGAATTTCTGAAGCAAACGAACGATCTCGTGCACCGGTATTATCCCGGCGTGCGGATGATCGCCGAGGAGTCCACTTCATTCCCCGGAGTCAGCCGTCCGACGGCGGAGGGCGGCCTCGGCTTCGATTTCAAATGGAACATGGGCTGGATGCACGACACGCTCCGCTATTTTTCCAAGGAGCCCATCTACCGCAAGTGGCACCAGGACGACCTGACCTTCGGCATGCTGTACCAGTACGCTGAGAATTTCGTCACCGTGTTTTCCCATGACGAGGTCGTCCACGGTAAGGCCTCGCTGCTTTACAAGATGGCCGCCTGGCACATTCCGGAGAAGGCGGCCAACCTCCGCGCACTCTATGCCCACATGTGGGCCTGGCCGGGAAAGAAGCTTCTGTTCATGGGCGGGGAATTCGCCCAGGCCCACGAATGGAACTACAGCGGCAGTCTGGACTGGCACCTCTGCCAGTATCCCGATCATGAGGGTGTGCGGTTGCTGGTGCGCGACCTGAACCGGCTCTATACCAGTGAACCGGTCCTGGGGGCGAATGATACTAATCCGCAGGGTTTCCGCTGGTTGAGCTGCGACGACACCGGATCAAACCTCGTCGCCTACCTGCGCACCGATGCCTCGGAGCAGACCATGTTAGTGGTGGTCGGACATTTTTCGGCCACGGCGCGGCAGGATTATCGGATTGGGGTACCCCGGGCTGGAATTTGGGAAGAGGTGATCAACACCAACAGTCAGTTCTACGGTGGCAGCGGACTCGGCAACGAGGGCCGGCGGCACGCCGAACCGGTCCCGGCCCATGGGCATCCCCAATCGCTGAAGCTGACGCTCCCTCCGCTGACCACCTCGATCTTTCGTTGGCGGGCCGGCTGATCTCGTGTCCGTCAGGGAAGCTCGCTGTAAAATTGCAGGGGCTGTTCCGTGAGGTAGGAGCCTGCTTGCAGGCGATGGTTTGGCGTAGGGGCGCAGCTTGACTGCGCCCTCGGGCGTCGACGAGCGACGCCCCTACAAATCGCCTGCAATCAGGCTCCTGCCTTTTGCAGCGATCTTGCCTGACCAGACATTCACGATTCAGCGGCCGGCGGTGGCCGGCGGTTTTTTGCCCGCCCAGGCATAGTCGCGGTAGGTCACCAGCATGTCGGCATCGAGTGATTTGAAGAAGGCGCGGCCACGCGTGCGGGTCGTGACCTTGTCCAACAAGGCCGGGCGCCCGTTGGCCGGCAGGTGATAATGCAACGTCGTCTGCAATTCGCGGATTTTGACCCCGAAGACCGGGTTGAAGACCTCGACATTCGCGATTTCGAATTTCGCGATGGACCGGGCGGCCTTGTGAAAGGTGACGGTGGCCCGGAGGAAGGCGGCGGTCTTGTCGCCGTCTTCGCCGGTTTTCAACTGGAAGCGGTAGGCCACCCGTTCGGTGTCCTCTGCGACGAGTTCGGCGGTGTCGAGGTTGAGCTGCTGGGCGATTCCCGGCGCGTTGCCGCCGCCGGAGCGCCGGGTGAATTTCTGCTGATATTCACGGGCCTGTTCCTCCGTGGGCGGACGGCCATTTTCCTCCAGCAGGGTCCATCGGTTGAACTCCGGCTGCGCGGCATCATAGTGCTCGACTAGCGTTCTCCCTTCGGCGGTCGTGGTCTGGGTGAAGGACCAGCCTTTGGGATTCTGCGCCTGAAACTCGTGGCAGATGGCGGCGTATTCCGGCGGCAGGGAAGCGGTCGCCGGAAGGGCGATCAGCAAGAGTAGAAGCAGACGCAACATGCCGGATGATGAGCGGCCCAGGAACCCCGGCGCAAGGAAGCACCGCCGGCTCAACGCAGGCGCAGCAACTGGAAGGTTGCGATGCGGCCCCGGTTCTTGAGATCCAGCTGACCCCGGGCGACGAGTTCGCAATAGGGCCGCAGCAGATCGGCGGTGGCGGAGGAAATTTGAATCACGCCCGGTTCACCCTGGGACTCGAGCCGGCTGGCGACATTGACGGTGTCGCCCCAGAGGTCGTAGGCGAATTTCTTGGAACCGATGATGCCGGCGACAAGCGGACCGCTGTGCATGCCGATGCGCACGCTCCAGTTGAAACCGTGGCGCGTATTGAAATCCTGCACCGTCTGCAGGATGCCCAGGGCCATGTGGGCGGCCCGCAGGGCGTGGTCGGATTGCGGCACCGGCACGCCGGCGACCACCATGTAGGCGTCACCGATGGTCTTGATTTTCTCGACCCCGGTCTTGTCCAGCAACTGGTCGAAGGCGGAGAAGATCTCGTTGAGCAGGTTGACGGTGTCGACCGCGGGATTCTCCGCGGCGATCCGGGTGAAGCCCACGATGTCGGCGAACAGCACGGTGGCGTGAGCGAAGTCGTTGACGATGGTCTTCTCGCCGCTCTTGAGCCGCTCGCTGACCGCCTTTGGGAGAATGTTGAGGAGCAGGTGCTCCGACTTGGCCTTCTCGGTTTGGATCTCCGCCATGTAGGCGCGTTCCATGTCCCGCAGGCGCTTCTTTTCCAGCGAGGCATTGATGCGGGCGCGCAGAATGACGGGATTGAAGGGCTTGGGCACGTAGTCCTCGGCGCCATTCTCGATGCAGCGCACGGTGCTGGCGGGGTCGTCCACGGCGGTGAGCATGATCACCGGGATGTGCCGGAGGCGGTTGTCCGCCTTAATGCGGCCGAGCATCTCATAGCCGTCCATGACGGGCATGACGATGTCGAGTAGCACCAGGTCAAACTGCTCGCGCACCATGAGTTCGAGGGCGGCCTTGCCATCCTCCGCGGCGGTGGCGTTGTAGCCCATCCGGAACAGGCGGCGCAGGAGCATCTCGCGGTTCATCTCCTGGTCGTCCACCACCAGCAGGCGGCAATTGAACAGGGCCGAGCCGGGTTCAGCGAAGGGATGCCGGGTATTGTCCACCCGGGCGGGCTTTTCCTCCGGGGCTGCGGGTGCGGCCGTGCCGGGCTTCAAGAAGAAATCATGATCCAGCAACTGGCGGAGGTTGCCGGCGGCCTGGCCGATTTTTTTCAGGTCGGCGATGACGTCGTCGAGTTTGTTGTCGGCGGCGGACTTTTCGGCGCGATCACGGTGCGAACTAAGACGGTCGAGCAGGGCGAGGGACCGCTGCCGGTAGTCGGTGAGATCAATCTGGCCGGACTCGATCTTCCAATGGACCAGGCTGTAGCCGAGGAGGGTGTTGATCTCATCTCCGCTGCTGCGCAATTTCCCGAGTTCCGCGATCAGTTCCTGGTGCTGGCCGTGCTCGACCACGATCTCGAGGAGCATTTCGGTATAGCCGAGGATCTGGTTGAGCGGCGTGCGCAGCTCGTGCCGGAGGTGCATCAGCGCCTCACTTTCGGGCGTGCGGCCGCCTGAACCGTAGGGAGTCGCGGAACCGGTGCCGTAGGGAGTTGCCGAACCTGAACTCATGCCGCGGGTTTCGGCAGCAGGGCCTCGATCTTGGCGAGGAGGGCGTTGAGGTCGACCGGCTTGGTTTCAAATTCATTGCAGCCCGCTGCCAGGGCCTTGGCCCGGTCCTCGGCCATGGCGTGCGCCGTGAGGGCGATGATCGGTATGGACACGGTGGCTGGATCGGCCTTGAGCGCCCGGCTCGCATCCCAGCCGCTGATCCCCGGCAGGCTCATGTCCATGAGGATGAGATCGGGCTTTTCCGTCCGGGCCAGATCCACGCCGGGCTGGCCATCCACGGCGATCAGCACGGTGTATCCGCGCTTCTGCAACCGGCGACTGAGCATGTCCCGATTCATTTCATTGTCCTCGACCAGGAGAATTTTAGGCATGGTAATTTATGATTTAGGGTTGGCCGACGGGGCTGCGGAATTTGACTTCGGCAGCGGGAAAGGCACGCCGCTGACGCTGCGCCGTTTGATGAATTCGTCAACGGACGTGCGCACTTCGCGCAGCAGCTCTTCCTTGGAATAAGTACCCTTTTGGAAAACCCGGTTGGTCTGCTGCTGGAGCAGGTTCCGGATTTCGTTGGTGAGATCGATGGAGGTGAGCACGACCACCGGGATGTCGCGCCAGTCGGGATTGACCCGCATTGCCCGCAGCACGCCAAACCCGTCCAATTCGGGCATGAGCAGGTCGAGGAGCACGAGGGAAGGGGGGGCGGCCTGCATGATCTCGATCGCCTGACGGCCGTTCTCGGCCTGCACCACGGGCCAGTTTTCCCGCGTGAGCAACCGCACAATCACTTCCCGCGTCGGCGCGTCATCCTCCACGACCATGATCGGCGTTTTCAACTGACCGGGCCGGCATGAGCTCAGTATGCCCAGAAGCCGGTGGGCCTCGATCGGCTTGCTGACGTAGTCGGAGGCGCCAAGCGTGAGTCCGAGGCCCTCCTTTTCCGACAGGGTCACCAGTATGATGGGAATGTGTGCTAGTTCGGGGGTGGCCTTGAATTTGTTGAGGAGGCTCTCGCCGTCGATCGAGGGCAGGAGCATGTCGAGGATAACCACGTCCGGTGGCTGGGACAGGGCCATCTCCAGGCCTTCCCGTCCATCCTTGGTGCTGCGCACGCCATAGCCTGCCCCGCTTAGCAGGGAAGTCAGGGCGTCATGGACCGCGGCGTCGTCATCGATGATGAGCACGCGACCTTGGGGCGAAGAGGCGGATGCGACTGAGCCGGGAGCCGCGGCGGGGGCGACCGGCGCCGGGGTGGGTGATTTTGCGGCGACCGCCGGCGGTTTGCCCTTGCTGGCTTCCACCACGGCGGGGATCAGGACGCTGAAAGTTGTGCCCTCGCCGGCGACACTGGTCACAGTGACATCACCGCCCATCAGACGCGCGAACTGCCGGGAGATGGCGAGGCCGAGGCCGGTGCCGCCATACTTGGCCGCCGTCGAAGCCTCGGCCTGGGTGAAGGCTTCGAACAGTTTGCCAAGTTGCTCGGGGGTCATGCCGATGCCGGTGTCGCTGACCTTGAATTCGAGCCAGTCCCGGTCGCGTTTGATGCGGTGGGCGCTCAGCGTGATCGTGCCATTGGAGGTGAACTTGGCGGCGTTGCTGAGCAGGTTGAAGAGCACCTGGCGCAGCTTGGTCATGTCCGCACTCATACGGCCGAGACCCTCGCCGGTTTCCACCGCGAGCCGGTTGTGGTTCTTGTCCATCAGTGGCTGGATGGTGGAGGCCACCTCGCTGATGATGGTCGCGGGATCGAACTGCTCGATGTAGAGGTCCATGCGCCCCGCCTCGATCTTCGAAAGGTCGAGCACATCGTTGATCAACCCGAGCAGGTGGCGGGCGGCGCTGAGGATTTTGCGCAGGTCCGCGGCCGTGGATTCATCGCCGCCATCCTCCGCATCCTCGAGCAGGATTTCGGAGTAGCCGATGATGGCATTCATCGGGGTGCGCAGCTCATGGCTCATCTTCGCGAGGAAGGCGCTCTTGGCCTTGTTGGCCTCCTTGGCCGCGGTCATGGCTTCCTCGAGCTTGGCCGTGCGCTCCGTGACCTTCGCCTCCAGCGTGCGGTTGGTCTCGGCCAGCATGGCGTTGGTGATGGCGAGATTTTCGCGGGCATGCTCCGCCTTCTGGTAGGCGACATTCAGTTCGGCGTCCCGTTCCTGAATCGTCTCGACCATGGAATTGAAGGCCTGGATCAGGATGGCGGATTCACCGCTGCTTTCGAGATTCACCCGCACCGAGAAGTCGCGGTCGGCGGCGATGTGGCGGGCGGCATCGGCCAGCTTGATGATCGGTTCGGAGATGCTGCGCTGCAGCACGCGGGAGACGAAAAACGCGATCAGGATGGAGCCGAGGAAGAGCGCCGCCATGCCGCGCAGGGGCACCAGCAGGCGTTCCCGTGCTTCCTCCGGCGAGGAAGCCTTGAGATACAGCGTGCCGAGCAACTCACCGTTCACGATCAAAGGCTGAAAAGAAATCAGCTCATCATTTACTAGATCCCAGAGGCGGGTGCTGCGGGGGAGGGGGATGTATTCGTCCGCCCCGGCCCGGAGATATTTGGCCAGGAGCTTGTTGTTGGGTGAGTACAGCGCCGCCGCCGCGATCATGCTTTCAGCTTCGAGCGCCTTCAGTGAAAAATTCGGGGCGGCGGGATTCGCCCGCAGGGCGTCGGTGGCGCTGGCCGCGTAAAAGCGCTCGGTGGCCTGCGTCCTAATCGTGAGTTCCTGACGGAAGCGGAGGTACTCCAGCGTGATGTAACCTGCGAGGGACAAACCCAAGGTGACGGCACTGACTCCAGTGATTAGCAGCGTTAGTCTCCAGCGCAGTGGGAGGCGATTCAGCATGGGGCCGGTGGGTGGTTTCCGTGAGTGTGATTGGGAAGGGCGGGGAAGGCGATGCTTACTAAATCAGAACGGCGCAAAGATTTGTGGAGACAGGGATATGCAATCCCGCCCGGGATCGTCAAAAGATAAAGCACAGTTCCGACATTGCCCGATCAGGCCTTTGGATGGACCTCATTGCACGGTGAGGATGAGGCCGGAACCGCGGGGCAGGACGACCGAACTCCCCGGCGTCGCCCCCATGAGTCGGCGGCCGAGGGGAGACTGCGGGGTGATGACCATGATCGCCTGGCCAGCGAGATTGATGCTGGTGCCGCCGCGATACGGTCCGACAAAATACCACGCCCGGTCGCCCGACTGCTCAAGTTGGATCAGGGCTCCTAGTGCCACCGGATCCTGCGGGCCTAAGGAGGGCAGGGGCATGGATGGGAAGGCGGCCCGGGCCTCGGCGATATCGGCGGCGAGTCTGGCCTGTCCTTCCGCCAGGTAGGCCGCCTCCTGACTGTGAGTGTCGTATTTGCTGTCCGGCCGGCTTTCGGCGTGGGTGGCCTCATCACGAGCCAGGTCCGCCGCCGCACTTTGCGTCCGCCATTCGAGCTCAAGTTGATCGAGCAGCAGTTGCCGCAGTTTTTCCTTGTTCATGGGTCTGGAATAATTGACGAAGGTATGGCTTTGGCAGGTCGTGCGTCGCGGGTGCGGCGCGATAATGTGAAAAATGAGGAAAACCGCCGAGGACACATTATTGACTCGCGACCAAAGGATAAGCCATCATCTTCAAATCAGACAAATTAGCATTCCCGGATCCGGTGAATTAAATGGCACGTAAAATCAGCTTTATCAATTACAAGGGCGGTGTCGGCAAAACCTCCCTTATCGTCAATACGGCGGCTGCTCTCGCCAAGCAGGGCCATCGCGTGCTGCTGTTCGATTTCGACACGCAATCGAACGCCAGCATCTGGCTGCTCAAGCTCGACCGCTGGAACAAGATCAATTCCAGCGGAGTGGGCGCGATCTACTCCATCTTCGACCCCGGCAAGGCCCAGTTGAAGGACATCATCGTCAAGGATGTGGTCGAGGGCAAGGAAGGCGAAAAGCTCCTCCCCGGATTGGATCTCGTGCCCACGGCGTTCAACCTGGTTGACCTGGAAGGCGAATATACCGGCGATCCCAAGCGGCCCGCCTACCTGCAATTTTACGAGCAGCTCGCCGAGATCGAGGGCAATTACGACTACATCCTGTTCGACTGCCCGCCCAACATTCTCCGCGCCTCGCAGTGCGGTGTTTTCAGTTCGAACGAGATCTACGTGCCGTCGAATCCCGATGCGCTGAGCCTGATCGGATTCACGCTGCTGGTTGAAAAGCTCGGGAAATTCCACCAGCTCTCCGCCAGTTTCCGCAAATCGGCCATGGGCGTGCCGGCGCAGGTACAGGGCATCATTTTCAACTCGATCAAAACCGGCGTGGACATCGAGGTGCCGAAGATGCGCATGCAGCTTCGCCTTAATCAATTCCGGGCGGCGAAGCGCGTGGGTCAAAACGCCAAGATTTTCGAGACCCAGATCCGCGATGCCATGATTGTCCGCCGGGCCGTCACCCTGGGTCTGCCCGTCGTGCTGGTCATGCAGGAGGGAGCGGATACCGCGCAGGACAGCGTCATCAATGACTACCGCCGTCTGGCTTCCGAGATTGTCCGGCAGGGTGCCCAACTCTGAACATACCTTTATAAAAATGTCTGACAACGCCTCCAAATACACTGCGAAGAACTGGGATGAAGTCCGTTCAGCCTTTTCCGCCTCGTTGATGGTCGATACCTCGATCAACAGCCTGGCCCAGAATCTCGACGGTCCGGAATGGCCCATCAAGGGCAAGGATGAGACGCCAGCCAAGTACATCGATCTCAGCTTCTCTGAAATGAAGGAGATGCTCGCGCTCAAGGGGTATCCCGACCACGCCGATCTCCTGGTCTCCATCCTCAAGGAAACCATGGCGTTTGATGCCCCCTTCGGCGACATGGTGGAGCAGACCGAGGCTTCCGCGCAGAAGGACAACCAGATGCTGAAGAACATGGCGAAGCTCGGCATCCCGGAGAGCTTCCCGATCGAACTCACCGCCCTGGACAGCGGCACCATCGATTTTTGTGCGATGGAAAAACTGACCACGCTGGGCGAATTCGCCATTTTCGCCCAGGGCATGTCCCAGAACGTCATTGTCGGCGGCGATTTCAAGAAGCTGCTGAACGCTTTGTCGCACATCGACGAAAAGGCCCTGGCTGAATTGCTGCCTTTCCGTCCCGGCACCACGGGCATGCATCTGCTGGAAAGCCTCGCGCAGATCGCCCGGGTGCAGGACCCGGCCGTCAAGTCGGCCAAGGCCGCCAAGGTCTTTGCCATGTTCAAGGATGAGCATGCCGCGATCCAAAGGGACCTGGCCTCGGGTCTGCCGCTGGCCCGCATCCTGATGGTGCTGGGCAATCCCGCCGCCGAAGCCGCCGCTGCCGAGATGCTGGGACCGGAGGTCAAACCCAAGACCGGCCTGTTCGGCGCGCTCTCCCGCCTGTTCAAGAAGAAGTAATCGGCATGGCTGTTCCGCCCAACACCCCGATCAAATTTCCCGTCAGGACAATGCCGGCACCCTCGTTGGTGCTGCGCCGGCGCCTTGCTCCCAACCGTTCGCCGCTCGAAGTGACGGAAGCCTCGGCCGCCGCCCGGGAATCGATCAAGAATTTTGTCAGCTCGACGCGCACGCCCTGGGGCGAAACCAAGAGCATCAACTCCGACCGCGTAAAGGAGCTGGAGCAATCCCTGAAGAAGCTCGAAACCCTCCTGGCGGATCGCGAACGGATGATCCTCGACGCCGAGACCCGGCTGGCCGAAAAGGAGCGCGAGCTCGCCGAGATGGAGGCCCTGCTGCAGGCGCGCGAAAAGCTGGTGGATGCCGCCCGTAAACAGGCCCCTGCACAGGCGGTCGTAAGCAAGGAAGAGCAGGCCGCCCTTGAGCAATTGAAGCTCGAACTGGAGCGGCAGGAGGAAGCCCTGAAGGAGGCGAAACTGGCCCAGCAGGAGCGCGAGCTTTTCCTCGAGGAGAGCGAAACCAAGCTTTTCGAGAAGGTGCAGGCCCAGCAGGAGAAGGAGACCCAACTCGAGCAGCGCGAAGAGGAACTGCGGGCCAAGGCGATGCGGCTGCGCGAACGCGAAGCCGAACTCGACCCAACGGCCGCCGCCGCCTTGAAGGCCGACAAGGCCGCCGCCAAGAAGTACAACGAGTTCACCGAATAGGTGATTCAACCCGCCGTCCGGACTGGTTCTGAATCTCCGGTTGACTCGGGCGGTGTCCGTCAGATTCTTTTGCAACCTTTTCCCCGACCGGACGTCCAATTTTGCTCAATGCACCATTCCCGCACCAAGCTGCTTTCATCCCTGGCCTGCCTTCTCCTGCCCGCTCTCGGCTTCGCGCAGGAAGAAACGATTCCGATCTTCAATCTCGATGATTACTACGCCGAGCCGAAGATGAACTTGAGTGTGGGATTTCGGGCCCTGACCGGGCCGAAGCTGGCCTTCATCGGCTCCACCGGGGTGACCAGCACCCTATCCTCAGTGCAAACTTCGGGTGATCAGAATGCGACCGGCATCGGGCGCGATTACCATGACGGCTACATCGGTCTCGACACCCGCAAGGATGCGAACGGCAACGCCTTGACCGATGGGAAGACGAATGCGTGGTACTATGCCGATGCCCGTCAGGTTCTGGATACCGGCTACCTGGCTTTTCACACTTACTCCGCCGCCATCACTGACAACAACAGCCGCGAAAAGGACCTCGGCAACAGTTATGGCACCGAGCTGGTTGTCTCGCGTGACATGGGCAAGATTGGCAGCCGGATCCAATGGAAGATTTTCGCCGGTTTTAGCATCAACGGGATCAATAACGGCCTGCGGGACAACGTCCTGGCCACCGTCACCACGCAGACCGATAAATACTTCATGAATGGCCAGACCGTTCCGTCGGCTCCCTATCTGGCTCCTTCAACGATCACCAACGATGACGGCTCGATCACCGATACGACCGTGCTGATCGGCCAGAAACCCGATTCCCGTACGTCTTCCACCAAAACGGATAATGTCAGTGTCAGCAATTACTGGAAGCTGCGGGGTTCTTACCTGACGTTTCGTGCCGGACCGACGCTGACCTTCAGCTTCGGCGAAAAGTTCAAGTTCACCGTGAGCGGCGGACCGGCCATGGTTTACGTGGGGACCAATTACAGCCTGGAGCAGACGCTGCTTCCTGACACGAGCGACCCGATTTCCTCCACCATCAACGATCTCGATGACGACATGCTCACCGGCTACTATGTTGACGCCAACATGGAGTACATCCTGACCGATCGGGCCGGGCTTTATGTCGGCGCGTTTTTCCAGGGCTCCGGCGAATATGAGCAGGACCTGACGGCCGAGGGCTCGAGTTATTCGACCAAGCTGGACCTGAGCAGCCTCAAGGGCCTGCGGGCAGGATTAAACTACCGGTTCTGACCGGTCGGGGCCGGCGCACTGTCGGCCAGGCTGGCCAGCACTTCCTCGATCGAACGCAGGGAACCGGCCGGAAACAGGCTGTTGATGCGGGTGATCACCTGCTGGATGATGCCATCGGGGCAGGAAGCCCCGCCGGTGATCATCACGCGCACCGGTGAGGGATGTCCGGTGGGCCAGAGCGGGCGCTTCTCCATATGGCCGTGCAATCGCCCGGCACTGATGGATGGGAATACGTAATGCTCGACCTCGCCCAGCGATTGGATGTTGGCCTCGGACTGGATGAAATAGGCCCGTTCACCCAAAGTCTCTTCGCACAGGCGGTAGAGCTGGTAGGTGTTAGATGAATTCTTGCCGCCGATCACGAAGGCGGCATCGATCGGCTCGGACAGGGCGCGGCTCAGCGCATCCTGATTCACCTGCGTGGCGTAGCACAGCGTGTCGTTGCGGTCGCTGCCGCCGACCCGTTCGGCGCCGATTTCGCCATAACGTGCGCGATAGGCGTCACGGAGTGAGGTGATGATGGCGCGGGTCTCATTCATCAGCAACGTCGTCTGGTTGACCACCGCGATGCGCTCCAGATGCCGGTCCACATCGAAGCCCGGGGTGAATTTCCCGGCGAACAGCGAGTAGAAATTCGCCCGGACGCCCGGATCCCCGCTGCGGATGATCTCGCACAGCCGGCGGGTTTCCTCGACGTCGCGGACAATCAGCGCGGGGGCATAGCGCCGCGTATTGGAAAATGTGGCCTTGGTCTCCTCGTGTTCGGCTTTGCCGTGGATGATGACAGTGAAGCCCTCGCGACCGTAGCTGCGGGCCGCCTTCCACACCTTCTCCACCAGCATGCAGGTGGCATCGTGCTGGTTGACGGCGATGCCTTTCCGCACGAGCCGGGCCTTGTCCTCATCGGTCGCACCGAAGGCCGGGATGATGACGATGTCATCGGCGGTTAGTGTGTCCCACAACTCGCGTGCGCCCGCTTCCGACGACTGGGGGTAGGGCTTGCCCTTGTCGGTTTGCAGATAGCGCAGGCCGCGGCGGAGCAGATCCTCGTTGACGAAGGGATTGTGGATCAGCTCGGAGAGCATGAAGACGCGCCGGCCCGGATTGGCGGCGAGCGTTTCGTAGGCACGCTCAATGGCGTTCTTGACCCCGAGGCAGAAGCCGAAATGGCTCGGGATCAGATAGCTCACCTGACCGAAATCGAGTGTGACGGGAGCGGTGGCGGAGCGCTCGTGCCGGCGGGCCAGGGCCTTGATGGCGGCGCAGAGCCGGGATTGGTAAAGCGCATTGGCCGCGGGATCCTGCTCATAGATGGCGGTGTTGCGCTGCTTCTCCGGCCGGAACTTGTTGATGAAATCGTTCTCTCCCAGATGGAGGTACGGGATGTCATTGAGATGGGGCTCCAGGCCGCCGAGCAGTCCCGCCAACGAGGGTGCGAGCATATCGGTGCGGGCCTCAAGTGCCTCGATGGAATAAAAGATGATCTCGCTGTCGGCGGACGGGCCCTGAACCTGTGCGAAGAACACCCGGTAAGTCCGGCCGCCGGCCTGGGCTGTGAAGTATTCCGCCGGCGGGGTGTGGATCTTGAACGCGCCTTCAAGCCGCGCGGTGGCCATGGCCACATCGGTGCCGGTGAACGGCAGGCCCGCCTTGGCGCCCAGTTGCCGCACCGCGAGCTGGTTCGAGCCGTTGAAGGCCAGAATGCAGACCAGCGAGGGCGGGGGCGTACCGGCGGCACTCATGAATGGTCAGCGAAGTGTCAGGACTTCGGCGAGCTTGGCGGCTTCCTTGCCTCCACCCATCGCGAAGTCCGGCTTGCCGCCGCCCTTGCCGCCCAATTGTCCGGCCAGGGCCGCGATGAGCTTTCCCGCCTGATGTCCGGCCTTGATGGCGGCAGGGGAACAGAAAGCGACCAGGCTGGTTTTCTCGCCGAAGGCGGCGCCGAGTGTGACGACGCCTTCACCGAGGCGGGCGAGCACCTGCGAGCCCAGGCTGCGCAGTGCCTCGGGTTCGGAGACACTGACAGCGGCGGACACGAACTTGAGCCCATCCTTGGTCACCGCCTTGGCGGCGAGTTCCTCGGCCAGGCCGGCGGCAGCCTTTTGCTCAAAGGCCTTGAGCTTCTTTTCCAACTCCTTCTGGTACGAGAGGAGGGCATCGAGCTTCTGGACGACATCCACCGGTCCGGCATTGAGACGGGATCCGACGGCCTTCAGCGCCGTCTCGTGCGTTTCGAGCAAGGCGTAGGCCGGGGCGCCGGCAACCGCTTCAATGCGGCGCGTACCGGCGGCGATCGCCATCTCTGCGACGATCTTGATGACGCCGATTTCACCCGTGGTCGCGACGTGGGTGCCGCCGCAGAGTTCGCGGCTGTAGCCGCCGATGTCGACCACGCGGACAATCCGACCGTACTTGTCGCCAAAAAAGGCGAGGGCGTCGGCGGGTTTCTTGTCGAACTCTGTCTCGTAGGACTCCACGCGGGCATTCTCGATGACCTTCTCATTGATCAGGTGCTCGATTTCGCGGAGCTGCTCGGGAGTCGCGGCTTCAAAATGCGAGAAGTCGAAGCGCATGCGCTCGGCGGTCTTGGAGGTGCCGGCCTGACGGACATGTGTGCCCAGAACCTTGCGCAAGGCCCAATGGATCAGGTGGGCGGCACTGTGATGGCGGTTGATGGCGCGACGACGGGCAGCGTCGACCGCGAGAGTCGCGGTCGCGCCGGAGACGGGAGTTGGGCGATCGGAGTTCGGGGCGAGCTGGTGAAGATGGCGGCCGGCCTTGTCTTTCACGCAATCGACGATCTCGAACGTATGCCCATCGATGAGAGCGGTGCCGGTGTCACCGGTTTGTCCGCCCATCTCAGCGTAGAAGGGGGTTTGATCGAAAACAAGGAAAGTGTCCTTCTCAGTTTTGATGACATCAACAATACGGCCACTGCCTTGGGTCTCCGCGTAGCCGATGAACTTGGTCGGGATGAGGTCGGAGGTTTCGCCTTCCTTGGCCGCCACGACGATTTCCTTTTTCTGCGCCGCCCGGGCCCGGTCACGTTGCTGGGTCATAAGGCGTTCGAACTCAGCCGTGTCGACCGTGAGTCCACGCTCAGTGGCAAGAAGCTGGGTCATGTCCAGCGGGAAGCCGTAGGTGTCGTACAGTTCAAAGGCCGAGGCTCCGTTGATTTTTTCCGCGGCGGCGGCCTTGGTGAAAATCTGCAGACCACGATCCAGCGTTCGTCCAAACGACTCCTCTTCACTGCGAATGACGCGGCAGATTATATCCTGCTGATGGACGAGCTCCGGGAACACCTTGCCGAGTGATTCAA
>CAZFHG010000024.1:0-26451 GCA_964518665.1 uncultured Opitutaceae bacterium | reverse complement strand
ATGTCCCTCACCGTCGCCACCCTCATCCCCGGACTGCTCCTGCTGGTGCTCGGCGCGGCGCTTGCCTCCGGCCATTCCACGGTGAATGCGGCGCTCAAGTCACTGCCGCGCTCGTCTTCCGCCGCGGTGGTCTTCTTCGGCTCCGGCGCACTGTGGTTTCTGTTCCAGGTCTGGCATCTGTCGCCCGCCGATTTTGGCGAGTACCGCACGCTGCTCACCATCGGTTTCGCCGCCATCGCGCTGCTGGCGTTCAAGTATGTGCCGGACTTCCTCGCGGTGCGGGGGCTCGCAGTTCTGATGCTGCTTGGGGCCATGCCGTTGCTTGACGCCGCGTACATGGAATACGACCACCCGCAGCGCCTGTTCATGGTGTCGGCAGTCTATGTCGGGATTGCGCTGGCGATCTACCTCGGCGCCTCGCCCTTCCGCCTGCGGGACTTCTTCGAGTGGCTGTTCCAGCGCCCCATGCGCGGCCGCATTTTGGGCGGCGTGCTGGCGGGTTACGGCGTGCTGCTGGCGGTGGTCGCGTTCACCTATTGAGCCCCGTCATGCCGGACGCATCCCCTTCGCTGTTCATCGTCCTTGCCGGTCCGGCCGGTTCGGGCAAGAGCACGCTCTGTGACCGGATGGTGGCCGAAGACCCCTCCTTCTCCCGCGTGGTCACGACCACCACCCGGCCGCCGCGACCGGGCGAGGTCAACGGTGTGCACTACCACTTCTTCAGTCCCGACGAATTCGAGCGCCGTGTGGCAGCCGGGGAGTTTCTCGAATGGGCGCAGGTCCATGGCAAGGACCGCAACCGGCAGTACGGCACGCTTGCGGCGTCGGTCCTCGACCCGCTCAAGGCCGGCCGCAACCTGATCATGAGTGTCGACGTCCAGGGCGTGGAAAGCTTTCGCCGGGCTGCGCAGACCAATCCGCTGCTCGCACGCCACATGGCCACTGTCTTCATCGTGGTGGACCATGACCGCCTCGTGGCCCGTATGCGCGAACGGGCGCAGGACAACGAAGCGGAAATCGCCGGGCGCATGAAGACGGCTGAGCGCGAGCTCCGCGAGGCACACAAATTCGACTATCGGATCCAAAGCCGCACCCGCGACGAGGATTTCGCGGCGTTGCAGGGGATCATCGCGCAGGTCCGGGCGAAGCGGGGTTGATGCATGGCGGGGATGCTTCCTTCGACGAGCTAAGAAAGATCGGTCTGAAACCGCTTTCTAAACCTGTCTCACGCGGAGACGCGGAGAACGCAGAGAAATTGCTCACGGCCTCTGCGTTCTCCGCGTCTCCGCGTGAGAAATTTCAGTCCGCCAGTCGGGGATCGGGATCCGTCCTCCATAGGCTCGGTGAAGGAGGAATCCCCACCCTGCAACCTCACGGCTCTTCCGTCACATAATGACACCCCTTGCTCACCGGGTTGAGCCCCGCCGCGTGCACGACGAGCAACGCCGTCTGCACGGCGTTGCGCAATTCGATGAGTTCGCGGGTGGGGTGACAGTCACGATAGAAGGCCTGAATGTCCTCGCGCAGCTGCAGTAAAATACGCCGCGCGCGCGCCAGCCGGCGCGGCGAGCGCACGATGCCGGCATAATTCCACATGGTCTGCTGGATTTGGGACAGATCCTGTCGGATGAGCAGCGGGTCCGGCTTCCGGGCCGGACTCTGCCAGATCCGCGGCTCGGGCTGACGGAAAAAACCGGCCCCGCGCAGCTCGACCAGATCGGCCCGGGCGGTCGCCCGCGCGGAAACGAGGCATTCGAGCAGGGAAGTGCTCGCCAGCCGGTTGGCCCCGTGCAGGCCGGTGCAGGCTGTTTCACCAATGGCATTGAGATGCCGCACGTTGGTCCGTCCCTGCAGGTCGGTGTGCACGCCGCCGCAGGAAAAATGCGCCGCGGGGACGACCGGCAGCAGTTCGCGCGTGATATCCACGCCTTGTGCCAGGCAGTTTTTGTAAATGTACGGGAAGCGCTCTCGAATAAAATCCGGCTTCTGTGCGCTGAGATCAAGGTACACGCACGGCTCCCCGGTCTCCGTGAGGTGCAGCTTGATGGACCGGGCCACCACGTCGCGCGGGGCCAGCGAACCGAGGGGATGCACCTTGTCCATGAAGCGGCGCCCCTGCGCATCCACCAGCACGGCGCCCTCGCCGCGCAGGGCCTCGGTGATGAGAAAGGGCTGTGCCCCTTTCTTGTAGAAAACGGTCGGATGAAACTGGACGTACTCGAGGTCAATCAGCCGGGCGCCCACGCGGTAGGCCATCGCCACGCCGTGACCGACGCTGCCGGGCTGGTTGGTCGTATGCAGGAAAATCCCGCCCAGGCCGCCGGTCGCCAGGATGGTTTTCTTTGCCAGGATGGCCGTGACCTCTCCGCTTGCGGGATCGAGGGTGTAGCAGCCGAAACAGGTCAACGGCTCGAAGCGGTCGCGCGGGTCGTCGGTGTTGTGTGACAGCGTGAGCAGGTCAACCGCAGTCCAACCGGCCCGGCGTGTGATGCCGGGAGTGGCGTCCACCAACGCCGCGAGGGCCGCGAGAATGGAATGCCCGGTGGTGTCCTTGGTATGGATGATGCGGCGCTGGCTGTGTCCGCCCTCGCGGGTAAGATGCAGCGCCCCGTCGGACTGGCGGTCGAAGCCCACGCCTAATTCGTCAATGAGCAGTTCCTTCACCGCCTCCGGACCTTCATGCACGAGCTGGTCGATGGCGGCGGGGTTGGCGACGCCGTCCCCCGCCGTCATGATGTCGGCCGCGAGCTTCGCCGGATCAGGCGAGACGTCGTAGATGATCCCGCCCTGGGCGCGGTCGCTGTTGGCCTCGAGCGGCTCGCCGAGGGACAGCAATTCGACCCGGAACCCGGCCCGCGCTGCGTGCAAGGCATAGGCCGAGCCGGCGAGGCCGGCGCCGATGACGAGGCAATCGGTGCGGATCAGATTCATGGGAGAAGAAAACGGAGCCGAACAAACCGATTAACCACTGATGAACACTGATTCACACTGAATATTAAGGAATGCAGGTCGGAATCAGTGATCATAAGCGTTCATCAGTGGTTAATCCTTTGCCCGAAGATCCAGGCTGAGGTCCGCCGCGGCGACGGAGTGGGTGAGGGCGCCGACACTGATGAAGTCCACGCCGGGGAGGGCAAACTTGCGGAGGGTTTGGAAGGTCACGCCGCCGGACACCTCGACCTTGGCCCGGCCGCCGATGATGGCCACCGCGGCGCGGATGCGCGCGGGGGTCATGTTATCGAGGAGGATGATGTCGGCGCCGGACGATGTGGCTTCCTTCACCTCGGCCAGGGTCTTGGCTTCAACCTCCACCTTGATGCCTCGTCGTGCCGCAGCGCGGCAGAGCTCTACTGCTCGTGTCAGCGAACCCGCGGCGGCGATATGGTTGTCCTTGATCAGGAACATCACGGCCAGTGAGCGGCGGTGATTGCCGCAACCACCCGTGCGCACGGCGTATTTTTCCAAGTCGCGCCAGCCCGGCGTCGTCTTGCGTGTGTCGATCACCTGTACACCGGTGCCGGCCACGGCGGCCGCGTAGCGCGCGGATTGGGTGGCGATGCCGGAAAGCCGCTGCAGAAAATTGAGCGCGGTGCGCTCAGCCGCGAGGATGGCGGCGGTCGGACCAGCGATGCGCATCACGAGGGCGCCGCGCTTCACCCGATCGCCGTCGCGGGCGAGGAGGCGGACCTTGAGGGCCGGGCTGACACGGCGGAAAACCGCCGCAGTGATCTCGAGACCGCAGATTACAAGGTCCTGCTTCGCATCAATCACCGCGCGGCTGCGGTGCCGGATCGAAAAGATGGCGCGGCTGGTGATGTCGTCCCGCGCGGCGTCCTCCGCGAGGGCGAGATCGATGAGGTACTTGGTCCGGGCGGTGATCATGGGAATATTGTAACGCAATACGTTACATGGCGGCCGGGTCAGTCCCGCGGTGCCAGTTCGAACATACGTTCGATGCTGCGGGCGGCGCGGCGGCGGAGAGTTTCGTCCAGCGTGACAATCTGGTCGGGTCGCGGGGCTAGGAGCGCATCGCGAACTTTTTCTAGGGAGTTGAGCTTCATGTAGGGACACAGGCGGCAGCCGCCGATGAAATGCTTTTCCGGGGCCTCGACCTGCAAGCGGCCGACGAGCCCGCACTCGGTGAGCATCAGAAAATACGGCGCCACCGTCCCCTTCACGTACTTCATCATCGCGCCGGTGCTGCCGACAAAATCCGCGGCGGCGGCGACCTCGGGCGGGCATTCGGGGTGGGCCACGACCTTGAGGCCGGGAAAACGGACCCGCGCCTCGGCGACGGACTGCGCGTCAAACACATCGTGCACGATGCAGGTACCGTCCGAGGTGATGAGTTCCTTGTCCACCCCGCGGCGCTTCAGTTCGTCGCGGATGTTCTGGCCCATGAGCCGGTCGGGCACGAAGAGGATGCGGCGCTCGGGAAGTTGGGCGATGATGTCGTAGACATTGCCCGAGGTCACACACACGTCGGACTCGGCCTTCACGTCGGCCGTGGAGTTGATGTAACAGACGACGGCGGCATCGGGATAGGCGGCCTTGAGCTGACGCAACTGGTCGCCTGTGAGAGAGTCGGCAAGGGAACACCCGGAGCCGCGGTCGGGCACGACCACGGTGGCGTTGGGTGAAAGGATCTTGGCGGTCTCGGCCATGAACACCACGCCGGCGAAGACGATCATGTTCGCCTTGGACTCGCGCGCCTTGAGGCTGAGGAAGTATGAATCACCCTTGAAGTCTCCCACGCCGTAGATGATCTCCGGCTCGACGTAGGAGTGAGTGAGGACGACGGCGTCCTTTGCCTTTTTCAGCTGGTTGATCTCCAGCGTGAGCGGGGCGATCCGCCGGCAGGCGGCAAAGTCCCAGGTGCGGCCCGGTTCGCAGTCCACATGGAGTAGCGCACGAAAGAGCCGCTCAGCCTCGGCTTCGAGTGCGGCGGGTGCAGGCGGGACGGCAGTCGTGGCTGACATGAAGACGTCAACGTAACCCGGAACACCCCAGCGTCAAAGTCAGGGTGCGTCCTAAGCTAATTGCATAGCGGGTTAGAGACCGCCCTACTTTTTATTACCTCGCGGATCGCCTCGGCTACCTATGCGGCGAGCACGCGCGGCGGCTGGATCGATCATCCAGGTGGATTCGGCGGCTTGGGTGGACAGGACGAGCGGGCGCGGAGGGTTGGAGCGATGAGTTTCATGGGGGATTTTTGGTTGTCTGCCTTGGTCCGGGCCTGTGCTCACGGCAATCGCGCCGGTTGCTGAACGATGTCAATGCGCCGGTAGGTTGACCTCGGCCGGGTGAGCGGTGCAATCCACCCCCATGCGCAACCCCTATTACCTCGCCGTCGTCTGTTGTCTGCTGGCCGGTTGCCTCGCCGCCCCGGCCACGTCTGCCCCACCCGGGGGCCGGCGGCCCCTGCAACTCGAGATCGACGGCCGCTGGATCGGTCATGGCGTGTCGTTCAGCCCTTACCGCGACGGTCAGGAGCCCGGCAGGGCCGTGCCGAGCGAGGAGGAGATCCTTGCAGACCTGCAGCTGGTTGCCCCCTACTGGCAGTTGTTGCGGATGTATGATTCCAACCCGGTGTCCGAACGGACGCTGGCCCTGATCGGTCGCGAGAAACTGCCGCTACGATTGCTGTTAGGGGTTTGGATTGCCCCGGAACATGACGCGGAGGCCCGTGCCGCCAATGAAAAGCAGGCGGCCACCGCCATCCGACTGGCCAACGCCTATCCGGATATTGTCGTGGCGGTGGTCGTGGGCAACGAAACCTGTGTCTATTGGTCGGCGCATCGCGTGGGACCGGACGCGCTTATACCATGGATTCGGCAGGTGCGGACGGCCGTGACCCAACCGGTCACGACCGCCGATGACTACAATTTTTGGAACAAACCGGAGTCCTATGCTGTGGCCGCAGAGGTGGATTTCATCACGCTCCACGGCTACGCCCTGTGGAATGGCCAGCAGGTGGAAGACGCCATGGGCTGGACCAACAGCATCTACGATTCGATCGTCCGTCTGCACCCCGGCATACCCGTCATTTTCGGCGAGACCGGCTGGTCAACGTCGCACGAACCCGCCCAAAACGGACCGGACAGCGAAGGCACCCTGATGAAGGGGGAGGTTTCCGTGCGCGCGCAGGAGAGTTACCTGCGGCAACACTACCAATGGGTAAGCGACCGTCGCATCCCCGTGCTTTTGTTCGAGGCGTTCGACGAAAACTGGAAGGGTGGAGGTGCCACCACCTCGCCCGCGGCCTCCGAAAAGCACTGGGGCGTTTTCACGGCCGACCGCAAACCCAAACCTTCCTTTGAGGCCATCATCCGCGATTTCTACGGAAAGCGCTAATCCTTTGCCGGGTAGCGCTGCGGATGTAATTGGCAGCCGGCAGTCCGGAGGTCACAGCGGGCGATAATCGGGTCCAAGGTCCACCTCAACCCGAACGATCGAGCCGTCCCGGTCAAACCAGCGCGCACTGGTTTCTGCATCGAGCATCCGGCCCGATACAAACTGGACGGGACCGCTGGCCGGATGCAGGGCGATCCGCGCCGCGCGGTCGCTCCGCCGATAAACCACGGGGATCCCGCAGAACGTGAAGGCCAGCGCACCGGCCGGCAAGGTCAGTCGCGCCTCCTTGCCGTCGGCGCCAAAGCAGTGAAACGGCGTCTCGCCCGTGGTGAATTCGCCGGCCCGCAGTAGCGTTGGGCCAAAGGAGATGCATCCTTGGTTTACACTCAGGCCAAGTTCGCCCAGCCGGGTGAGAATTTCCTCTTTCACCTGGCCGGTCATACCCGGTTGCTGGGCCCCGGAATGACCCGGGGTATGGGAATAGGGGTCGGTGGGAAACGCGCCGTATTCGCCAGGAGTCTTGTTGAATCCCAGACCCGCCCGCACCTCGTAATAAAATTCAATCAGACGGGAAGTTTCTTTTGCCCCGGCGGATTGCGCGGCGAGCAGGTTTTCCTGCACCGCGAGCAGCAGCTTGGCCACCATGTGCCAGTAAATGCAGCCCAGCCCCTCAAAACCGAACATCGAGCTGCTACGGCCAGTGAAGGCCCGGTGCCGGAAAACCTGTTCATACACCGCCCGCACCCCGGCGCCGTGGACGGTGATCGCCTCTGCCCAGCGCGGATCCTGGGCACATTCGGCCAGCCGTTGCTCCAATGCGTCATCACTCACGAGGTCAGCGTTGAAACGATAATACCCCTTGGCATCCTGCAGGACGAGCCGGTGGTCCCCGGCGGCCAGCATCTCACCCAACAACCCGCAGCTCTTCCACGCCGCCACGGCAATGATATTGCGCTCCAGGAAACCGGGCAGGGTTCGATCGGGATACAGCGTGTAACTGTGCTGATCCGGACGGTACAGGGCGCTGTTCCGCAGCGCTTCCAGCAAAGTCACCACTTCGACCGGTTGCAGGAGACCGGAACTCAATCCGGCGACCTGGCCTTCCAGGGTCAGGGGAAGGCGGCTCACCACCAGGCCCGAGGGCGACTCCGTGAATTCCAGTTGATTGTAGGCGTGGAACAACCCGTCGGAACGCAGGTTGGCGCGCACGCTGTGGTCGACAAACGCCTGGACCCGATCAAAGAAGCTTACGATGTCCGCCGGCATCACCGGCGTGCAGGCACCGGGTCCCCCGGAGTAAATTTGTTTGCGATATTCGCTGCCGGCTTCCGCCAAGGCGTCGACGAGGTCGCGGCGTTCGGCCGGACTGTAGTCGGATCGGGTCAGGGCCGTCTGATGCAGCCCCAGGATTGCGTGCACTTGTCGCAGCAGTCTCGCCACGGCCTCGGACACCGGCACCCGGTCCGTGCCCATTTTCGGCCAGAGGTTGGCCCGGCAATGGGCCAGGAAGCGCCGCAGATAACAAAGCGTGACCACCGAAACGCCGTAACCCACAAGCGCATTGTTGGCATCATTCCACTCCGGCCGCTGGGTGTTCATCCAGATGCCGCCGCCCGGGATGAAATTGGTCAGCCGCACCAGCACCAGGACCAGCAGTTTTTCGGTCAGATTGACATGCAACACCTGCCCGTCGGCGTTCGTATGGAGTCGCGCATCCGCGCCCACAACCGGAAGGCGCGCCATGATGGCGTGATGGTTTGGTTGATCAAAAGTAATGGTGGACCGCGGGTCGCGCCGGATGGCGACGTAATTAGCAATCCGGTAGGGCACCGCCGCGTAACTGTAGCCTGATTCCCGCAGAGCGGTCGGCATGGCCGAGGGCTGAAACTTCGCCGCCCATTCCAACAGCTTGAGCAGATAGATGACCTGGTGGTCGCCCCAATAGCCGATAGAGGCCCACGGGTCCTCGGCATCGGGGGCTTCCCAATCAAGGCCCGCCTGCGATAGGCGGTAGGGGTTGTAACCATCCGCCGTCGAGGCACTGAGAAACTTCGCCACGATGGCGTCGAAATACCCGGGATGGCTTAGACACAGGGCCTCCCAGTTTTGGAATATGTCGCGCCAGTTGCCCTCGTAGGCCAGCAGCCGGTTGCCCGCTGCGTCCTGCAGCCGGATGCTGAACCGGTTCCAGGGGCGGCTGGGATCGCCATGCCGCCGGCTGAACATTATCGGCAAATATTCCCGCGCCAGCCGATGCAGATCCGGATCAGCCTGGGGCCATACCCGGGAAAGCAGTTCTGTGCGGGACAATTGGTCGGGCAGTTCCCGCAGCAGGTTTGCATGCCGGGCGGCCGCCGCGCGATTGTGGGTCTGGACGTAGCGGACGAAGTCCGCAGCCGGCACACTGTAACCTTCTGCGAAGGTGCCCCCGCGCAGCACATTGAACAGCACGTTGGCAAAATGATGTGCTGAGACGATCTCATCGCCGCCCGCCTGCAGGCCATCCGCCCGCGCGATAAGCAACCTCAGCCGGTTGGTTGCCGCGGTGATGGCGGCCGCGAGGGTCTGTTCCACCTGCGGGTCGTCGGCCAAGGTGCGGCGCTGCAGCACTTCAGCTTGGCTGAGACCGGTATCGGCCACCATGAACCACGAGCCTGTCTGCCCCACTGACAAAGCGAGTTCAGCAGTGAGAAAATAGGCCGTGCGCACGCCCCGGCGATGGGTTTCCCTGGCCGTAGGGCGGCCGGCAAAGAAATCCGTCAGGCTTCCATCAGACAGGCCGACCACGGCCCCGGGCAAACCACCCGACCAAACGGCGCTACAGAGCAAGGATTCAATCGGGGTGGGCTGGTCGACAATTTTGGCGGCCAGGGCGTAGATCGCCAGAGTGGAGTCGGTCAGCAACTCCGCCGTCTTATAGGCATCAGCCAGATTGCTGGTGCTGCTTTGGATGCGTTGCGGGACCCCTGCCGGCAGCAGGTTGCGCAGCCCGTCACACAGCCGCACCGAGACCGCAGCTGCGCCCAAGTTGACCAGTTCGCAACGGCGCACGAATCCGAATGGCTCCGCCGTGGCCCAACCATAACGGAAGGCGAGACCCAATGGCCGGTTGATTTCCTCGAACCAAAGGCGGTCGCCTTCCACGCTCTTGTAAAGGTTGCGGGTCACGCCATGGAGTCGCTGGGTATGGGGTGCAAACGGTTCCCACAATATCTCGCCGGCGGCGGTCGTCACCCGCAGCGCGGTGGCCGGTCCAATCTGCCCGGCGGAATCATAAATCCGATCCACCGTTTGATACGGAAACAACGCCCCGTCCGCATCCCCCCGGCCAGCGGTCAACGCCCCGTTGCTCGCCACAAACATCCAGAGATCGGAGGCACTGACCAGGTTGATCAGGAATGGGGGCAGATTTTCAACTCCGGCAATGCGATAGCACCGGACGCCAAAGGCATCACAAAATGCACCGGTGGCCGGGTCGGGCGCAGCGGTCGGAACCGCCAGGGTGGGGGGCAAGAAAGTGGGGGTCATTCAGGGAGGGGCCGGAAGAAGCTACGGCTGTTCCTTGATCTACCCGCTCCGTAATGAAACTGACGATGTCGGGATTACTGGCACCGTTCAGCTCAAGGAGTTCGCTTGCGCGTGGTCATAATCCCCACACGTTTTCCCGCATGGGAAAGCCCCACCCCACCATGCAGGACGTAGCCAAGGCCGCCGGCGTGGCACGATCCACCGTTTCGCTGGCCCTGCGCAATGACCGCAGCATTCCGCCCGACACGCGCAGTCGGATCTACGCCGCGGCTGAGAAACTTGGCTACAAAACCAACCCCTTGGTCTCGGCGTTGATGACCTCACTGCATGATCGACGTACCAAGCAACGGCATCTTGTGCTGGCTTATGTCACCACGGATCCCGAATTTGCGCCTTGGCGCAGTTACCGCATGTTCATCGAACTCCAGCAGGGGGCGGGCAATCGCGCGGCGGAATTGGGCTACCGGTTGGAGGAGTTCGCGCTGCGTTCACCGGGGATGACACCCAAGCGCTACGTGCAGATGCTCCAAGCGCGGGGGATTCTCGGCTTGTTGATCGCTCCGCTCCCGCTGGGTGAACACGCGATCGATCTCGATTTTAAGGATTTTGCCGTGGTCGGCATTGACCTGAGTGTTGGGGCGCCGCCGATCGAGCGGGTATCCAACGATCATTTCCAATCCGCCCTGCTGGCCGTGCGCGAGTGTCAGGCCCTGGGCTACCGCCGCATTGGGTTCATCGTCAGCCGGCAGTTGAGCGAACGGCTCGACCAGCGCTGGATCGCTGCCTGCCACCTGGCCCAGGCTGAACTGCCGGTGAAGCAGCGGGTGCAACCCTTGATGCCACCCGGCACCGATGACATCATCCCGGCGATCCCGGAGTGGTATGCGCGCGAAAAACCGGATGTGGTCATCATGAGCGAGTTGAATCCATCCGGGCGTTACCCGCTGCCGCCCGAAGTGGGCATGGTCAGCCTCTCGCTGGAAGAACAGTCACTCGGCCAGGTGGCGGGGATATTTCAGGACAACCGTCGCTTGGGGGCGATCGCCATCGAACACCTGGTGGCGCGGCTCGAACGCTGCGAGTTCAACGCCGATGATCGCAGCCGCGTGCACATGCTGGCGGGAAAATGGGTCTGCGGACGCACGGCACCCGGGTTTGGTCAGGCACGGCAGCAGTTGATTTAGGGGTTCAAAAACCCTCTTCACTAAACGGTGTCAGTAACCGCCGGTTTGTATGTTCCCGGACGAACCGGTTTTTCTGCGGGGGTCAACCGTTCCGTGCTCCGTTTCAGGCCTAAAGTTTCCCCTTATTCTACACCCCATGAAAGACACCCGAATTGATTTTTCTTTAACGCGTCGGCTGTGGACGATCGGCTTGCTCGCCTTTCTCCCCTCCGTCTTTGCCCAAGAGGTAGCCCCACCAGCCGATGCGGCGCCCGATGAGTCCAGCGAGGATGTGGTCGTGCTCAGCCCTTTTACTGTCACGAAAGAGAAAGACTCTGGATACAGTGCGACCAACACTATCTCCGGATCGAGGGTCAACACCCCGATCAAGGATCTGCCCCTGCCGATGCAGGTCATCACTAGTGAATTCATACGGGATACCGGCGCGACCGACTTGCGGAAATCCCTTTCCTATTCCTCCGCCATCGGCCTCCAATCGCAAAACGACTTGGAAAACAACGGTGGCATCGGGGGTATCCAGAACACCGCCTACGGTCCCGGTGGCGTGAACAATCCCGAGGGCGTCACGTCCAACATCAGCGGCACCCAGCTCAAGATCCGCGGTTTTATCACCAACAATGTGCTGCGTAACGGGTTTCTCCGCGGCAGCCCGAGTGACTCTATAATAATTGATCGCATCGAGGTCGTCCAAGGCCCAAACGCCCTGCTTTACGGCACCGGCAATTTCGGCGGGGTTGTGGATTATCTCACCGGTCGCCCCGGCAACACGCAACGGGGCAACGCCTCTGTGGGCTACGGCATGAACGAGTACATGCGCGCCACCCTGGATCTCACCGGTCCGCTGCTCAAGAATCACCGCCTCGACTACCGGTTGCCCGCCGCCTGGGAAAGCACCGGTACCGAGGTTGATTACCAGAAAAGCTCCCATTACTTGGTCGCGCCGATGTTGAGCTGGAAGCCCACCAAGCGCACCGAGCTTTTTGTGGATACGGAATTTTCCGATTCCAAGAATGAGGGTTACGGGTTCCGCGCCCTGCGCGCCGCCCAAGGCACCGGGGCCACCCCGATCAACAATGACCAGCTCGAGGCCACCGGCTTTTACTGGGCACCCGGCGCGGACAAGCGCACCTCCAACTTAAGCGGACCGGACACCCACAACAACCAGCAGTTGTCCAATCTCGAGGTCATCCTCACCCAGCAACTGGTGCAGGAATCCGATTGGCTGCCCCAGATCGACTTCCTGGCTGGCTACAGCAATACTAAGTGGAGCATCCAGCAGCGAAATGTTGATGGCGGCATCCAACAGGTCTATGCGGGTAACCCCGGCTTTAACCAATCGCAGACCATCACCATCACCTCGGTGGGCAACGGTCTGGGTGACGGCGTAACCCCCTCCAACGGCAACCTGCAATACGGCACCTTTGACAATGAGGTCGTCCGCTACGTCTGGTCTGAGGGGAAATCCGATACCGTGCGCAAACAGGAACGCGTCGAGCTCACCGGCCGCAAGCTGCTCTTTGAGAACAAGTGGTATCGTATCGAAGACCAGGTGCTCGCCGGCTATTCTGAACTCTACAACCAGATCACTTCCAACAGCTGGGCTACGCTGCCCGGGATCTACAATTACAAGGGTCCCCTCGATCTCAAACCGATCCGTTTCGGCGTCCAGGGCGACGGTTCTCCCGGTGTCGGCCTGTTCCAAGACTCGCGCGACGTCATCAACAAGGGTTGGAACCGGGCGTTTTACGTAAACAATTTCGCCAAGTTCCTCAGCTTCGGCGGCGTGGACGACCGTCTCATCATCATGACCGGTGTGCGCAAGGACACCAGTGACAATTTCTCCACCAACACCCGGCTTACGCCCGCGGGTGTGGCCACGACCAGCACGAGCCGGGCCATGCAGACCAAGAATACTTCCTACCAAAAGGGTATCATGTTTAAGCTGACCGGCAGTCTTTCCGCCTATGCGCTGGAGGCTGACGGTTTTCAACCGAACTTCGGCGGCTTGAGCGAGGCGGCGAGCGGCGCCCCGGTTGGGGCTGATACCGCCCGCAGCAAGGAAATCGGCATCAAGTTTGATTTCCTGAAGGGCAAGATCTCGGGCTCGATCGGCAAGTACAAGATCACCAAAAAGGCCTGGCTCGCCTCGGGCTTTTCGACTCCGGCCCCGTTGGGCAACCCCCGTTTTGATCCCAATAAACCCATCATCTACAATCTCGGTGATGCCAACGGCACGGGTTTCTACAACCCGTTCCCCGGCCAGTTCACGCCCAACGGCCAGACCTATTCCCCGAGCGCGGCACAGCAGGCGGCCTGGATTGAGGCGGCTAACGCCGGCGCCATCACCCTGGTCTCCCCGATTAACGGCAGGAGCGCTTCCGCCAGCAGCATCTACCTGAACGCCAGCACTCCCGCGGGAGCCAAGTGGATGGATGAATTTTTTAAGACCGCTGCCCCCGGTTGGGCCGGTTGGCCTTACTACGGCAACGATATCAACGATCCCGGCATCAACAATGCCACCTTGGATGATGCCGCCTTCCAGAACGCTTCCCGGCAGGCCGCCATTGCTTCCGAATCCGAGGCTAGCGGTTGGGATGGCACGATCATGCTCACGCCCAACGACCAATTGCAGTTCGTGTTGTCGGCTTCTTTAAACACCGTGGTCCAGCTCACCAACAAGGGCAAGTGGATCAAGTATCCCTACCCGCAGGATCGTTGGGCCACTTGGTATTTCCCGAACGGCGGTTTCGGTTTGAAGGGCCAAAGCAAGACAGAAGCCTACACTGATCCGACGGATACCTCGACCCGCACCAACACGGGTGTCTTCCCCGGTGACGACACCCCCAAGTCCCGGGTAACCCTATTCGGCAGTTACAAGTTTAAGGGTGCGTTGGAAGGGTTGGTCGTCGGTGGCGGCGCCGACCGCGCCTCCAAGCGCGCCTACTTCTCGGGCGTTACACACGGCAGTAACCAGGTCCAGACCGACAGCAATGGCGATTTGATTGTCCTCTACATGCCGGCCCAGACCAAGGTCAACGCCTTCGTGCGTTACCAGTGGAAGGGCGACAGCGGGTATGACCAGTCGCTCCAGCTCAACATCGATAACCTGCTCAATGACACCAAGCTTTACGGGTTGATCTACAACCCGCCGATCTCAGCCAAGCTCACCTACGCTATCAGCTTCTGATCGGTGGCTTGATTCACCAAGTTTGGTTTCCGCTATAGTGGTTTGTTTGAGAGTGCGCACCGGCCTAACAACTGGTGCGCGCTCTTTGCTTTATCCTCCCCCATGACGCCCAAGGCCCTTCCGCTCTTCGCCGCCGGTCTTGCTTTGATTGCCCCCGTGTTCGCCGCCGTTTCCCCAAACTGGACGATCGTTGAAACCGCCCGCGACACCGGGCATCTGCTCGCGCCGGTCGAAGCCGCGCCGGCCACCTCCGCGCCGGCACCGGCCATCGCCATCGACCCCTCTGAGCGATTCCAGGAGATCATCGGCTTCGGCGGCGCCTTGACGGAATCATCCGCCTGGGTGTTGGCCCAGCTTCCGCCCGAGCAGCGCCTCGAGATCATCCGCCGCTACTACGATCCCGTGGAAGGTATCGGCTACACACTCGCCCGGACCCACCTCAACAGCTGTGATTTCTCGCTGCACATGTGGGCCTTGGCCGAGACCCCCGGCGACTACGAGCTGCACGACTTCACCCTCGAGCCCATGCGGCGGTGGCTCATGCCGCTGCTGCATGATGCGGCGGCGATCACCGGGCCCGGCTTCAAGCTCGTGGCCTCGCCGTGGAGCCCGCCGGCGTGGATGAAGACCAATTTCCGGATGGATGACGGCGGCTCACTCCGGCCCGAATACCGGCCGTCCTGGGCCAACTACTACGTCAAGTTTGTCGAGGCCATGCGCCGCGAGGAGAACCTGCATGTCTGGGCCCTGACCGTGCAGAATGAACCCCAAGCCAAACAGGTTTGGGAATCCTGCCTCTACACGCCGGAACAGGAGCGCAATTTCGTGCGCGACCACCTTGGCCCGGCCCTGGCCAAGGCCGGACTCGCCGACGTGAAGCTCATCGCGCATGATCACAACCGCGACATCCTCGAAGCCCACGCCGACGCCACGCTCGGCGATCCCGCCGCGGCGAAATTCGTCTGGGGCTTGGGTCTGCACTGGTATGTGAGCAACGACTTCGCGGTTTCGTCCCGGGTGCACGCGAAGTATCCCGACAAGCCGATCCTTTTCACCGAGGGCTGCTGGGAAGGAGGGGAAAACCTCGGTCGATGGGAACACGGGGAGGGCTACGCCCGCCAGATGATCGGCGACCTTTCCAACTGGGTCGCCGGTTACATTGATTGGAACATCGTGCTCGACCAACGCGGCGGCCCCAACCATGTCGGGAATTTTTGTGACGCTCCTGTGCTCGTCGACACGAACACCAAGGAGATCCGCTACACACCCGCGTTCTACTACATCGCCCACTTCAGCAAATTCGTGTCGCCCGGGGCGCACCGCATTGCCTCATCCGGGGGTCCGGCGGGCCTGCAATCCATCGCCTTCGCCAATCCCGACGGATCCCTGGTCGCGGTCGTGCTCAACGACACGGACGCTGCCGTTACATTTTCGCTTTCCACTCCTGGCCGGTTGCTGGCCTGTTCGATTCCGGCCCGCGCCATCCAAACCTACCACTCCCGCGGCAACTAATTCTCCCATGCCCAACCTTGCGTATTTGCTGCTCGGTTCGCTTTTCCTTTCCACCCTGGTGTCGGCCAGCGCCGTCAAGCCGGCGCCGTGGATCATGGTCTGGAGCGATGAGTTCGACGTGGACGGCGCACCCGATTCCGCTCGTTGGAGTTATGACGTGGGCGGACATGGGTGGGGAAACAAGGAGTTGCAATTCTACACCAAAGATCGCCGCGCGAATGCCCGCGTGGAGGCCGGCCACCTGATCATTGAGGCCCACCGCGAGCCGTGGGAGAATTCCGCCTACACGTCGGCTCGTTTAGTCACGAAAGGTAAGGGCGACTGGACCTACGGCCGGTTTGAGATCCGCGCCCGCCTGCCTGACGGGCGGGGCACCTGGCCCGCGATCTGGATGCTGCCCACCACCTGGGATCTGGGCGACGGCAAGTGGCCCGACAATGGCGAGATCGACATCATGGAGCATGTCGGCCATGACCCCAACCGGGTGCACGCGTCCACGCACACGCAGAAGCACCAGTGGAAGAAGAACACGCAGCGCACCGCCACGGTGACCGTGCCGGAAGCGACCACCGCCTTTCACACCTATGCCTTGGAGTGGGACGAAAACGAGATCCGCATGTTCGTCGACGACCGGCACTACTTCACCGCGCGGAAGGATGGCGCCGACTGGACGGAGTGGCCGTTCTATCGTGATTTTTACCTCGTCTTGAACGTGGCCGTGGGCGGCGATTGGGGTGCGATCAAGGGTATTGATACCGACGCCTTCCCCCAACGCCTCGTCGTGGACTACGTGCGCGTCTACCGCGCCGCACGGCGCTGAACCGCGACCTCTCCCCGACGCCTCCGGTCAGCATCAGTTTTTGCCCCTCTGTTCTCCTCCCCATGAATCCCAAAACCAAATCTCTCTCGTTCAAGGAAAAGTTCGCCTACGGCCTGGGTGACACCGCCTCAAATTTCTTTTTCCAAACCTTCAACATCTTTCTGATCTATTATTACACGGATGTGTTCGGTCTGGCGGCCGGTGCGGTCGGCACGATGTTTATCTTCACCCGGATTTTCGATGCCATCACCGACCCCTTGATGGGCATGGTGGCGGACCGGACCCGGACCCGCTGGGGCAAATACCGGCCCTACCTGCTGTGGATCGCCGTGCCTTACGGTGTGCTGGGCTACCTGATGTTCATGAACCCCGAGCTCTCGGCCGGCGGCAAGCTGGTCTACGCCTACCTGACTTACTCGGCCATGATGCTGGCCTACACCGCGATCAATATTCCCTATTCCGCCCTGATGGGGGTGATGTCGCCCTCAACGGTCGAGCGGACATCGCTGTCGACCTTCCGCTTCGTCTGCGCCTTCGGCGGCGGCCTGCTCGTGGCCATGCTGGTCACTCCGCTCAAGAATCTCCTGGGCGGCGGCAGCGAGATCCGCGGGTTTCAATGGACGATGGCCATCTTCGCCGTCATCTCGATAACGATGTTCCTGTTCACGTTCTGGAACACCCGCGAGCGCGTTCAGGCCTCAGGCGATGAGCGGAGCAACCTCAGGCAGGACCTCGGCTTCCTCTTCCATAACCGCGCCTGGGTGGTGCTGTTCTTTGTGGCGATCTTCACCTTGACCAATGTCGCCGTGCGCAACGGCGTGACGGTCTATTTCTTCAAATATTTTGTGGGGGATGACGGCCAAAGAATTTTCCTTTTTTTCGACCAGACCGCGCTGTTCATGACCTCGGGCATGCTGGCCATGATTCTAGGTGTGGCCTCCACGCCCTTCTTTACCAGACGCTGGGGCAAACGCGAATTGATGATCGTGCTCGGCGCGCTTAACGCCCTTTCGATGCTGGCCTTCTATTTCGTGCCGCGCGACCAGATCGCGTTGATGTATGTGATCAACATTGTCGGCACCTTCATCGTGGGGCCAACGCCAGCCATCGTCTGGGCCATGTACGCCGATGCGGCGGACTACGGGGACTGGAAGTTCAACCGGCGGACCACCGCCCTGGTATTCTCGGCCGCCCAATTTGGGCAAAAGATGGGTTTAGCGCTGGGTGGCTCGGTGGCGGGTTGGTGTCTGGCGTATTTCGGTTACGTGGCCAATGTGGAGCAAACCGCACGGTCCCTGTCCGGCATCCGCATTTTGTTCACCGTGGCCCCGGCCACCTTTGCCCTGCTCAGCGTGGCCATGATGGCATTCTACCCACTCAAGGAATCTATGGTTAGACAGATCGAACTAGACTTGGCGGCGCGCAGGGCAACCACGACCTGAATGCATCAAATAAATTGGTTTTGATGGCGAAATATCTGCCTGCGATGATTAACTTTCGCATAATGGCCTGACCAAGGTCTGGAGGGATAAAAAAACAGCGCGAGACCTACAATCGGAGGCGGCGGATGTTCGGTGACATGGATTCCATCCCGACCGCTTACACGAACTGGCAACAACCGCCCACTGTCGAGGGTTGTAGTGCAGTGCATCTTCTACTGGGAGCAACCGGCGAGCGATACCGGCAGAGACAGAGTCCGAGTAGGAGCGCTCGGGCGGCCAAGGCGGGACGAACACATCCACAATGTGCGTGAGGCTCCCAATAAGTTCCCCACCCGTTTCTTTGCTCGTGCTCGGTCCCGGACGCAGGATCTAACTCTAGCCTATGCGCCCCACGCTCCCAACCCGGATGATCTATGCCGTCTTTTGTTCGCTCGTACTCGCGGCGATTTTCTCGGCTGGCTCCGCCGCGTCATAAATGACTCCGGCTCGGCAACTCCTACAACTCTATTGCCTCCTCGTGATCACCCACTGCAGTGATTCCGCCGCCGCGCCCGAGAACATGCTGCCGGCTTTCGCACAGACGCTGGCCAGGGGCGCCGATTTCGTGGAGTTCGACTACCACCACAGCCGCGACGGCGTGCCAGTCGTGATGCATGACCACACGCTCGACCGCACGACTGATGCGGTAGCACGCTTGGGACTGAAGGATATCCGCATCTAACAGACCACGGCTGCCGACGTTCAAACCCTGGATACCGGCGCTTGGTTCGGCCCCGCCTTTGCCGGCACGCTCACCGAGGCGCTCGACACGATCCAGGGCGTCAGCGTGACCCTGATCGAGCGCAAGGCTGGCGATGCCAGGACCAGTGCCTGACTCCTGCGTGCGCGCGGCCTGATCAACCGGGTCATCGTGCTGTCCTTCGACTGGAAGTTCCTGCGCATCTTTCATGTGCTCGTGCCCCAGCAGGCGCTGGGCGTGCTTGGAACGATCGATCAGGACAAGTCGCTGAATCCGGCCGACGTTGCCGCCGTGAAGGAACTGGGCGCCAGCGTCTAGAACGAGGCCTTCACCCACGAAGGCATCCGGTCCGGTGCACACTGGCGGCTTGAAGGTCTGGATCTACACGATCGACAATCCCGAAATGCCTGTGCGCTGGTAGCACTGGATGATGATGGGATCATCACGAACAAGCCAGCACTTATCCGCGCAGCGCTGCCCAAGTAGGGCTGGTCTTTGACCTGCTCTCAGATGCTTAACCGCGAACAAACGCGAAAAGGGCGGGTCAGAGGCCCTACTATTACGCCTCGATCTGCGGACGTGTTAGCTCCGGCCAGTCGACGTGGAAGAACTTGCCGCGTGGCTGGTCGACGCGCTCGTAGCTGTGGGCGCCGAAGTAATCGCGCTGGGCCTGGAGCAGGTTGGCCGGCAGGCGGGCGGAACGGTAGCTGTCGTAGTAGGCGAGGGCCGACGCAAAGGTCGGCGCGGCCACGCCGCACTCGGCGGCCAGGGAGACGACCTTGCGCCAGTTCTCCTGCGCCTTCTGCACGGTCTTGTTGAAATACGGGTCGAGCAGCAGGTTCGCGAGGTTCGGATTCCGTTCGTAGGCCTCCGTGATCTTTTGCAGGAAGGCCGCGCGGATGATGCAGCCGCCGCGCCAGATGCGGGCGATGTCGCCGAAGCTGAGCTTCCAGCCAAACTCCTGCTGGGCGGTGCGCATCAGCTGGAAGCCCTGCGCGTAAGAGCAGATCTTTGAGCAGTAGAGGGCGTCGTGGATGGCCTGGATGAGGGCCTTCTTGCTGCCGCGGTATTTCTTCTTTGGTCCCTTCAGAATCTTCGAGGCGGCAACTCGCTCCTCCTTGATCGCACTGATGCAGCGGGCGAACACCGCCTCGGCGATGGTCGGGGCCGGCACGCCCATGTCGAGGGCGTTGGTCGAGGTCCACTTGCCGGTGCCTTTCTGCCCGGCGGTGTCGAGGACCACATCAACGAAGGCCTTCCGCTTCGTGGCGGGATCCTTCTGCTTCAGGATGTCGGCGGTGATTTCGATGAGAAAGCTGTCGAGTGCACCGGCGTTCCATTCGGAGAAGATGGCGCCCATTTCGGCGGCCTTGAGGCCGAGCAGGCCCTGCATCAGCGCGTAGGCCTCGCAGATCATCTGCATGTCGCCGTACTCGATGCCGTTGTGGACCATCTTCACGTAGTGGCCCGCGCCGTTTTCGCCGATGTAGGTCGTGCAGGTGACGCCGCCGGTCACGGGCTGTCCAGGGCGGGCGCCGGCGAGCGGACGGCCGGTCTTGGCGTCCACCTTGGCCGCGATGGCTTCCCAGACGGGTTTCAATTCCTGCCACGCGGCGAATTCGCCGCCGGGCATGAGCGACGGACCAAAGCGCGCACCTTCTTCGCCGCCAGACACGCCGGAGCCGATGAAGCGCAGGCCTTTTTCGCGCAGGGCCTTCTCGCGGCGGATCGTGTCGGTCCAGAGTGCGTTGCCGCCGTCGATGATGATGTCGCCATGCTCGAGAAGCGGCACCAGGCCGTCGATGACGGCGTCAGTGGCCTTGCCGGCCTGCACGAGGATCACGATCTTGCGCGGCCGTTCGAGCGAGGCGACGAACTCCGGCAGCGTCTTGGCACCGATGAGGCCGCCGGGCGTGAGCGGATTCTCGGCGACGAACTTCTCGGTCTTTTCCACGGTCCGGTTGTAGACCGAGATCTGGAAGCCGTGGTCGGCGATATTGAGCGCGAGGTTCTGACCCATGACGGCGAGGCCGATGAGTCCAATGTCTGATTGCGGCTTGAGCATGGCGGGGGGCAAGCGTGGCCGGTCCGGTGGCGAAGACCAACCTGATTTTACACCGGACAGTGGGGGTGGATGATGGCCGCTCGGCCACCTGGGAGCGCGACCGCCCTCGGTCGCAACCTTAAGCAGCCGGACGTGTTACCCGATTACTGCAGGTGTACGAAACCGGTTATGCGGGTCACCCGTCCGCATGCACCCAATTGCGACCGAGGGTGGTCGCGCTCCCAGCTCCCTACTTGCTCTGTTTGGAGGCGTAGCTGCCCTTGCTGGGGAAGAAGTTCGCCAGTTTCTCGACCACCGGCGTGGCCCAGGCGGGTTCGTTGCGCTCGTAGATCCAGTTGAAGCCCATGACGGTAACCACCACGAATAAAACGGCCCCGAGGACCGCCTTGTTCATGCCGGCGATCTTCTTGAGCACGAGCACACCGACAATAAAGCCCGCGATGACGAGCGCGGCCTTCAGCCAGAACTGCATCGGCAGTTTCTGGATCTTTTCCAGGGTGGTAGCAGCGGCTAACAATAGCATGCCTTCCTCATAACGGTCCGTCCGCGTGAGACGAGACGAAATCAGAAGCCGCAGGGATTTGCTGTTTTTTTAACCGGGATTCGAACATCCGGGAGAAAAGAGCGTTGTGGAAGTCCCACTGGATTCTTCGCTGCGAACAAAATGACAAAGGAAGGCAGGTGACCAAGTAGGGCAGGTCTTTGACCTGCCCGGTGAAGGTCGCTTCAGCGGTTGCTGCGTCAAAAAGGCAGGTCAAAGACCTGCCCTACTTGGTCACACGTAACGCGCGGCGCGGCCGAGATAGTTCAGCATCCAGATTTCCTTCCAGACGCGATAGCGGCCAGCCTGGGAGATCTTGCCGAATTCCTCGCGCTCGGCGGGCGGATTCAGGAAACCGAGCCGGGTGTTGAGCTGGTCGAGCTCGTGCTGTTGCGCGTTGAGATCCGTCAGTGGATCCACGGTAAAGGCCGCCTGCTCCTCGCGCGCGAGCCGGGCCTGATGGCGGGCCAGCATGCGCGGCAGCGAACGGCGCAGCGGCAGGCGTTCGACGAACCAGTGCTCGGGATAAAACCCGGCGAAAGGAATGTAGAAATTATCCGTCACGAAGCGGCTGCCGTCCGCGGTCAGGGAAATCAGCGAGTAGCACACCCCGATGGCGCCGCCGGCCTGCGGGAGAAAAGTAATGTGAATACGGACCTTGGCCGCGGCGTCCTGATAGACCGCCACCCGCAGGTGGATGCCGCCGCCGACCTCGGCCCGCAAAGCCTGCACGGGCTTGAATCCCTGCGACCGCAGCCATTCGCGGATCCGCAGCAGCCGCGGCTGCACCGGCCATTCCTCGCCGCCCGGTGACGGGACGTAGCGGGGAAACAGCGGCAACGGGCTTACGCTCAGGGCCTGGATGCCGAGCCAGTTGTAGAGCGTGTCGCCCATGAACCAGAGCAGCAGGAACACGATCACCAGTGTCCAGTAGGGCCGGTCGATGAATTGGAAATCAACGCACACATGCGCGGCGCCAAACGCGAAGATAAACCAGCGCAACCAGCGCTCGAAGATCGCCAGCACCGGCGAACCCAGCCGCAGGTTGACCTGCGCCAGCGCCAGGGAGGCGGCGATGGCGGCAAGCAGGAAGTAGGCGGGTTCCATGACGAAAGACGGGCGAGATTGGCGGCCGGGTCGGTGGCAGACAATCCTGCGCACGACCGAAACAACAAACTCGGAAAATCAGCTCAGCCGCACGGGCATGATGACGCAGATGAAGCTCTCCAGGGTTTTGAACACGCCGGGGCTCACTTCATCCTTCACCTCAAAAAAGACCTCGTCCTTCGTCAGGGCGCGGAGCGGATCCATCACAAAGCCGGGATTGAAGGCCACCTGCAGTTCGGGACCGCTGTAACCGATGGCCATGGACTCGTGCGCTTCGCCGAAGTCCGGGCTCTGCGCCGTGATCTCAAGCAGGTTGCTCGAGAGCTTGATTTTGACCGAGTTGGATTTTTCCGAGCAGACCAGCGCGGCGCGGTGCACGCACTGCAGGAAGAGCTCGCGCTCCAGCTTGATGCGCTGGTGGGTTTCCTTGGGAATAACCTGTTGGTAATTCGGATAATTGCCTTCCACCACCTTGGAATAGAGGTAGACGCTGTCCACCAGGCCGCTGCTTTCCTTGTCGGTCGCGATCTGGAAGGCCGCGCGGCGGTCGTTGAAGTTGATCTTCACCTTTTCGCCCTTGTCGAGCAGGCGCAGGAGTTCGCCCACGGTGCGGGCGGGCAGAATGATGGCGCCGGCACTGCTGGCGGGCACTTCCATCTCCTTCGAGACCAAGGCCAGCCGGCGACCGTCGGTCGCCACAAGGGAGAGCTTGCCGTCCTTGAAGTTGAAATAGACGCCGTTGAGGATGTAGCGGGTCTCGTCCGTGGACTGGGCGTAGGCCACGCTCTTGAGCATGGTGGCGAGCTCCGCCTGTTCGAGCGAGTAGGCCTTCTCGTCCCCAAACTCGGGCAGGGGTGGAAACTCCTCCTTGCCGATGCCCATGATGCGGAAATTGGAGCCGCCGGACGCCAGCTTCACTTGGTGATTCGGCGAGGCATCCACCGTGACATCCACGCTGGGCAGTTCGCGGACGATCGTTGCGAGGCGCTTTACCGGCAGGGTGACCGAGCCGGTTTCCTTCACCTCGGCCTTGATCTTGCAGCGGATGCCGAGATCGAGATTCGTGGTGGTGAGGGAAATCTGGTCCTTCTCCGCTTCAATGAGCACATTGCTCAGGATGGGCATGGTGGCTTTGGAGCCGACCACGTTGAGCACCTGGGCGAGGCCGTTGGCGAAATGATCGCGATTGATTTTGAATTTCATGGATGCGGGGCGGAGGGTTCCTGCGAGAAACTAACAAAGTCCAAAAGAATACAGGTTCAATAAGTAATTATATCCGTATTCATATATGCGGGCAACAAGACCAGTAACTCGGCGGCTCCAGTCGTAAAACGAGGCCAAGGGGATCGTGAAGAACTCGCAGGAATGGGCCAATAACCACGGGGTTGTTCGCAACGGCAAAGTTATCGGTCGGTTACCCGGAGATTCTTCACAAGGAATGAGGTGTGGCCTTTATCCGCTGGCGGCGGCGCAAATGCCGGATGATGCCGAAAAAGATGTAGCCCAGGGTGGCGCAGAGGAGGGCGATCTCCTTGAACAGCACCACGGCGGCAATAAAGACCATCAGGGCGACGAAGGGCATCAAATGCGTCTTGGTCTGCATATCGACATGCTTGCCGCTCGGATAGCGAATGGTGCTTACCATCAAAATTGCGATAAGACCCATGAGCGGCGGCAGGGCGAGGGCCCAGCGTTGCAAAGACTTGTCGTTTTCCGCGAGGTGGAGAAGAAACAGCACTAAGGCGGCGACAGTGGCGGCGGCGGCCGGCACGGGCAGGCCGACGAAGTCCTTGTTGCTGTCGTGTTTGTCGCGGTGGAGGAGGGGGTTGGTGATGACGTTGAAGCGGGCGAGGCGGATGGCCGCACAGAGCAGATAGACGAAGCCGAGGAACCAGCCGATGTTGCGGAAGGCCTCGTAGCCCTGGGTCGGCGAGAGGATGAGGAAAAACATCATCAGCGCCGGGGCGATGCCGAAGGAGATCACGTCCGCCAGCGAGTCGAACTCCGCGCCAAAAAGCGATTCGCGGCCGCCCATGCGGGCGAGACGTCCGTCAAGGGTGTCAAAGGCCGCGGCGCCCAGAATGAACCAGACAGCCGAACGGTAGTGTTCCGCCGGCGTGTGCCCCAAGTAGCCGCCGCCGGTGGTTTCCGCCAGACGGGCCTGGATACAGTGAATGACCGCCACGAAGCCGCAGAACAGGTTCCCTGCCGTCATCAAGTTGGGCAGGAAGTAGATCCGGCTGGCCTGGGAGACGTGGTAGGGGTTTTGCGGATCGTCGGGTCCGCTCTTCGGGTTGTTTTCGTCCATGGCCGTTACTTTTTGGTGAGGCTCTCCAGGTATTTCCAAAACTTCGAGTGTTGCTCGACCAGTTGCTGCTCGGACACCGGCAGTTTCATGCGGTAGAGCCAGTCCTCGAGCGAGTTTTTGTGCAGGATGTAGAGCGTGTGCAGCGTGTCACCCGTCACCGTGAAGTAAAAGCGGTGGTCCCCCGAACGCAGCCGGTAGATTTCGCGGCCGGCGCGGTGGAAGCGGCCCAGCGGTTCGCGCGGATTGGCCAGGTCGGCCGGCTTGAGGTTGCTGATCGGATCGATCAGGCCGAGCTGCGCCATGGTATCGAGCTGTTTGAGCTCGTGCAGGCTTTGTTCGGAGAAAGTGACTTGAAACATGGGTGGGATGGATATCAGGACGCGGTGTAACCTCCACTGCAAGCCGGCGTCATAGCCGTGGTAGACAGCAACCATTCGATCCTTGAACCCATGAAACAGCCTCAATTAGCCCCCCTGCTCCTATCGGCAACGCTATTCCTAGCCGCCACGGCAGCCGGCGCGGCCGAACCCGCCGCCGCAACCTCCGCTCCCGAGCCCGCCCGCGGGCCGCACCATGCCGAAATGCTCAAGCGTTTCGACCAGAACAACGACGGTAAGATCGACGAAACCGAACGCGCCGCCGTCCGCGAGGCCCGCCAGGAGATGCAGCACAAAGGCGAGCGCGCCTGGCGCGGACCCGAGGGCCGCCAAAAGGGCCCGAAACCCGGACCCAAGGGCATGCAGGATCCGGCCTTCCGCCGCGGCTACCTGCTCGGCAAGTTCGACGTGAACAACGACGGCAAGCTCGATGACACGGAAAAGGCCGCCATCCGTGAGGCCGCCGACAAGCGCGTCCGGGCCGGCGTGGAAAAAAACCTGCAGCGGCTGCGTGCAATCGACACCGACAACGACGGCAAGATCAGCGATCCCGAATGGGCCGTCGCCCGCGAAAAATTCAAAAAGAACCATCCGAGGCACAACATGGACGGTCCGCCCCCGCCGCCTCCAGGCGGAACGGTCGGTCAGGATAATGACGACAGCGAAGACACCGTCGGCGTCGCGTCCTGAACAAGTATTAATTGTCCTGGATTAAAAGTGGGGCGGGTCTGTGACCCGCCCTTTTTCGCGTCCCATGCGGTTAAGCGTTACATGAGCAGGTCACAGACCTGCCCCACTTGCGTAACGTAGTGCCGTGCTTTAGCCGGCACTTGTTTGAGAGAGGCCAATTGGCGGTTAATCATGCCAGGCGCGGGCTACCTGCCCACCGTAGCCTTGGCGAAAGGGGGAAGCACCGCGCGACGAATTCATCGCCCGGCGATGACCCGCTTTCATGTTTCCAATGCCGGGGCGCGCGCCACACTCTGCGCATGCCAGTCACCATCGCCGATATCCGTGCCGCCCGCCGTCGCATTGCCGGAGGGGTCATCGTCACTCCTTGCGCCAAGTCCATCCCTCTTTCCGAGGCCACCGGGGCGCAGATCTACTGCAAACTCGACAACTTCCAGCGCACGGGGTCCTTCAAGGAGCGCGGTGCGCGCAACGCCCTGCTGAAACTTTCCGCCGCGGCCCGGCGCCGCGGCGTGGTCGCCGCCAGTGCGGGCAACCATGCCCTCGGCCTCGCCTACCACGGCAAGCTGCTGGGCATTCCCGTAACGGTGGTCATGC
>CAZFHG010000023.1:0-26474 GCA_964518665.1 uncultured Opitutaceae bacterium | reverse complement strand
GCTCAGCCGAGCCCTCGGGCTCGGCATCCTCGGACTCGGCTGTGTCGTGGTGTACCTCTTGCCGCGCACCGCTGTCCTCGGCGCCATACTCCTGACCGGTTATCTCGGCGGTGCGACGGCGATCCACATGCGCGTAGGCGATCCGTTCTTCGCCACGCCGCTGTTCGGCATATTGATCTGGGGCGGACTCTACTTGCGTGATCTGCGCCTGCGGGCACTGATTCCGTTTCGACGCTGACTCCGAAAGCGGGCAGGTCTCCGACCTGCATTCGCAACGTTTCTGGCGCAGCGACAAAATGGCGGTTCACAGACCCGCGCTACTTTCAAACTGCGCGCCGGGATTCTCGAACCTGCAGTTCTTCAATGCGCCATTAACCTTGCTGTCGGGTAACACCCCATAGCAGCAGGCGTGGTCTGGGCTTAGTCTGACCCACCATGCCTGATAATCCTGATACCAAACCCGAAAAGAAGGTCACTCCCGCTCAACCCAAGCCCATTCCGGAAGTTACCGACCAGGAAACCGAGGACACGAATCCACCGTCGCAGAAGGAGACCAAGATCGTGCTTCTGCCCATCATACTCGGATCAGCCTGCATCATTCTGGTCCTCGTGGCGCTTTCCTTGTGGAACAAGGTGGCGGCCCGCGACGAAGCCGTCATGAATGGTGAAAACCGGCTGACCCAGGTGCAGGCGCGGATGGATCCGCTGCAGGCGCAGGTCGAGGATGCGAAGGCGAATGCGTTGAGCATGCAAAAGCAGATCGACGAGGCCAAATCCGGTGCGATTTTGCTGAAAACCGATCTGGCAAAAGCCAGGGCCACCAATACCGACCTGCAATCGCAGCTTGAACGGGTCCGGGTGACTTCAACCGGTTTTCAGATGCAAATGGAGGAGGCCAAGGTCGCCTCGATCAAACATCAGGGCGAAGTCGAGCTCGCACAGACGCAAACCACCCTGCTGCAGGCGCAGTTGACCAAAGCCGAGACTGATATCAGCAAACTGCAGGCCGAACAGGTGGCATCGCTGGCACAAATCAATGAGTTGAGGTCAAAGCTGGCGAAAGCCGAAACTGAACTCGCCCGACTGCAAAAGTCGCCGGCCAGACGCTAGGTTGAAGATTTCGAGCGCCTGATCGCATTCTAAACGTAGCGCTGTGCCTCAGCCTGCGCTACCACATCAGTGAGCGCAGGCTGACGGACTGCGCTACGTACCGAACACGGTCGTCACCTCTTCGGGCAATTCTCAATAATTGGAGGCTATGCTGAGGGCGACGCAGCATCCTTGGATTCCGTTCAGACATGTCCGGCAGGCTATCACCCCATAGCAACCGCAGGTGGCGCGACGTATGATGCGGCCATGAAATCTCCCCTGCATGTGCTTTTCACCCGCACGATTTTAGTCGCCGGTCCCGCGTGCCTGCTCCTGCTGGGCGGATGCGAGACCGACAGTCCCCGTTCGCATCGCGGTTACGCGAGCCACACTTCCGTCCAGATCCAGGGCTCAGTCGTCATAATGGATGACTACGATTATTATCCGGCCTACGAAACCTACTACAGCCGCAACCGCCACGAGTATGTTTACCGGGACGGGGGCACTTGGGTCCGTCGCTCGCAACCCCAGGGCATCTCGATCGACCTGTTCCTTGCCGCTCCCTCGGTGCGCTTGGATTTCCGCGATTCACCGGAGCATCACCACGCCACCGTGGTCCGCAGTTACCCGAGAAACTGGCAGCGGTCGGACGCAAATCGCAGCGTCCAGAATGATCGCAAGGACGACAAGAAACAGGAAAAGAAGAAGTCCAAGCAGAACCGCGACGACGAGAAGCACGACAATCGGAAGGATAAGCGGTAAAGCCGCGGACGGATGCATCAGGAGCACCTCCTGCCTGCATCCCAACCCTGCCGCCTCGGTTCCTGGCCTGTCGTTGAATTGCCTGTAAGACTCACGTCTGTGCGTTCGCAGAACGGCTGACATCATTTTATGCATATACTCTTCACGACCGAAGCGATTTCCAAAGGCGGCCGCTCGGGCACCATTCAGACCCCGGACGGCCTGCTTAACGTCACCCTTGGCAACCCACTCGTCAAAGGCGCTGAGCATCGCGGACCCAGTCCGGAGCTGCTGTTCGCGGGAGCATTCGCCGCCTGCTACCATGGCGCATTGGCTAACGCGGCGAAGAAGCTCGGCACGCCGGTGCAAGGCTCCACCGTGCGGGCACTGGTCAGTCTGAACGAAAATGAAACCGGCGGTTTTTCACTGGGGGTGGAACTGCACGCCCATCTGCCGGGCATCGAGCGCGGCCAGGCTGAACGCATCATGGGCGAGGCCGATCGCACCTGCCCCTACTCCAAGGCCCTCCGCGGCACCAACTCGGTCAAGCTGTTGGTCGACCCCTCACCCGTCGGGTAACGGCAGCCATCCATTTATCGCCGCCATCTCGGCGGTGTCAGCAAACGCAGCACAACGCAGGTCTATCAACATGAACAAACTGGAACTCAAGGGCGACTGGAACATCACCAAGGGCAAATTGAAGCAAAAGTGGGCCAAGCTCACCGATGACGATCTGCAGTACGAGGAGGGCAAACACGATGAATTGCTCGGCCGGATTCAAAAACGCACGGGCGAGACCCGGGAAGCGGTCGAAAAGGCCATCAAGGATCTGAATTCAGAGTGCGGGTGCAACTGAGACCCCGATTCCATCCTGCAACTCAAATGACAGCGGAGAATAACACCATGAAGGATCACGTCTATAAACACATCGAACTCACCGGCACATCAACCGTCTCGATCGAGGCAGCTGTCACCACGGCCATCAAACGCGCCCACAAGACCATCAAGAAGCTCAGCTGGTTTCAGGTCGTCGAGACACGCGGCAACATCGACAAGGGCAAGGTCCTGCACTGGCAGGTGACCATCAAGGTAGGCTTCGTGGTCGAGGGTTGAATCGGCCGGAAGCATTCACCAGGGAAACCCGCCCACCGGCGGGGGGGACCGAGGAACTGTCATCAATCAATAAAACATCATGTCTAAAAATACTGTCCCAACCGACTCGGAAGTCACGCGTGAGCAGATGGTCGCACTGCTGAACGAAGATCTTGCGGGGGAATATCAGGCGATCATCGCCTACATCGTCTACAGCCAGGTCATCAAGGGCCCCGAATACACGGATATCGCCCGTGAACTGGCCGTGCATGCCGGCGAGGAACTGCAACATGCCCTCAGCATCGCCAAGCAGATCGACTATCTGGGTGGCATGCCGGAAGTGAAGCCCAAGGCCGTCAAGACCTCGAAGGACCCGGTGGTCATGATCCGGGCGGACCTGCAGAACGAACTGCTGACCGTGGAGCGCTATCGTGAGCGCATCCGCCAGGCCGAGGCCATGGGCGAATTTGCCCTGAGCGAAACCCTGCGCGCCATCATCGTGCAGGAGCAGGAACATGCGATTGACCTGAGCGCCGCGCTGGGCATTGACGTGCCCTTCACGCGCCAGGACCGGCGGAAATAGTCCGTCAAAAGCCAGGCGTCATCATCGTCTCCGGCCGCGGGACCCTAGTGGCGCCACTGCTATGGACAGGTCTCGGGCTGCGTGTGGCCCAGGCGTTCGTCATCGATCTGAAAGCCCGGTCCCTTTCGCCAGCCATCCGCTCCCTCGGCGATCGGACGGACCGGAAGATCCACCCGCCGCGCCCTGACTTCAACCGCATCGACCTTTAACGCACGATCGCGTTCTTCAACCAGGGCGGGATCCAACTGACCGTCCGCGGTGAATCCCATCATGAGCTTGGGCAGGCCAAGCGGTAGTTTGTCCCCGCGGTCGACCTGCCAGAGGTGCCAGGTCTTGCCGTAGGTGCTGACCAGTTCCCGCATCAGGCCGGTCTCCGCCTCGGCGGCAAGGCCAGGGGCGAGTAACAGGCCGGACATGACTTCGTAGCGGTGACTGTGCCACAGCTTCTTCTCATCGGTCGGCAGCTGCATGAAAAGGGCTTCACTGATGATGTATTCGACACCGATCAACCGGGCATTCGTCGCGTCCGAATCATAGATGATGCATTGGAAGACGTCGGGATTCAGGTGCGAACAATAGTGATCGACGCGCACGGCGCGCTTCATGTCGCCGCTGTAAAAATGAAAGCCGCACACATGGGCATGGACCGCCCGGATCGGACCCGGGTCCGCCAGCGGCATGGTGACGTCCGCGTGGTTGCCGTGCGTGGCAAACGGCGCCTGGGCGGAAAGCGTGGAACCCATCGGGGCCAATGCTGCCAATCCAAGCCAGGCCGGGATGTATCGGATGCAGTTCATAGTGGCATGGGTCGCCGGGACCCGCGATCTACCGCCGGGATTGGGTGCCTCATGCCGAGGCACTAAACCCATTGCCCTGTCATTCAGAGCGCAGCGAGGAATCCCGTGGGCGCCCAAGGATCAACTGGCCTTTTTCTGAATGTTATCGCCGAGCTTTTCCACGTCCTTGCCGAAACCCTTGGAGGTTTGGCAGCCGGTGGTGATCAGGGCAAAGAATGCTGCGGTGAGCAACAACAGGGCGAAACGTCTGCTGGTTGAGTTCATCCCCTGATCATAATCGCTAATCCATTCAAGCACCATGGGGTGTTCAAGGTACCAAGCACTGACCGGGACCGGATCAACCGGCCGCCCGACCGGCTACTTCCGGTCGACGCGGATACGGAAGTGTTCCATCACCAGCAGAACCCCCGCGATGATCGCGAGCAGTCCGATGAGCCACATGGGGAGAGAGAGGCCGATCAGGATGTTGAGACCGAAAACAATCAGAAAGAGGGCAACGAAGAGATGGGCCATGGTGGTATGATTCGGATTATCGGCACGTTAGCAGATGCGCCCTGCCGGAACCATGGGGTGTTGACCCGCCTCCTGAATTCTTCTCCGGGATATGCGCGTCAATCGGGTAAGACCCCATGGTCCGGAGGTGCCGGCACGGCTATCATGCCGCGACCGTTAACCGTGAGGCCACACGCTCTGAGCAGCAGAGTGCTTCCCGGTCGGTTTCAATCACTCAACTCATGAATACATATCGCCTCACTCAGATAGTCGCGACGGCAATGGGACTGGCCGTTTTCTCTACCGCCGGATGCGCTGAAAAATCCACTCCCGGTGACGGCAGCTCCGCTATCAAAAAAGAAATTGCCGTGAGCCCAATGGTGGAAACCGCCGTCGCGCCCACCCCATCGTCTTCGAATGCGCCCAAGGCTGCGGTCGTCGCCGGAAATGCCCGTTGGGCGGATCTCAAAAACCTTCCCTTCGAAAGCCGTGATCTGCTCATGGCCGGCATCGTCGGTCTGGAAGCCCACGTGGCTGAACAGGTCAAGGAGTTGAATGCAAAGCGTACCGGCATGAAGGCCAGCACCGACACCAAGGGCTGGGATTTGGCCATGAAAGAGATGATGGAAGCCCAGGCCTACCTTGCGGCGATGGTCATTGAGTTGGGCAAATCCACTCGGGAATTCTGGGACCAAAACAAGGACAAGGTCGGCCGGGCCTGGGACCGCACGCAGGACGCGTATGGCAAGGTCAAGGCCAGCACGACCAGCTAAATTTCGGAGCCCAGGCAGTCTCCTGCCTTGGCCCCGTACTTTCAGGGCACCTGCGCCTATCGTTTCAGATTCGCGCAGAAGCGACCGAGCCGCTCGAGGCCCTTGGCGATAACCGCGTCGGACGTGGCATGGCTCAGCCGCAGGTAACCCTCGGCAGCGAGGGCACTGCCGGGGACGGCGGCGACCTTTTCGGTTTCGAGCAGGCGATTGCAGAACTCCATGTCCTTGACGCCGAAGCTCGAGATGTTCGGGAAAAGATAAAAGGCGCCCTGGGCCAGCAGGCAGTTCACGCCGGGAATGTTGTTCAGGCCGGCATGGAGGTTCTTCCGCCGGCGGTCGAAGGCCGTGAGCATGGTTGCGAGGGCCGCCCGGGTCTTTTCCTTTTCCTTCAGGGCGGCCAGCGCGCCGAACTGGGCAAAGGTGGTGACGTTGGACGACATCTGGCTCTGCAGTTCCGCGATCGCCTTGGCGATGGGCAGCGGTGCCACGGTAGTGCCGATACGCCAGCCGGTCATCGCGTAAGTCTTGGAGAAACCCGCGACGGTGATGGTGCGCGCCTCGACCTCGGGCGAGAAGGTGGCGATGCAGGTGGGCTTGGCCCCGTCGTAAATGAGATGCTCGTACATCTCGTCGGAGAGGATGTAGAGGTTGTGCTTTACCGCGACGGCGACGATGGCCTCGAGTTCGGCCCGGGTGTAGACGGCGCCGGTGGGATTTGAGGGTGAATTGATGACGAGCAGCCGGGTCTTCGGCGTGATGGCCGCCTCGAGCTGGGTCTGGGTGAGCTTGAAGCCGGTGCGGTCGTCGCAGAGGATGAACTTTGGCGTGGCGCCGGCGAGCTTCACCATTTCCGGATAGCTCACCCAGAAGTGCGCGGGAATGATGACCTCGTCACCGGGCGAGCAGGTCGCGAGGATGCCAAGGTAGCAGTTGAACTTGCCGCCGGGCGAAACGATCACCTGTCCGATTGTGGCCTTGAGTCCGTATTCGGCGGCGTAGCGCTCGACGATGGCCTGGCGCAGCGGCTCGATGCCGGGCGTTGGCGCATACTTGGTCTTGCCGGCCTTGAGGGCGACAATGCAGGCCTCCTTGATGTGTTCCGGCGTGTCGAAGTCCGGCTCACCGGCGGCAAAGCTGCAGACATCCTCACCGGCGGCCTGCAGGGCCTTGGCCTTGGCATCGACGGCTAGCGTCGGCGAAGGCGAGATATTACGTGCCCAGACGGAGAGAGGCGGAGGAGTGCTCATGGGTGGCGAAGCACTTAAGGGAAACACCCGCCGCAAAGGCAAGCCGGGGCTTTGGAAAGCGCAGCGCGAATTTTGTAGAGCGGTGATTCCGACATGTCCGCCGTAGCCTTGGCGAAGGAGAACCCTCACCTGGGAGCGCGACCGCCCTCGGTCGCAATCGGGCGCAAACTCTCAAGGCCGAGAAAGATCGGAACCGAGCGCTAGAATGACGGGTTTCAGACCTGTCCTCCAAAGGCACGGTGTAGGAGAAGACCCCGTCCTAAACCGTTCCCATCTCCGCTCCGCCCCACCAGCTCGCGCGTCTTACTTCTTGCGCTTCGACGCGGCCTTCTTCGCCGACTTGGGGCTCTTCGCCTGCAGACCCTCGATGGCGAGCCGCAGCAGTTCGCCCACGCTCACGTCCTTCAAGCGCGCCTGCCGCTTCAGGGTGGCGCGGTGCTCGGTGGACAGCCGCACGGAGATCTGCCGGTGCGGGACCTGCACGGGCTTGCACTTGGAAAAATCAAAACGCGCCATCGCGGTGCGGATCACTTCGCTCGCCGTGGCCACGCCCATGATTTTGCGGCACGCCTCGATTTTGTCCATGAGGTCAACCGTGAGTTCGAACGTGAGTGGCGCCGCGGGTTTGGGTTTCACAATGCTGGAGGTCATGGGCGGCAGTTCTGGTGAGGGAATCAAACACGGCGACAGACGCTCGTGGCGGCAACGCAAAAATCGACCAAGGTCTGGCATTGACTCAGCTTTGGATTGATTGATTTTCGGCATCAGTTCCCCCCAGCCCCCATTCCCTATCATGGCGCACGTCGTAATTGAAAACCTGGTCAAAACGTATCCTGAGAAAAACGGCCCCGGAGTGACCGCCGTCAAGGGCATCAATCTGACGATCGAAGACCGTGAATTCATGGTGCTGGTGGGCCCTTCCGGCTGCGGCAAATCCACCACTCTGCGCATGATCGCCGGTCTCGAGGACATCTCGGGCGGATCGATCTCCATTGACGGCAAGGTGGTCAACAACGTGCTGCCGAAGGATCGCGACATCGCGATGGTCTTCCAGAACTACGCCCTCTACCCGCACATGTCGGTTTACGACAACATGGCCTTCGGCCTGAAGTTGCGCAAGTTCCCCAAGAAGGAAATCGACGCCCGCGTCCGCGAGGCCGCCGCCATGCTGGGCCTCGAACCCTACTTGGAACGCAAGCCCAAGGCCCTTTCCGGCGGCCAGCGCCAGCGCGTCGCCGTCGGCCGCGCCATCGTGCGCAAGCCCAAGGTCTTCCTCTTCGACGAACCGCTCTCCAACCTCGACGCAAAGATGCGCGTCTCGACCCGTACCGAGATCTCGAAGCTGCATGCGCGGCTCGGCGCTACCATGATCTATGTGACCCACGACCAGGTCGAGGCCATGACCATGGGCGACCGCATCTGCGTCATGAAGGACGGTGTGATCATGCAGGTCGACGCCCCGCTCGATCTCTACAACCACCCGGCCAACATGTACGTGGCCGGCTTCATTGGCTCGCCGCCGATGAATTTCTTCAAGGGCACCATCAAGCGCGCCGGCAACAATCTGCTCTTTGTCGAGACCAACACCCGGAGCACGCCTATCCAGGTGCAGCTGACCGACGATCTCGCCCATCAGGCGGCCGGTCATGTGGACAAGCCCATCGTCTTTGGCATCCGCCCGGAGAACGCCCAGGATTCGCTCACACTCGGTTCGCCCAATCCCGCGCACACGGTCGAGGTGAACGTGGAGGTTTCCGAACCGATGGGTGCGGAAACCTACCTCTACCTCGACACCGGCGCCCACTCCTTCATCGCCCGCGTCCGGGCCACGGACCGCTTCGATGTGAACCAGAAGGTCAAGATCACCTTCCAGATGGACAAGGCGAAGCTCTTCGACCCGACGTCGGAGAATGTGCTGAAGTAAGCGGCCAGTTGGTCGAACCTCCGTACGTAGCGCGGTGCTTTAGCCCGCGCTCTCCACGCCACTGCGGCAGGCAGACTATTCGATCCAGTGCCGGCTGAAGAACGGCACTACGTCGTCGACAGAAGACTCACGGATCGATCACCGTGACGGCCAGCGGCGGAGTCAGTTTCTCGTTCAGACCCTCGGGTGCAAAGACCGCGCCGGCCAGATCGAGATTCAACGCCGCGCCGGTCACCTGAAAACGGGTCTTGTCGCGGGAACGCTCATCCCGGAGATCGATGGTTTTGACTATCCATTGGTCGCCGATCTTTTTGAGATCGAGCACGGCAAGCGACTTGTACGCCCGACCCCGCTCGTCGAGCAGCTCGCTCTGCACCAGGGCCTTGAACTGGGTGTCGAGGTGCACGCGCACCGCGCCCAGCCCCGGATAGGCCGCGGCAAAATCCGCCGGTGGATAAAGCAGGAAGGTGTGCGCCGGCCGGCCGCGGATCTTGCTCACCCCCTCGAAGACAAATTCCTCCCAGTAAAGATAGGGCATCTGCAGGTCGAAGAGACTGATCTGCGTCTCCGGCACGATCGGGGCCAGCAGGTCGCTGATCGCGAGGCCGGTCGTTGCCGGCTTGGCAGTCGTCCATTCCCAGGCCGCGGGATTGACCCCGTTCTGCAGCAGGATCCGGCGTTCGCCGCCGGCTTCATCATTCAGATTGATCCGCGAAACCGCACCCAGTTCGTTGCGGCTGCCCCAGAGCCGGCCGGGGAACTCGCGTTCCGCGCCCCGACGGGGTCTGACCTGCAATCTGAAGTTCAGGTAGAAATCTCCCGCGATGCCCATGCCGCGGAATGAATGCAGGATACGAGCCCCCTCCTGCTGGTCGGGCTTGCCGATCTGCACGTAGGTGGCCGACGGACGAACGGTGCGCCCGGCCGGGCCCGCCACTGCCGTCGCCGTGACACCAGTAAGTGCCAGAACAAAAAACGCCCGCCATAATCGGGCGGGCGTTGCTTTCAAACCAGCGGGCACGTTCGGATCAGGGGGTCTTCTCGGCCGGAGTGGACGCCGGGGCCTGCGCCGGAGCGGGTGCGGCCGGAGCCGGCGTGGCACTGACCGTTGACGGCACAACGATGGTGGGCAGGGCATCCTGGTTGGCCACCCGGTGCGTGCGCTGGTAGATGTGACCAAGATAGAGGCCAAAGCTCAGCACAAAGAAGGCAATGGTGGCGTTGATCGTCGCCTTGCTGAGGACGTTGCCCGTGTCGGCGCCAAAGGCGGATTCCGTCATGCCGCCACCGAGGGCGGCACCCACGCCACCGTCGGATTTGGCCTTCTGGGCCAGCACCACGAGGATGAGAAAAACGGAGATAAGGATCAGGACGAAGGTCAGGATTCCGAGGACAATGCTCATATGAAAGGTCGAAAGCATCCGATTGGAGGGCGGTTTGTCAATGCACCGTTCCGGATTGGCCTGCAGGCCAGTTTCCGGGATGATCGATGCAACAAAACCGACCCATGGCGGTCGCCATGGTCTTCAGTCCCCATCCAACCATGAATATACTGCGTTCCCTCAGCTGCGGATCCCTGTTGTTACTCGGGACCCTGACCGCATTCGCCACCCCGGCCGTCGCCAAATCCAAGGTCACTGAAGAGCCGGCCTTTCAGGTGTTTATCAGCGTGCCGCCGACTTTCCGGCCCATGCTGGATGACGACATTGCCCGATCCCTGGCCTACCGGATGGAGGAAACCTTCCGCCGGCAGGGATACAAAGGCACGGTCGGCTTTGCGGCCCATCCAAGCGACATCAAGGACACACTGCCCGTACTCGAACTCGTCCTGACCGAGTGGCGCCTGGATATGACCGGCAATGTGCAGTGCACCTTCAGCGCCAAGCTCACCCTTGGCAAAACCGAGACCAATCTGGGACTGTTTGCCGGCACCGGCATCTCCTGGACCCACTCCCGCGACCGCTGGCGCGTGGCCACCGCGTATGAGGACTCCGCCAACGACGCGATGAAGGATCTCTACCGGAAAATCGCGACCGACAAGCTGCTCCCGGGCTTCGAGCTGAAGCGGAAGTAAGTCGAGAACGAGAACTGACGTAGTGCCGGTCTTAAGCCGGCACTGGATCGGAAAACCTGACCTGTCGTCGTGGCGTGGGAACGCGGGCTGAAGCACCGCGCTACGTTCCTGAGGTGTGGCAGGTGAGTAATGCGGGGCTTCAGCCCGCCCTTTTTACGACGCTGCCGCGGACGAGGCGTCACCCGGGGCAGGCCGGAGACCTGCCCTACTTGGGTCCCTCAGAGCGTTACGCCCAGCTTCTCGATCAGGCGCTGCAGATCCTCGTTGCCGCGATACTCGATGACGATGCGGCCCTTCTTCGGGCTGTGGATGACCGCCACGCGGGCGCCCAGATGGGAGGTGAGGCGCTTCTCGATGTCGGCCACTGCGGCGCTCTCCTTGGCGGGCAAACGGCGCGCACGATGCTTTGAACCGCTGCCGGGTACGGCCTTGCCGGTCTGCACGATCTTCTCCGTGGCCCGCACATTGAGGCCTTCCTCGATGATGCGACGCGCGAGGATCGTCCGCTCGCCAGGATCGGTCAGGCCCAGCAGCACCTTGGCGTGGCCGACACTGATCAGGTTCTTACCGACATAGCCCTGGATCTCGGCATCAAGCGTCAGGAGTCGCAGGGTGTTGGCGACGGTCGCCCGGCCCTTGCCCACGCGGTCGGCGGCGGTTTCCTGCGTGAGGTCGAAGTCGCGGATGAGACTGGCAAAACCGTGGGCCTCCTCGATGGGGTTCAGGCCTTCGCGCTGCAGGTTCTCGATCAAACCGAGGGTCGCCGAGGTCGCGTCGCTCGCCTGCACGACGCGGGCCGGGATGCTCTTGATTTTCAGGAGTTGGAAGGCGCGCCAGCGGCGCTCGCCCGCAATCAACTGGTATTTGTCGCCGGTCTGCCGGACCACGATTGGCTGGAGCAGGCCCTCGGACCGGATGCTCGCGGCCAGTTCCTCCAACTGATCCGGCGGAATTTCCCGGCGGGCCTGGTAAGGGCTGGGCTCCACACTGTGTACGGGAATCTCGCTGTAGCCGGGTGCGCTGGGCGCAGGTTGCGGGGTCGCCACGGGCGCGGCCGGGTGCGCCGTCGCGGTGGCGGGAACCGGAGTGGCTTTGGCAATCAGACTGCCAAGACCGCGACCTAGGCGGGATTTGTGGGCTGCAGCGCTCATGTTATTTGGCGGCGGGGGTTGGAATGAAAAGCGTTTGGCCGACCTGGATGCGGGTGGGATCCGTGATCTTGTTGGCGTTGACGATGTCCTGCATACGGGCGCCGTTCTTCGTGGCGATGGAGGACAGCGTGTCGCCCTTCTGCACCGTGTAGCTAACGCCCTCTTTGGGATAATCCTCCGTGAAGACATTGTTCACCGCCGGACGCGTGGCCATGCCCTTGGCGAGCGAGTCGATGGCCGCGTTGGTCTGCTTCGCGAGCCGTTCCATCTGGCCGGCCACCTGCTGCAAAGTCTCGCTCTTGTTCGCGGCCGAAACGGCCTTCATGGTGCGGTTCATTTCCGCCACGGCCTCGTTGAGCTGCGCCAGGGTCGCATAGTCGGAGTTGCTGGTCTTGCTGCGCAGCTCCGCATTCTCCCGTTCCAATTGCTCCACACGCAGGTTGAGTTCGCCCACCCGCTGCACGAGACCGCGCATATCCTCACGCAGACTGGCCAGCTCAAACTGGAGGTTCTGAGCCGGCGCGACGGAGACGAGGACCAGGAAAATCAACCCGGGCAAAATTCTGTGCGACATGCGGCCAGCTTGCGGGATGGTCCTGGAAAAACAAGCCTACCGTCGGAATGGCTCGCGGGCATGGCGTGGAGCGCCGCGCAACTTTATGCTCGTTCCTTGGGTAGGGCCCGGCCTCCGGACGGGCCGCGATGGGCAGCCGCACGTCGAACCGCCCGCCCGGAGGCCGGGCGCTACCCAAAGCAGCGGCGCTGGCAGAGCGAGCACTATCGCTTGAACGGCTCGCGGGCCACCAGCGGGGGCACGGCGTGCGACTCCAGTCGCGTTCCGACGGCGATGGGAAAGCCCCGCAAAAATTCCGCCGCGGGCAGCATCCGTCCGCCCGGCCGCTGCAGCCGGTGCACGCGAAGCGTCCCCTGCCCCGTCGCAATGAGCAAACCCACCTCATCGATTCCCTGTACGAAGCCGGGATCGCCCGTGCCTGTCGCGTTCGCATCCGCGCGCCCTAACTTCACCGACTGCCCCCCGATCCCAACCGCACACGCCGGCCAGGGGTAAAGTCCGTTGATGCGCGCGGCGAGTTCGGTAGCAGGCCGGCTGAAATCCAATGTGCCGTCGGTCTTGGACAGTTTCCGGCAGAATGTCGCCGCCGCGTGATCCTGTTCGACGAAGGTCAGCGTGCCCTCCGCCAGTCGCGGCAGACAGCGCGCCAGCAATGGCACACACGCTGCCGCCAGCTTGCTCTCCACCTCGAGTGCGGTGTCCAGGGCGTCAACTGTCACGCGTTCCACCTCGGCGACCGGCCCGGCATCGAGCTGGCGCACAATCCGCATGAGGCTCACGCCTGTGACCTTTTCGCCCGACGCCACGGCGGTCTGGATCGGCGAGGCACCGCGGTAGTGAGGCAGCAAGGAAGTGTGCAGGTTCAGAGTGCCGAGCCGCGGGATCGCGATCATGTCCTCGGGCAGGATCTGACCGTAGGCCATGACGAGCACGACGTCGGGCTGGAGCGACGCAAGCTGCGCGCTCGCTTCCGGAGTGATCTTCTCAGGCTGATACACCGGCAGCTTCCGAGCCTGCGCCCATTGCTTGATGGCATTGGGTGCCACCTGCTGGCCGCGACCGGCGGGGCGGTCCGGTTGGGTAAAGACTCCGACCACCCCGGCGCATTTTCCACCCTCTCCCGCCAGCCAATCGAGCAGCGGGAGGGCGATGGGATCGGAGCCGAGGAAGACGAGTCTCAGGACGCTCACCTCAGGGTTTTGAGCCACGACCGCACCTTGCCGGCAAGCTTCGCGAAGGCGGCCGCGTTGTCGGGCTTCGCCATGCCGTCGAGGACGGTCCAGTATTCGACATGCGTCACGCTCCGGCCGGGTTCGATTTCCGTCAGCGGCCCGAGGGTTTCAAATTCGATCATCGCACCGTTGGTGAATGCTTCGTAGCAGGAACCCAGGTCGGGATAAGTCGCCCCGGGCAGGACGCGGGCGTATTTCACGAAGACGGTGCCGGCGAGCCAGTAGGCCGACCAGCCGGGGTAATTCGTGAGGCCCAGTTTCTGCGCCTGCGAGGCCTTCGGCACGTTGATGCCGATGAAGTCGCGCTGCAGTTCCCAGACCGGGAGCGAAAGATCCGTGTAGGTCCACGGCACGAGGGAATAGGACGGCAGGAGATCGCCATCCGCATGGCTGCCCTTCGGCAGCAAGGGGATCACGCCGTAACCGCCGCCGCGCAGCATGGTCAGAGCCCACGGCGCGCACTTCACCGGCCAGAGGCCGCGGTTCGCCAGTGTGTGGGTCACCTTCACGGTGCGTTCCGCCGGCAGTTCGAGTTTCATGCCCTTCTGCAGACCGGTCTTTGCCTCCACCGGCTGGGTCAGGGCGAGACCCGCGGGCAACTCCTTGATGTCCAGCGGCGCGTCATCCGGCTGGTAGGTCCGGACGATGTGCTCAGGCGAATGCCAGAGCCGGTGTCCGCCGCGGAGATAATAGCCGTGATACGGTTTTTCGTCGGCGGGGAATTCGAGGAACAGGTTGCCCGCCCGGCCCTTCAGGCTGCGCAAGGCGACCACGCGCGGGCCGACGTCGGTCGTGACGGCCAGTTCCAGTGCCCGGCTGCGCAGGGTGGTGGCTGCGCCGCCGCGATGATCAGTCTTCGAGCGTTTCATGGGAAGATTTGTCGGATTCCGCCGCCTTCCACTTGGGCTTGGGGCCGCGATTCCGGGATTTCTCCTGCGCCTCGCGCATGGCGGAGAAGGAGACGCCGGGTTCGTGCTTCTGCTTGCCGACCAGATCGAAGTAGATCGGGCAGCCTGCGAGATCGAACTCCTTCACCAGGCCGGCCTCAAGATAGCGGCGGTACTGCTCGGTGAGCTTTTCCTCGCGATTGCAAAACAGCTTGATGCGAAACGGCCGGTTGCCGGTCTGGGTCGCATAGTAGACGCGGAACCGCTTGCCGCCGACGGATGGCGGCGGGGTGCGCTCGGTCAGGTAGCCGATGATCTTGTTGAGCTTCGCGGTGGTCAGCTTGGTATCGAGCATCCGGTGGACCTTCACCGCGGCGTTCAGCATGCGGTCCACCTCGTAACCGCTCATGGCGGAGACGAAGATCAGGGGGGCGCCGGGCGTGAAATACAGTTTCTCGAAGAGGGCGTGCTCGTATTTCTCCCGATAATCGCGCTCGGTGTCGTAGGGGGCGAAACCTCCCTGCTCCTTGAAGGCCTTGCGCACGAGGTCCCACTTGTTCACGACGACGATGATGGGCTTGTGCTCCTTGATGGCCTCGCCCGCGATCGCCTTGTCCTGCTGCGTCACGCCCTCGATCGCGTCGAGCACGAGGAAGACGACATCGGTGTTCTTGATCGCATCAAGCGAACGCAACCGGGAAAAATATTCGACCGGCGAGGCGAGCTTGGTGGCGGCCTTGATGCCGGCGGTGTCAATGAGGCGGAAGGGATACATCTTGCCATCGCGGCCCTTGAACTCGAAGGGCAGTTCGATGGCGTCCCGGGTGGTCCCGGGCATCTCGCTCACAATGAGGCGGTCGCTCTGGAGGAGACGGTTGCTGAGGGAGGACTTGCCGACGTTGGGCCGGCCGATGAAGCACACGCCCAGCGCCGCCGCCTCGTCGCGACCGCGGTCGGGATCTTCCACCGGGCCGAGCACTTCCATGATGGCCTCGCGGAGGTCGCCCTCGCCCCGGCCGTGCTCGGCGGAAACGCGCAGCGGTTCGCCCAGGCCCAGCCGGTAGGCTTCGGCGAGGTCGATCTTGTCGTCATCGAAGTCGGCCTTGTTGATGACCAGCCGCACCGGTTTCTTGCTGCGGCGCAGCATGGTGGCGATCTTCTGGTCGAGGGCCGTGAGGCCTTCGAGCCCGTCGATGATGAAGAGGATGAGCGAGGACGCCGCGATGGCGAATTCCACCTGAGCCTCGGAGGCGGCGGTGAGCGCGGCGGGCGTGTCCTTGCCCTTGTAACCCAGGCCGCCCGTATCGAAGAGCGTGTAGTTGCCGTCGGCGACCTCGGCGGTGATGACGTCGCGGGTGACTCCCGGCTGGTCATGCACGATGGAGATGCGCTTGCGGGCGAGGCGGTTGAAGAGCCGGCTTTTGCCGACGTTGGGCCGGCCCACGATGGCGACGGTGCGATTAATGCTCATTTACGGACGGATTGGACGAAACGGTCGATGCGGTCACAGGCGACGCCGATCTGCTCGTAGCTCGTCGCAAAACAGGCGCGGACGTGTCCGCGGCCACCCTCGCCGAAGCCGGTGCCCGGCACGATGGCGACCTTGTGCTGCTCCAGCAGGCCGACGGCGAAATCCTTCTCGGATAGCCCGGTCGAGGTGACATTCGGGAACGCGTAGAACGATCCGCGCGGCATATGGCAAGTGAGGCCGGCGGCGTTGAAGCGGCCGACAATCAGGTCGCGGCGGCGATGGTACTGCTCGCGCATCCGCAGCACCGCGTCCCAGCCGTTCCGCAGCGCCTCGACGGCGGCATCCTGGGCAATGATCGACGCGCACAGCATGGTGTACTGGTGCACCTTCATCATCGCATCGATGAGCGGCGCCGGACCGCAGGCATAGCCGATGCGCCAGCCGGTCATCGCAAAGGCCTTGGAAAAACCGTGGAGGAAGATCGTCCGCTCGGCCATGCCCGGCAGGCTCGCGATGCTCGTGTGGGTGCCCTCGAAGGTCAGCTCCGAGTAAATCTCATCCGTCAGCACAAGCAGGTCCTTCTCGCGGCAGAACGCGGCGATTTTCTCCAGCTGCTCCCTGGTGCACGTGCCTCCGGTCGGGTTGCATGGCAGGTTGAGCATCAGGATCTTGGTGCCCGGCTGCCACGCGGCGCGCAGGGCCTCGGCCGTGAGCGCAAAGCCGTCCTTGGCATAGGTCGGCACCGCGATCGCCTGCCCATGGGCCAGCGCGATGCTCGGGAAATAGCTCACGTAGCACGGCTGGTGGTACATGACCTTGTCGCCCGGATTGATGAACGCCCGGCACGCGAGGTCGAGCGCCTCGCTGACGCCGACCGTCACGATGACCTGGTCGGCCGGCCGGTAGGTGACATTGAAGTGCTTTTCGACGTAGCGTGAGATCTCCTCACGCAACTCGATCAGGCCGAGGTTGGAGGTGTACGAGGTCCGGCCCCGCTGCAGCGCGGCGATCGAGGCGTCACGGATGTGCTGGGGCGTGACGAAGTCGGGTTCGCCCACGCCGAGCGAAATCACATCCTTGCCCTTCATGGCGGCCACGAGTTCGAAGAAATCGCGGATGCCGCTCTTGGGGAGCACGGCCACATGCGCGGCCACCCAGCGTTGGCTCTCGTTGCTCATGGGAGTGGCCTCCCGTTGGTTGGGCGGCCCCATGGCGCACCCTGGTGGATTTGGTATGTGCTGACGTGATTCATGTGAAGAGACATAGTGACCAAGAGGGAAAGGACTAATCCATCCTAATCTATTCCGGCCGGGTTCGGCCGGAATAGATCGAAGCAGGGAGATGGGAGATCGCAGATCGGAAAGGCTTGTTCCCGATGTAGCTACGAGCGTGAGCGAGTGGATCACACGCCACGTACACCAAACTTCAACTCGCTCACGCTCGTAGCTACCCGCTGATCCCCGATCTCCCATCTCCGATCTGCCCTCTCCCATTTTCAGCGGCCGGTGACCGCTGAAAATTAGCATGGATTCGGCCGGGCCGGGCGTTTCAACTGGTCGCTTCATGTTCGAATCGCTTACCGACAAACTGGGCTCCGCCCTCCGCAACCTCCGTGGCGTGGGACGCTTGACCGAGGAAAACATGGCGGACGCCCTCAAGGAAGTGCGCACCGCCCTGCTCGCCGCCGACGTGCATTTCAAGGTTGCCCGCGACTTTGTCGAACGAGTCCAGACCCAGTGCGTCGGCCAGGAAGTGCTCAAGTCCGTCACCCCGGGCCAGCAGGTCATAAAGATCATCCATGACGAACTGGTGAAGCTCCTCGGCGAGGGTGAAAACTCGCTCTCCACTGCCCGGCCTCTCAAAATCCTCATGGTCGGTCTCCATGGCTCCGGCAAGACCACCTCCTCGGCCAAGCTCGGCAAGTTGTTGAAGAAGCGCGGTTACCGGCCATTCGTCGCCGCCTGTGACATCTATCGGCCCGCGGCCATCGACCAGCTTGAGATCCTCGCGAAGCAGGAGGAACTGGGCTTCTACTCCGACCGAGTCTCGCGGGATGTCCCGTCCATCGGCGGCGCCGCCCTGGAAGCCGCCAAGACCGCCACGGCGGATTGCATCATTTTCGACACGGCGGGTCGCCTCCAGATCGACCACGACCTCGTTGAGGAGGTCAAAAAGCTCCACGCCCGTGTCCAGCCCGATGAAGTCCTGCTCGTCGCCGACGGCGCCCTCGGCCAGGAGGCCGTCAACGTGGCCAAGGCGTTCCACGACGCCCTCAATCTTACCGGCCTCATCCTGACCAAGATGGACGGAGACGCCCGCGGCGGCGCAGCGCTCTCGATCAAGTCCATCACCGGCGTGCCGATCAAATTCATCGGCACGGGTGAAAAGACCGGTGACTTCGACACTTTTTATCCCGACCGACTCGCCTCCCGCATCCTCGGCATGGGCGACGTTGTGTCGCTGGTCGAAAAGGCCCAGGAGAACATCGATCAGAAGGAGGCCGAGCGCATGGCCGAGAAGATGCGCAAGGCGGACTTCAACCTGGAAGACTTCCTCTCGCAGATGCAGCAGGTGAAGAAGATGGGCTCGATGCAGAGCATCATGGGCATGATGCCCGGCATGAGTGGTGTGCAGCTGCCTGATGATTCCGAAAAGCAACTCGCCCGGACCGAGGCCATCATCCACTCGATGACCAAGCAGGAGCGCCGCAAGCCCGAGATCCTCAACGGCAGCCGCCGCAAGCGCATCGCCGACGGTGCGGGCGTGAAGATCATCGAGGTCAACCAGCCCCTGAAGCAGTTCCAGCAGATGCAGCAGATGATGAAGATGCTGAAGGGTGGTGGCGCCAAAAAGATGATGCGTCAGATGGAGGCCATGAAGGGCAAGGGCGGCTTCCCGGGGATGTGAGCGCGCCGCCTCTTTCTCTTTCCTCATTATCTTTCTCTTTCGTCAGGACTGCCAACTCCCAAGGCAGGGAGAAAGAGAAAGATTGGATTCCAGCTTGGGAAGGGAATGGCGGGGATCGGAATCCCCGCCTTACAGGCAAAGCCCGCGATTAGCGGGCCCCAAATATACAGCGGAGGCGATTAGCCGGAGCCTCACTCCATAGATTTCGCCCATTGCGAAATCCCATTAGCGGTAAAAGCAAAAAAACTCCTATCCCATCCCAACCGCCCGCACCGCGACCAAACGCACCACGGCGCGGTTTTCCGCCCGGGATTTCTCGAGAGACACCCCGAACACCGCCTCCCAATCGTTGATCCCGGCGTAATCCACCAGCATCTGCGCCACGGTCCACTCACCTGCGTCGCGATCCTCGCTCCAATGCGTGTGCTTCGCCGCCCGGCCCTCGGGATCGAGACGGAAGTGTCCGCGGGCCTCGAAATAGGGCGCAAAGAGGCGGAACGACTCCACCCGCTCCCTGCCCTCCTCCGCCTCGCCATCCGGCATGCGTTGTCCGCCGGCATCCCAGCGCGCGGCATCCTGCAGCCACGACAGAATCTCGGTGCGCACGAGTCGGCGGAATGAGGCGGCATCGCGCGTGATGTCGAAACTCTCGGGCCGCGCCGGTTTGTCCGCCGACGCTTCCGCCACCCAAGCCGGATTCTTCAACCTCTCCCATTCTTCCAAGAGGCTGGAATCAATGCCGCGGATCAGCTCCCGGAAATAAATCTCCATCTCCACAACCTCCTCGGTTTTGGCACTGTCGGGCACGGTCTGGGCCAGCACCTTCCAAACCTGGGATAGATGCCGCAGCAGCAGGCCCTCGACGCGCTCCAGCCCATAGTCCCGGATGTAATCGGCAAACGACATATAGCGTTCGAACATCTCCCGTGCGATCGACTTCGGCCGCACATTCTCGCCCTCGATCCAGGGATGCGCCGCGGCAAAGGTGTTGAACGAATCGTAGATAAATTCACGCAACGGCTTGGGGTGCTCGATCTCGTCCAGCCTTGCGATGCGCTCCTCGTATTCGATGCCAGCCGCCTTCATCTCGGCCATCTTCTCGGTCTTCAGGCGGTCCACTTGCTTCCGCAGGATTTGCTCCGGATCCTCCACGATCGATTCACACAGGGTCAGGACATCAAAGGGATAGTCCGGTGACTCCCGATTCAGCAACGGCAGCGCATCCAGGAGGTAAAGCGACAGCGTCTGGTGCAGCGAAAAATTCTCCTGCAGGGTCACATTCACGCGCACCTTGTGTTCAGGGGCGGTGCGATCGGCCCGCGGGATGATCTCCACGATCCGACGATCCACCAGCGAGCGGAACAACTGCCACGCCCGCTTGCGCAGGGCCGCCTTCTTTACGGGCGTCTCATGGCAGTCCTCGATCAACTGCCGCATGGCCCGGCAGCCGTCGCCGGGCCGGCTCAGCACCAGCAGAAGCATTCCGTGCGAGACGGTGAACTTGGAACTCAGGGTCTCCGGCGGCGCGCTTTGCAGCCGGGCAAAGGTATTGGCGTCCCAGCCCACGGCGCCCTCGGGTGCGCGGACCTTCACGAGCTTGCGCAGTTTCTGCGGATTACCCACCGCCTTCTCTTCAGCACGCTTGTTCTCAATCACATGTGCCGGCGCCTGGGCGATGACGTAGCCTTGGTCATCGAAGCCCTTGCGCCCGGCCCTTCCCGCAATCTGCCGGAAATCACGCACCGCCAGCACGGCCGCCTTCTTGCCGTCATATTTCCACAACTGCGTGAAGACCACGGTGCGGATCGGTACGTTGATCCCCATCCCGAGCGTGTCAGTGCCGCAGATGAGCTTGAGCAGGCCCTGCTGCGCGAGTCGTTCCACGAGGATCCGGTACTTCGGCAGCAACCCGGCGTGATGCACGCCGATGCCGTGTCTCAGCCAGCGCTTCACATCCTTGCCGTGGGGACTGTTGAACTTCACGCGCTCGAGCTCGGTCGCGAGCACGGCCTTCTCCTCCTTCGTGCACACATCGAGGCTCATCAGCGACTGCGCCGCTTCCGCGGCCTCGCGCTGCGTGAAGTGTACAAGATAGGCCGGCGCGCGTCGCTCCAGCAGCAACTGCGCCACCCGTTCGGCCAGCGGTGTTTCCGAATATTCGAAGTTCAACGGCACGGGTCGGCGGTCGCTGCGCACCGTCACGCAGGGCACACCGGTGAGACGCACCGCCTCCCGCTCGAAATTCTCCGTCGTCCCCAGCGTCGCCGACATGAGCAGGAACCGCGCCCCGGGCAGCGTGAGCAGCGGGACCTGCCAAGCCGCGCCGCGGTCCGCATCGGAGTAATAATGGAACTCGTCCATGATGACCGCCTTCACCGCCGCGGCCCGGGGGCCGCCCGCCAGGGCGATGTTGGCGAGGATCTCGGCCGTGCAGCAGAGCACCGGCGCATCGGGATTCACGCTGGCGTCGCCGGTCATCATCCCGACTTGGCCGGGACCGAAGTCGCGGCACAGGGAAAGAAACTTCTCATTCACGAGCGCCTTGATCGGGCACGTGTAGACCGAAAGCTCCCGGGCGCACAGCGACTTGAAGTGCAGAGCCGCCGCCACGAGGGACTTTCCGGAACCGGTGGGCGTGGCGAGGATGACATTTTTACCCGCAAAGAGTTCAAGGATCGCCTCCTCCTGCTCGGGGTAAAGCGCGAGGCCGCGCCCCGTCGCGACCGCAAGAAACCGGTCCAGAACGGCATCCGCCGACGGATTGCCGGACATGGGAGCCAGGGGCGCGGTAGACATCAGGTTGAAGACAGGAGTACGCCGTCCCGCAATCCAACCCAAAAGGAGCGCTCTGTCGGATGAACCGGTACTGCAATCAGTCTTTCCCGCGGATCACGCGGATTGACGCGGATGACGGAGTTTATTCCGCGACTATCCGCGTGATCCGCGGAAAATCTACTCCTTTGCTCTGGAGCGAGCCGCCGAGCGCACGTAAATGTGCGGTCAGGGATTCTGATCCGTCCACCCGAAGCTACTTGAACCCAACGTACTTATGGTGCAGCGTTTGCCCATGATCTCCGTGCAGTCCGCGTCGACTGTCGACCAGCGTTACCCGCTTTGAGCAAGGCCTTCACCAACGAAGATGATGCCGGGGACGATCCGGTACTGCCGCGGCCGGTCTCTCTCCTTCCGCCGGGGGCGAGGAATTTCGTGACCGCCAGGGGCGCGGAACAATTGCAAAGTGAGCTGACGCGTCTGCTGCAGGTCGTGCGTCCGCCGCTGGCCAGCCGGACAGATGATGCGGACGCGAAGCGCGAGCTGCAGGCGCTCGATCAGCAGATCTTTTATCTGCAGGCCAGCCAGCGCAGCGCCGAGGTCGTGAATCCCCCGCCGCCGCCCCACGACACGGTGCTTTTCGGCGCCACCGTCACCGTGCGTGAAAACAACGGCACCGAATCGGTTTATCGCATCGTCGGAGTGGACGAAGCCGACTTCGACCGCGGCTGGATCAGCTGGCGCTCCCCCATCGCCCGCGCCCTGGTCAACGACAAGGTCGGCCAGCGAGTGTCATTCAAGACGCCGCGGGGATTTTCCGATCTCGAGATCGTACGCGTCGCCTACGAGTAGGGCAGGTTTCTGACCTGCCTAAATCTCACAAACGCGAACAACCTCCCTCGTCGCTTCACAAGACTTCGCGTGCGGTTTTCCGCTGCATTGTTCCGGTATGGCCGTGCTCGCCAGTCAGCGTTGGCCATGGCAGGTCAAAGACCTGCCCTACTTTTTCACACCCGCTCCAGCTTCAGCGGATAGGTTCCGCCGGAACTGGCCTGGGCAACGTAAAGGCTGCTGTCGTGCTCATCCACGACTACGTCGTGGGGATGCAGAAAAACATCCTCCTGGTGCGCCATCTTCGCCAGCCGACCGGCTTTGTTGTAGCGCGGCGGCTTCCCGCCGATATTCGACACGACTCGCAGGTCCTGGGTCATGACCGAAACATAACCACGGCTGTCGAAATCCGCCGGCCAGTTGTCCCCGATGTGCGGACAAAAATAATGTCCCTGATGCAGATGCAGCATGCGGGGATTGCCCCCGGGCATTTCCACGCGCTGCAACTTCTCGCCCGTGGTTGAAAGTCTCAGCAAGTGCTGTTGGTCGCACATGGCAATGAGCATGGTCGGCTCGCTCCCCTTCTTGACCTCCATGATGCCACCATGCGGACCCCAATGCCCGATACCGCCCTCGGCGCCGCCCAATATGGCTTTGAATGCCCCTTTGGCGTCATAGTGCAGGATGTAATCCCGACCATAGCCATCGAGGACGAAGAAACTTCCGTCGGGATGGTGCATGGTCCACGAGGGCATGTATTCGGACGCCTTTGCATATTTGCCCGTGTGCTCCGGCCAGCCCCACTCCTGCAACACCCGGCCATCGAGCGTAGTCTTGCGCACCCGGTTCGTCAGCGTACAGGTCAAGAAAAGCACCTGACGCTTTTTCTCAGTGACAATGGTCAACCCGTGCGCCCCCGGCAGATCCGTACCCCATTTGGACACCAACCGGCCGTCCCGGTCATAGATGATGACGTTGTTGGCGGTGTGATCCGTCAGCAAGATGAGGTGACCCTCGCGGTCCTGCACGATGGCATTGCAGTTTTTTACCGGCGTGTTCGCGTCCAGGACACCCCAGCCCGGAACCAGGCGATAACGAAAATCACCCTGACCCAAAACCGTCCCCCGGGAATTCATGCGTTCAGGGCAGCTTCGCCTGCACCAGCTTGCTCACTTGGCCGAAGTCGATGAGACCGGCCTCGGGCAGTTTCTTCAGTGCGCCGATGACCTTGCCCATCTCCTTCTTGCTCTGGGCACCAGTCTCGGCAATCGCCGCGGCGATCAAGGCATCGAGCTTCGCGGCATCCAGGCCCTGCGGGAGGTACTTTTCCAGGATGCGGATCTCGTTCTCATTGGCGGAGACGAGGTCGGCGCGGCCACCGCGCTCAAACTCCACCTTGGCGTCGGCGAGATTTTTGACCGCCTTGCGCAAGGTCGTGACGACGAGGGCTTCCTCGATCGGCTTGTTCTGATCCATGGCGGCGCGCTGGATGGCGGCATCGACGGTGCGGAGACTCGTGGCCGTCACGCTGTCGCGGGCCTTCATGGCGGTGACAATATCGGCGCGGAGTTTTTCGTAGGTCGTGGGCATAAGGAAAGTGTAGCGTGCGCAGTCGCGGCACGGAGTCGAGTCGGCAGAAAATGTGGACAGGGGGTAGCGCCCGGCCTCCGGACGGGCGGATCGACGATCGAATGCGTATGCACGAATCGCCCGTCCGGAGGCCGGGCCCTACCCAATCAATCACATTAGCGTCCATTCATGTCCATTGGTGTCCATCGAGGAATGAAAAATTGCTCCGAAATTATCCGGACGACACGCGCCCGCGGTCGTGCTACCTTGGGTCCATGCGAATGAGTCATGCCCGGATGTATGAGCGGCTGCTGGCCGGAGATGCGGATTACAACGGCCGCTTCTTCACCGGCGTGCTCACAACCGGCATCTACTGCCTGCCCTCCTGCAAGGCGCGCAAACCCAAGTCCCAGAACGTCCGCTTTTTCCCCAGTTGTGAAGCGGCGCGCGACGCCGGGTTGCGTCCCTGCAAGAAATGCCATCCCGATGATTACGCCCGCGGCGCCGATCCAGTGCTTGAAACCATCGAGACCGTCGTCGGCGAGGTCCGCGCCAATCCCGCGGCCTTTGCCGATGCTAGGGCGGTGGTGCGCCGATCCGGGTTTGGCGTGACCCGCGCCTTCGAACTCTTCCGCCAGCATTATCACACCACGCCCGCCGCTATTTTGCTGCGGTCACGAATCGACACGACCAAGCGGCAGTTGCTCGACACAAGTGCTTCGCCTGCCGACCTCGCCTTCGCCGCCGGCTTTGAAAGCCTCTCCGCTTTTCATGAGAATTTCCTCCGTCTCAACGGGCTGACGCCTTCCGCTTATCGCGCCCTCGCCAGCGGTCACACGTTCAGCCTCAGCCTGCCAAATGACTATCCCCTGCCCTTCCTGCGGCGCGCCTTGAGCCGCGATATCCACAGTGTAACCGAGAAGTTGCAGGGCGACACCTACACCGCCGCAGTGCTCCTTAACGGCGAGCCCACCTTGCTGCGGCTCCAACTGTCATCTGCAGCCATCGAAGTAGAAGTCCTGGGAGCGCGGGCGGCCCGCCCGCAAACCAACGTGAATGCGGGCCAGCGGCCCGCGCTCCCACAAGCCCATTCCATCGTCATCGGTCTCCTCGGCCTCGAACAAGACGCCGCAGCATTCGCGCGCCTCGCCCACAAACTCGGCCTCGCCCGGCTCGTCGCCGGCCGTCGCGGCCTGCGACTCAGTCAGGTGCCAGCGGTGTTCGACGGACTGCTTTGGTCCATCATCGGCCAGCAGATCAATTTTCCCTTCGCCTGCCTCCTGCGGCGGCGGTTGATCGAACGCACCGGCACGCCATTGGACAACGGCCTCATTGCACCGCCCCTCCCGACGGCTGTGGCCACCCTGGAGCCTGCAGACCTGCGCGCATTGCAATTTTCCCGGCAAAAAGCCGACTACGTCATCGCGGCTGCACGTCTGGTCGCAGAGGGCAAACTCGACCTCGCCGCCCTGCGCACGATGTCGGCGACCCGCGCCGTACGCACCTTGCTGGCCATCCACGGACTCGGGCCCTGGTCGGTCAACTACCTCATGATGCGGGCGTTGGGCTTTGCGGATTGCGTGCCGCTCGGCGACACGGGTGTGACCAGCGGCCTGCAATCTTTGTTCAAACTAGACCCGCGCCCGGACATCGATGCCACCCGCCGGCTCATGACCGTCTTTTCCCCATACCGCAGTCTCGCTACGGCGCATCTTTGGCAATTCAATCAACCCTCACCCACATGAGACAGATCTACGATACCTTCACCACCCCACTGGGTGACTTCTCCGTCGCGCTGAATGCCAACGGTGCCGTCATCGCCACCGCCTTTGGCGACCTGCCGGAATTGCGGACGCGCTTTTCCGCTGATGAACTTGTCCACGATGCCGCCCTCGTTTCGCCTGTCCGTCGTGAAATCGAGGAATACTTTGCCGGCACCCGCCATGAATTCACCGTGAAGCTGTTGCCCTGCGGCACGCCGTTTCAGCAAAAGGTCTGGGCAGCGCTGCAAAAGATCCCGTTTGGCGAATCGCGCACCTACGGCCAGCTCGCCGCCACCGTTGGTAATCCCGATGCCGCCCGGGCGGTCGGCCGGGCCAATGCGACCAATCCCATCTGCCTCATCATCCCCTGCCATCGCGTAATCGGCGGCGACGGCTCGCTCACCGGCTATGCCTTTGGCGAGAAGATCAAGTTCGCGCTGTTGGAGCACGAGAAGAAGACACTCGTCGAGGTTTAGGTCGGACCAAAACGTAGCGCGGTGCTTTA
>CAZFHG010000022.1:0-26754 GCA_964518665.1 uncultured Opitutaceae bacterium | reverse complement strand
GTGAGGAACATCTTCATCTGCTCCGGCGTGGTGTTCTGCGCCTCGTCGAGGATGATGAAGGCGTTGGAGAGCGTGCGGCCGCGCATGTAGGCTAGCGGGGCGATCTCGATGACGCCTTTTTCGGTGAGACGGGCGACATCCTCGGGGTCGAGCATGTCGTGCAGCGCATCATAGAGCGGGCGGAGGTAGGGCAGGATTTTCTCCCGCAGGTCGCCGGGAAGGAAGCCGAGGGCCTCGCCGGCCTCGACCGCGGGGCGGGTGAGGATGAGGCGCTGCACCTCGTTCTTCAACAGGGCCGAGACCGCGGCGGCCATGGCGAGGTAGGTCTTGCCGGTGCCGGCGGGGCCGATGCCAAAGACGATCGGGTGCTTCAGCATCGACTGCAGGTACAGCTTCTGGCCGAGGGTCTTGGGGACGATGCTCTTGCGGTTGGTGGCGATGACGAGCGGCTCGGTGATGAGCTGGCGCAACTGGCCGCCCTCGCCGCGGGCAAAGGACTCGACGATGCGGATGAAATCGGGGGTGCGGATGACCATGCCCTGCGCACGGGCGTCATTGAGAAAGTTGAACAGGTCCTCGGCACAGGCGACCGCCTCGTCCGGACCTTCCAGCTTCAGCCAGGCTTCGCGGGTGATGAGCTTGGCGCCGAGCGCCTGCTCGGCCTGCACCAGGTTTTCCTCGTGGCCGGCGTAGAGCTGGTTGAGGTGGCGCGGAGAGGGAAAATGCAGGGTCTTGGAGGACACAGATTCGGGGATCGAAGATCGGAGATGGGAGATCGGAGTTCGGGTGGCTACGAGCGTGAGCGAGTGGAGGAGGGGCGGGTCATGGGCTGGCGGCCAGTTCCTTGGCGGTGGCGCTCAGCTTGGCCCAAGTGGTGTCCAAGGCCTGGGGCAGGGTGCGGGTCTGGCCGAGGACGGGCATGAAATTGGTGTCACCGTTCCAGCGTGGGACGATGTGGGCGTGCAGGTGGGTGATGCTGCCGCCAGCGGCCGTGCCCAGGTTGAAGCCCACGTTGAAGCCGTCCGGCCGGAGGGCGGCCGCGAGCACGCGCTTGCCGAAGATGATGGCCTCCATGAGGTCGGCACGCTCGGCAGGGTTCAGGTCCTCGATTTCCACGACGTCGCGGAACGGGATCGCGAGCAGGTGCCCGGGGTTGTACGGGAACCGGTTCATGATGAGGTAGGAATGGCGTTGCCGGTGGACGATCAGGGCCGCGCGGTCGTCGCCCAAGGCGGGCAGTTCCGTAAACGGGCGCTTCATGCTGGCCGGGTAGCGCGGCGCTTCGATGTATTCCATGCGCCAGTAAGCGTGCAGTTGCTCCATCGTGAAAGGGTAAGAGCAAAACCAGCGAGCACGGCAAAGTCAAAGCCGGGCCTTGAAAGCATGGGTGGTGTATTTGTTAGCCACGGGTTTCACGGATTGCACGGATCAGATGCTGATCAATTGAACAGGAGGTCACAGAGAGAGCAGAGATATAAACTGGATATCTCTGCTCCCTCTGTGAACTCCTGTTGAAAGAATTGTAATCCATTATCCAGCAGGATAATGAAGCACGTTCATTCATCCGTGCCATCCGTGTAATCCGTGGTAAAAAATCAGGGCTTGCCCCTTGGTATGACGAACGTCATTCAAAGCGTTTCGTGCGTTACCCTACCACTCACAAACTTGCCACCCGGCGTCGCATCATCGCGGCGGCGAGCGCGGCGTTTCGTGAGCGGGGGGTGGACGCGACGGGCGTGGATGAAGTCATGCGGCGGGCAGGGCTGACCCACGGCGGGTTTTATGCGCATTTCCACGACAAGTCCGAACTGGTGTCGGAAGCCTGCGCCGAGGCCTTTGCCGGTGCGGTGGTTAACTTGGAACGCATCGCCGCTCTGCCGAACCCGGCCCGGCGGGCCCGGCTGCTCATCGACAGTTATCTGTCCCAGCGCCACCGCGACAACCGCGGTTCGGGCTGCCTGATCGTGGCGGTGGGCGCGGACATGGGCCGCCTCACCGGGGCCGGACGTACGGGATACGCGCAGGGCTTCGCCCGTCACCTCGACCGGCTGGCCTCGGCCCTGCGCTTGAGCGATGAGCCGGAGCGCAACCGCGACCAGGTCACCCATCTCATGAGTTCGCTGGTCGGCGCGCTGATTTTTGCCCGCGCCATGGACGACCCGGCCCGCAGCGATGCGCTGCTCGCCTCGTCGCGCCGGATGCTGCGCCAGGAATTCTGTGGGGAAAGACGAAACCTGAAACCTGAGACCTGAAGAGCGAGATCGAGTCCTGACACTTAAGACCTAAAACTTAAAACCTCTACCCGCCACACCTTTACCATGAGCTTGAACTCCACCATCACCACCCAACAGCCTCGTCGTCGCGTCGTCATCACTGGCGTCGGCGCCGTCACGCCCTGCGGCAACACTGCCGCCGACACCTGGGCTTCCCTAGCCGCCGGCCGCAGCGGTATCGCCCGGATCACCCGGTTTGATCCCACGGGTTGCAACGTGCACATCGCTGGTGAGGTGAAGGGCTTTGAGCCCGCCCGAACCCTGCCGGCGCCGTTGCATCCGCGCGGGCCCGGCGGCGAGCCGCTCAACCACGCGCTTAGCCAGAAGGACGTGAAGAAGTTCGGACGCTTCACGCACCTCGGGGCTTCGGCCGCGGTGGAGGCGTACGCCGATTCCGGCCTGGATGCGCACCGGGCCGCGCTCAATCCCGAGCGACTGGGCGTCAACCTCGGGGTCGGCCTGGGCGGACTGCCGGAAATGGAGGCGATGCACGACACCTGGAAGGCCGGCGGCTACCGCAAGATCTCGCCGTTCTTCATCATCCAGATCGCGCCCAACCTGCTCGCCGGCCAGGTGAGCCTGATCCTCGATTTTCGCGGACCCAACATGAGCGTGGCCTCGGCCTGCGCCACCAGCGGCCATGCCATCGGCGAAGCCGCGGCGGCCGTTGCCCGCGGCGACGCGGATGTGATGATCGCCGGCGGGGCGGAGTCCACCGTGACGCCGCTCGCCATCGGCGCCTTCGCCCAGATGCGTGCGCTCTCGCAGCGCAACGACGCGCCGGAGCAGGCCTCGCGGCCCTACGACAACGACCGCGACGGCTTCGTACTCGGCGAGGGTTCGGTGGTGTTCGTGCTCGAGGAATATGAACAGGCCGTGAAGCGCGGCGCCCGGATTTATGCCGAGGTGCGCGGCTACGGCGCCACGGCCGACGCCTATCATCTTTCCTCGCTGGCCCCCGGGGCCGAAGGCTCGGCGCGGGCGATGAACCTCGCGCTTCAGCGCTCCGGCCTGGCGGCGGCCGACATTGATTACGTGTCGGCGCACGCCACTTCCACGCCCGGCGGAGACGGCGAGGAAGCCGCGGCGATTGCGGCCGTGTTTGCCGACAACAAGGCCAACCTCCACGTGAGCGGTGTGAAATCGATGACCGGCCACCTGCTGGGCGGCGCGGGCGCGATGGGCACGTTTGCGGCCGTGATGGCGATCCACCACGGCCTCGTCCCGCCGACGATCAACCTCGCGAACCTCGATCCCGTGTGCGCCGCGACCGGCCTTAATTTCACGCCCAACACCGCGGTGCGCAAACCCGTGCGCGCGGCCCTGGCCAACAGCTTCGGCTTCGGCGGCACCAACGCGTCCATCGTGGTGGCGAAGGTGTGAGCGGTGACGGATCCATCGTCGGTCGAGTTCCTTTGAGATTCCGCCCTACATCAAACGCGGAGGCCGGCCATGAGCAACCGCCTGTTTGAAGCGGCCGCCCGCGCCGGCATTCCGGTGCCGCCGCCGCCGCACGATGATGCGATGCTGGCCGAACTTGCGACGCGGGTCTTCTGCCATCCGCTGCGCGGGCGCCGACCGCCGCGCGAGGACGGGTATCTGGCGACTGCACGGCGGATTCCACTGCCGGCACCGGCCGGCGAACTCGCGGCCTGGCAATGGGGCGACGAGGCCCGGCCGCTGGTGCTGCTCGTGCACGGCTGGGAGGGCCGAGGGTCGCAACTGGGCGCATTTGCGGCACCACTGGTGAGTGCCGGTTTCAAGGTCGTTGCCTTCGATGCGCCCGCGCACGGTGACTCGCCGGGGGACGAGACCAACATCCGCCTGCTGACGGAGGCGCTGCAGACGGTAGTGCGGCTCTACGGGCCCTTGCATGCGGTGATAGGTCATTCGTGGGGTGCCGCCGGAGCGGCCATGCTGGCGGCGCAGGGGGATGTCCCGCGGGTCATGGTGCTGCTGGCTCCGCCGCTCTGGCAGAAAGGCCGCGTTGAACGGACGGCGCGCCGACTCGGCCTTTCGGAAGCGGCACAGGCCCTGTTTCTCGAAAAAGTGCGGCAGCGGGTGGGGTGGACTTACGAGCAAATGGACATGCGTCCCGTGGCCCGGAGCGCCCCGTGTCCGCTGTTGGTGTTTCACGATCCTGGCGACGAGGACACCGCTTTTGTGGACTCGCAGGAGTTCACCGCCCTGTGGACGGGATCGCGGCTGGTGCCGTGTCCGGGCCGAGGGCATTACCGGATTTTGGTCACCGCCGAGGTGATCAACGACGCGGTGCGGTTTATTGCGGCGACATGCTGAGGATAGCCCTGGGAGCGCGACCGCCCTCGGTCGCAATTTGGAGCATGCCGGAATATCAATCCCAATTCCAGCCACCACGTTACGAAGTGGTGTGCTTGGATTGGGTACCATGAACGCATTGAGACATTGCGACCGAGGGCGGTCGCGCTCCCAAGAGCCCAATCCATCGCCTGCAAGCAGGCTCTTACCTGCGGCGCCTAGCCCGGACCGAAATCCGTGCGCACGTAGAGCTGCTCGACCTTCTGCCGGGCCCAGGGGGTGCGGCGGAGAAATTGCAGGCTGGATTTCACACTGGGGTCATGGGTGAAGCAGCGGATGGTGATGCGCTGGCCGAGTTCTTCCCAACCGTAATGGTCGGCGAGGCGGGTGACGATCACCTCCAGGGTGACGCCGTGCAGGGGATCCTTGGAGCTATTCACAGGCGTTCAAAAACAAACAGGTGGTTGAGGCCGAACTGAAACGTGCGCCGTTGAAAAAGACGGAAATGCGGGGCCGCAAAGAGGCGCAAGGTGTCGGCGGGTTTGTAACCATAATGCTGTTCCAAAGACATACCATCGATCAGGCGCAGCGTGCGCAATGCCTTCAGGATGAGATCCACGGCCGGACTGGGTACCGTGATGATAACCCGGCCGCCCGGCTTCAGCAATTGCGCGCAGGCCTCGGCGATGCGGACCTGCTCCGCGGGCGGGATGTGCTCGAGTACGGCCAGCATGGTCACGGCATCCCAACCGGGGCTCGACGGTTGTACGGTGGGAAAAAAACCGGGGCGGACCTGATAGCGTGCAGACGCGATCGGCTTGGACAACAAGGGTTCAATGCCGAAACCTTCGCCCAACCTGTCGCCTAGCAAGGCGAACAGTTCGCCCTCGTGGGCCCCGATATCCACCACCCGGGCTTTGGGTGGAAGCAACGCCACGGCGCGTCGAATGCGCCAGCGCTGGATGAATCGGTCGAGTCGGGTCATGGGCAACCCACAGCGAACAGGGCGGAGCAGGGACAGTGAATCCCAAAATCCGCGAGCAGGGCGGGTCTCTGACCCGCCCCTCACATGTCACCATGGGTAGCGCCCGGCCTCCGGACGGGCGGTTCTGCGTGCGAATGACCAACGCAGCCCGTCCGGCCTGCCCTCCGAAGGCCGGGTGAAGGAGTAGACCTGCCCTACTTGGAAACCTAAGCCTTGCGGATCAGCTTCACCGCGACGCGCAACGTGCCGCTCTTGCCGCGCTGGCGGATGGTGAGGCGTGGCTGGGTGTCGCCGTGGCGGAGGCCGAAGCGCACGAGTTCGCGACGGAGTTCGTCGATTGCACGGCGCTCGGGATTCATCAGGGGCAATTCTTCAACCTGCGCCTCGGTGCCGGACGGGATCGTAATTTCCACCCGGCCGCGCCGGCCCTCGATGATGACCTTGTCGCCTTCGCGCCGCATGGGCAGCGGGGTGGTCCAATGAAAGACCACGCCCTCACCCTGGGCGACAGCCCACTCGTCGGTGATGACGAGCTGGTCGGGCGTCGGTGAGTCCCAGGTGCGCTGCCACTTGTTGAACCAGCCTTCCCAGCCGGCGGTGGCGTCCATCGTGGCGTGAAAAGTCGTGGCGTCACCGCGGCCCTTGGCGTGGATGTTCGCGTTGATCGGGTTGCTGGGCTTGGGCCGCAGGCCGAGCGACCATGGCGTGAGCATGTTGTGGCGCTGTGCGGTCTTCAGCTCCTCGACGAGCGGGTTGCTGTAGTCCACCACGCCAAAGTCCTGGGCGAATGAGTCGCCGGCGAATTCGAGCACGAAGTTGCCCTTGTCCTCGTGGGTGTGGCCGGCGCCGGCCTTGTTGCCCATGAGGAACAGCTTCACGATCTCACCGTCGAGGCGGCGGACGGAACTCGTCATGCCGGTGTCGGGCATTTCCACGAAAGGACGCAGCGGCGGCCCTTCCTTCGGGATGTCGCGCGACATGCTCATCGCGAGCAGCGAGGGGGCGGCGCCGGCGCGGTTGAGCTGTTTGCGATAGATGGTGACCCAGTGGCTGTCCGGCTGGTGGGCGGCGAGGAACGCAAGCGCCTCGGGGAAGGCGTACATTGCATCGCAGATCAGAATTGTGTCCTGGGCGTCATCGGTGGAGCAGAGCACTTCGGCCATCAGCGCGGTTTTCTTCATCGGCTCCGGCATGAGCTCCTGCAGCGACTTGCCGCGGGCGCGGGCGTAGAGGTGCAGGGCGACAAAGGCCTGGCGGGCGACCCACGTGAAGTAGGTCGGACCCTCGACGTAACCGCCGTCCGGCAGGAGCACGTTGTTCAGGTTCTCCAGCAGGTCCTTCGCCGCGAGGTCGGTGTACGGCGTGACGCGCGAAGGATTGGGCCGGGCATGGGCTTCGCAGCGCACGGGCATGGTGCGCTCGAGCGTCAGGTAGCCGAGGATGCGGCCGGGGGCGAACCACGCGAGCTGGTTGCAATGGAAGAGGTATTCCCACCACCACGTGTTGAAGTTGAGGTGGCCGATGCCCTCCTCCGCGATGCGCCGCAGGACAAGCTGGCGACCGACCTCGGTGAACCATTCGCCGCACAGGTCGAGGATGAGGGAGCATTCGTACACGCAGATCGACTGGGTGAAGCTGCGCTGCTCCCAGGTGCTGCCCGGCATGTAGCAGACGAAGCTGTCGTCCCAGCGCTCGAAATGGACGAGGCTGATCGCAAAGCGGGCGGCGAGGCGGCAGAGGTTTGCGTCCTTGAACAGCATGCCGGCCTGCGCGGCGTTGGCGCCGTGGATCGTGACAACCTTGTTGTGGTCGCACTCGCGACGGAGCGTGTTGGAACTCCAGATATAGACGTGCTGGCCGATCAGCGATTCGGGCCGGACGGCCGCGGCTTCCTCGCCGGCATCGCGCAGAGCGCCGGCGGCGGGGGAATTCGCGAACTCGTGCCGTGCCGCCTCCAGTTCCTTGTCATTGAGCAGCAGACCGTGGGTGGGTTTGAAGGACGGTTTGAAATCCGCTGGCTGCAGGTACTTTTCCCAGCGCTCGTCGTAACCCTGCCACTGGGCGAGGTGCGCAGGCAGGCGCGTAGTGCTCTGAAGCATCATCCAGTAGATCCAGGCGTTACCGGCGCCGCCCTTGGGGAAGTATGCTTCGACTGTAAGTGACTTTATCCGCTTGGCGCCGTCGAGCGGCAGCCACTCCTCGCGCTTGATGGAGCCGAAGGGTTCGCCGCGGCGGTGGCGCGGACCGGCGTCGGTTTCGGCGTGCAAAGTGTAATAGCCGCCCTCGGGGATGACGGCGTTGATGATCAGCCGGTCGTAAGCGGAGCAGTCGAGGTCGTACGCCCGGTGGAAACGCACCACGCGGTGGTCGGCGGCGGGTTTCTCCCAGGCCCACTGGACCCAGATCCAGTTCTGCCAGAATTTGAAGCCGGTGACACCGTCGCCGGTGACGCTCCATTGCTTGAGTTCGCTGATCTGCGGATCGTGGAACGCTTCAAAGACGGCTTCGGCGCTGTTGACGGGAGTGACTTTCATCGGGGGAGGGTTGACTGCGGACGGACACAGGCGAAGCCCAAGTCGGGTTATTGGCAACGCCGCAGGCGCACGGAGTGGTTCTACGTGTAGTTGGGAGACCTGGGAGCGCGACCGCCCTTGGTCGAAATTTTCCACACGCCTGGAAACCAACCCAATGCCAACCGCCACACGTCGAAGCGGTGATCCTGTTTGGGTATTGCTCCTGCTAAGGGTGCATTGCGACCGAGGGCGGTCGCGCTCCCAGATAGGAGAGTTCTACAGATAGGCGGACCGGTCGTTTGCCTCTTGGGCGGGCCGCATGCCATCCTGAGCCTTTCAAGTTCACCTGCCATGTCTGACATATACTTCTGGTGCCCTGCGTTGCGTTGGTTGTTCGCCGTTGGCTTGCTGGCGGTGCCCATGATGGCGGCGACGGGAGCAGCCGGCCCGTTGCATCTGACCGAGCTGGAACCGGTGGCGAACTGGCAGGGCTCCGGAGCGCTGGCGCTCGACCGCAGTGTGGGCTGCACGCCGCTGCAGATCGGCGACCGCACCTTTGAACGCGGTCTCGGCACTCATGCCCGGAGTGAGATTGTTTACGAACTGGACGGAACCGTGGATCGGTTCGAGGCGTGGGTGGGTATTGATGCGTCGAAGGCGGATTCCAGCGTGGCCAGCGTGGTCTTCAAGGTCGTGGCCGACGGCCGCGAGGTTTTTGACAGTGGGTTGATGCGGGGTGACACGCCGGCACGGCAGGTGGTTGTGAACCTGGCCGGAGTGCGCGAATTGAAACTCCTGGTCACGGATGCCGGGGATGGCAGCAAGGACGATTTCGCCAATTGGGCCGACGCGGTCTTGATCGGAGCCAAGCCGGCGCCGCGGCGGGCGGCGACTGCGGTGGCCCGCCTTGCGGTGCAGGCTCCCGGCCTGCGCATTGCGCTCTCCGAGCGCGGTGAAATCGTAGGGGCGACGATTGGCGACCGGCAGGCTTCACGGTCCATCCGCAGCGGCACCTCCCTCGACCAATGTGTCGATAACGGCGCGGTGAAGCTGCGAAATCTGGCGGACGACGGAGTGGAATTCACGCGGCAGGTTGTGCGGAAAACCACCGGACAAACCGCACGGATCACCGAACGCTTTCGTCCGACCGCCGACAGTATCCGCTGGGAGATCGAGGTTGAGAGCGCGGATCCGGCGTGGAGCACGGGCATCAAGACCTGGCTCGACTGGCCGGAGACGACCCAGCCGACGCGTTACTGGACCGTCTGGGATGACGCCGAGCAACGTCACGACACGTGGCGTGATCCGTTGATTCCGCAGCCCTTGGCCACGCGTCGCCTTTGGTACGGGGCGGCGCCCTGGAACGGCGAGGAGCGGATCGGCGGCGTTTACAATCTCGCGGCGCGGTTTTCCGTGCCGCTGCTGACCGTGTTGGAACCAAAGTCGGACCTCGGTCTCAGCCTCGTGCTGTCGCCGGAAGACACGCTGCGCGAGGTCGCGCTCGATACGCACCGCGACGTCCGTTTTGCCTTCACGCGTGGCGCGCACCGGCTGGGCGAGGGGCGGGTGGTCAAATTTGCGATGGACCTGGTGCCCGGGGCGGGCGACTGGCGCGGCGGCTTCGGCTGGATGACGCGGCGCTACGCGGCGTTTTTTGATCCGCCGGTGCCGACGGTGGATGAGCTTTCGGGTCTGGGCGCGTACTCCGATTGGCCGCGCGAACTGGATGTCGAGCGCCTGCGTAAGATGGCCTTCAAAGTGAACTGGGCGGCGAGTTACGACTTTCCCTACATGGGCATGTTCCTGCCGCCGACCGGCGAGCACGATCCGTACCGCCGCATCGTGAAGAACAACCTGATCACGCTGGCCGGCATGCGCGAGGCCGCGCGGCGCTGGCGCGAGATGGGGTTTCCGCTGCTCAGTTATTTCAACGTGACCGAGTTCGGGGCAAATCCCGGAACGCCCGAGGGCGTGGATCCTTCGCTCAGCCCGGCCGACCAGTGGAAGAACGGCAACAATTTCCTCTTCAAGGTCATCCCCGATGCCGTGCTGCGTGTGCGCACCGGCGAGACCTTCGGGTCGTGGGAGGGCAGCATCGTGACCGATTGCGGAGGGCCGAAGTACCGGGAATTCCTGCTGGACCAGGCCCGGCGCCATGTGACCGAGCTACCCGACAGCTTCGGCATCTGCATTGACCGGCTGGATTGGCTGCGGGTGTACAACTTCCATGCGAATGACGGGGTCAGTTGGGTGCACGGCCAGCCGGCGCGCTCGCTGTATGCCTCATGGTCGGAGCTGATGGACCGGATGGGTCCGATTTTCCATGACGCCGGCAAGTATATCTTCCTGAACATGCTCATCAACCGCACGGAGATGATGCGCCACGGTGATGCGGTTTACCATGAGCACGGCGACTGGCCCTGGGAAGTGAATGCGGCGGCCCTCCAGTGCGTATACAAGCCCTGCCTGGTCTGGACGCACAGCGTGAAAGACCTGCAACCTGATCCCGACGCCTATTTCCAACGTCATCTGCACCTCGGTATTTTCCCGACTGCACCGGTGCCGGGAAACGATCATACCATCACGCCGTCGCCTGAGGTGGATCGCTGGTATTTCGATTATGGTCCGCTCTTCACCGCCCTGCGCGGCAAGAAATGGATCCTCGTGCCGCATGCGGTGAACGTCGCCGGCGAAGTGGCCAAGGCCAATTTATTTGCCGTGCCCGGCGGCTATGTGGTGCCGGTGACCTTTGGCGGTGCAGCGACAAGCGCGAAGGTGAGCCTGCGTTTGCCGATCGCGGTTGGGACGGAACCGATGGCCGAGGTCCTACATCCCGGCAGCGATGCGGTCGTGCCGGTAAAATGCATCCGCGGAGAGAATGGCTGGCAATTGGAAGTCCCGCTGCAGCGCGGGTGCGCGGTGGTTAAGCTCGGTCTAGATAAGTAGCTATAGTCTGGGAGCGCGACCGCCCTCGGTCGCAACCTTACGCCTGCGAGAATATCCATCCCTATTCCTGCCGCTACGCGACGGAGAGGTGATCCTGTTTGGAAGATGGTTATGCTACGGGTAGTTTGCGACCGAGGGCGGTCGCGCTCCCAGGTCCCGCAACTTACTTCAGCACCAGCTTCACCTCGACGCGGAGCGTGCCGCTGCGGCCGGGTTGGCGCAGGGTGAGTCGCGGCTGAGTCGGCGCGTGATTCCAGCCGAAAAGGCTGCCGTGCTTCTGGGCGGCGACGGATTCCAGGCGCCGGTTGCTGGCTCCATGGTAAACCGTGTCGACGCTCCGCCGCCGCGGATCCAGCAGGGCCAGTTCTTCGAGCACGACCTCGACGCCGGCGGGGATCAGCAATTCGGCGCGGGCACGGCTCCCCTCGATGATGATCCGATCGCTTGCGCGGCGCATGGGCAGGCGGGTGGTCCAATGGAATTCCACGCCGCGGCCCTTCGCGACGGCCCACTCGTCGGTGATGACGAAGGTTTCGGGGGTCGGCGAATCCCAGGTGCGCTGCCATTTGCTGAACCAGCCTTCCCAGCCGGGCGTGGCGTCCACGGTCGCATGAAACCGCGTGGCGTCGCCGGAGCCGATGGGCCTGATATCGGCGAAGATCGGATTGGCGGGGTGCGGGCGCGCGTCGTCGCTCCAAGGTGTGAGCATGGTGTGCCGCTGCGCCTGCTTGAGCATGTCGGTGACGGGATTGGCGTAATCGAGCACACCGAAATCCATGGCGAAACTGTCGCCGGCAAACTCAAGGACGAAGCTGCCCTTGTCCTCGTGCTGGTGGTCGCCGCCGGACCGGTTGCCCATGATGAAAAGCTTCACCAGTTCGCCCTGATGGAGCCGCACGGAGCACATCATGCCGGTTTCGGCCATGTTGCTGAAGGGTGACAGCGCGGGACCCTCGGCCGGGATGTCGCGGTCGAGCCGCAGGGGCAGCAGCATCGGGGCGGCGCCGGCGCGTTTCATTGACTTGCGGTAGATGGTGACCCAATGCGACTGCGGCATCAGCCAGGCGAGGAAGGCGATGCCCTCGCTCACCGGGAACATGGCGTCGGCAATGAGGATCATGTCCTGATGATCGTCGGTCGAGTAGAGCATCTCGGCGAGGCGATCGGTGCGCAGCAGGGCGGGGGCGATGAGCGAGCGCGGATCGAGTCCGCGGCCGCGGGCGTAGAGCGTGGCGCCCAGGAAGGCCTGGCGGGCCGTGTACGTGAAATAGGAGACACCCTCGAGGTAACCGCCGTCAGGCAGCAGGCACTTGGCAAGGTTGTCCTGCAGGTTGGCCCACGCCTGGTCTGTGTGCGGGGCGACGCGGGAGACCTCCGGCTTGGGGTAGGGCGCGCAATGGACCGGCGTGTTCTGCTCCAGCAGCAGCAGGCCGTAGATGCGGGCCGGGGAGATCCACGCGAGCTGGTTGCCGTAATAGGTGTATTCCCACCACCACGAGGCCATGCACATGGTGCCGTGGCCCTCGGTGGCGATCCGCTTCAGGATCAGGTCGCGACCGAGCGGGGTGAACCACTCGCCGCACAGGTCGAGGATCAGGGCGCAATCCCACGTGGCGATGGCCTGCACGTGGCCGCGCTGGTCCCAGGAGCTGCCCGTCGTGTGGGCGAAGAAACCGTCCTCCCAGTGCGCGCAATGCGCCATGCTGAGGGCGAAGCGCGCGGCGAGGCGGCACAGGCTCCTGTCCTTCCACAGCATCCCGGCCTGCGCGGCGAGCGGGCCGTGGAGCGAGAGCAACGCATTGAACTCCCGTTCACGCCGGAGCGTGTTGGCGCTCCAGTAGTTCATGTGTTCCCCGATTAGGCTCTCGGGCCGCACCGTCTGCGCATAGTCCGCCCCGGCGCGCAGTTCGGCCGTGACCGGCGATTGCGCGAAATCGCGGCGCACGGCCTCGAGTTCAGCGGCGTTGATCAGCAGACCATAGGCTGGCTTGAACGAGGGCTCGAAGTCCGCCGGTTGCAGGTATTTCTCCCAGCGATCGTTGTAGTTGGACCACTGCGCGAGGTGATACTTGAGACGGCCGGGATGCAGCAGGCCGAACCAGAGCAGCCAGCCGGATCCGGCGACGGGACGGGGGTTGCGGATCTCAACGGTCAGCGAGCGGATGCTCTTCGCACCGTCGAGCGGAAGCCATTCCTCGCGCCGCACGGCGCCGAACGGTTGGCCCGTGCGGCGGCGCGGACCGGCGTCGGTCTCGGCCGCGATCGTGATGACGCTGTCCTCGGGCAGGTTGATGCAGACGACCAGGCGCTCGTATTCGGAGCAGTCGAGGTCCTCGTAACTCCGCCGCATGCGCAGGACGAGGCCGTCGGGGGCGGGCTTTTGCCATTGGACCGTGTAAAAGGCCCAACCCGCGGCCTGGCTGATGCCGGTCGCGCCGGGGGCATCGAAGGCCCAAGCCGTGACTTCGCGCAGTTGCGGATCATAGAACGGCTCGAAGATTGCTTCCGCACTGTTGATGGCGGTGAGATGCATGGTGCATCAGCGGAAGCGCATGCGCAGCGGCATGGCAATGCAGCAACCGTGTGCGGGCGTTCTACGTGTAGTTTGTGAACTCTATCTCTTTCCTCTTTATCTTTCTCTTTCTCCTGAATCGGGGATTGCGTGAGAGGTGAACAGACGAAAGAGGAAGATAAAGAGGAAAGAGAAAGATTGGATACGAGTTTTGGGATAGACGGGGTTCGGAGACCCCGCCCTGCAATAACTTCGGCGCACCGTCAGCTTGAGCCTTCGTTGAAGAACACGTGCAGGCCGTCCTTGCCGGGTGCGATCACGTCGAGACGGCCGGTGCCGCGGAGGTCGGCGAGCGCGAACTGGATGCCGCAACCGGCGCCTTCACCGGGCTGACCATAGGAGATCGTATTCTTGGCGAAACCCTCACCGGTCCATTTGTAATAGTAGATACCGACGTCGTCGAACTCGCCCGGATCGCGGCCGCAATGGGCGCGCCAGCGTTTGCCGGTGATGAGCTCGGGCTGACCGTCGCCGTCAATGTCCGCCCAGTGCAGGTCGTGGAACTGCGAGTGCCCCGGGTCAATCGGGTGCCTGATCCACTGCCGCGTGCCGTCGGGCTGGCGTTGCGGCGCATACCAGTCGAGGCCGTAGCCGTGGGCCGAGCCGACGATGAGTTCGTTGATCCCGTCGCCGTTCACATCAGCCGCGATGATCGGAATGCTGGCGTTGCCGAAGTTGAACTCGGGATGGAAGATCCACGGCTCCTCCCACGGGCGTGCCGGAGCCTCGAGCCAGCCATTGGCGAGAATGATGTCGGTGCGGCGATGGCCGGCGAGGTCGCCGAAACCAAGCCCGTGACCGGACGGACCTTCCTTCAACACATGACGGGTGAACTCGCCGGTGCCGCGGCCCTGGGCGTCAGTCACGAGCTTGAACACCTGCAAGGCTTGCGGCGGCGTGTTCGGGATGATCTCAAGGATGCCGTCGCCATCGAGGTCGCAACCGCGGGTGGTCTCGACGTTCCCGATGTTGCCCAGCGGGTGCACCGTCCAGGGTTTGGTCGGGTCGGCCGGGCACTCGCGCCATTGGAAGTCGCCCCAGTAGCCGCCGGTGACGACGTCCATCCGGCCGTCGCCGTTCACGTCGAGTGGGATGGCCGAGAAGTCGCTCCAGTATTCGCCGACGCGATGGACGTCGCTGATGAAGTACCGTCGGCGGAAATCCGGTCCCTGGTACCAGAAGCCGCCCGAGACGATGTCGGGCACGCCGTCGCCGTTCACGTCCCACACGCCCGCCGCCTCGAAACTTTCCGCGGCGACGAGCATCTTTTTGAAGCGCAGGGGCATGGTCAGACTCCCTTGAAGAGTTTCAGCCAGCTGCGGGCGACGCGCAGGTCCTCCAGCGCCTCGGCGGCACCGCAGGGCGGCGGGGCCTCGCCGCGGACGAAACGCAGGAAGTTTTTCGCCTGCGTGCGCATGGCGTGCTCGTGCGGGAGTTCGGGGCGGTAGGTGCCGCCTTCGCCCAGCTTGCGGTTGTCCTTGAAGATTTCGACATGGCCCGACTGGTTCAGCACCAGCGGGGCGGGGAGGGAGAGCTTCACGTAGCCGTGATCGAACGTGGCCATGGCCGACTCATGCCAGTCCACCGTCGTGCCGTAGGGTGCCATTTCCAACGTGATCGGCAGACCTGAGGCGCTGCGGCCGATGAGTAGCACCTTCGTGGGATCGGCGTAGACGACGTCGTAGGACTCGCCCATGAGGTGCCGGATGAGGTTGAGCTGGTGGATCGAGAAATTGACAAAGTTGATGAACAACTGGCCCGTGGCGGCATCGAGGCCGGGCTCGACGGGATCGGTCTCCAGTGGAGTGGCAAAGTTTTCGCCAAGGATCAGTTCGTCGAAGCCGCCCGCGATGAAGTCGCCCGGCGGCATGGTCAGGCGCAGGTAGCGCAGCTTGCCGATTTCACCGGACTGGAGCAGCCGGTCGATCTCGGCCTTGGCGCGGATCGTGGCGACATCGGAGCGCTTGTGGTAGCCGACCATGAGTTTGCCGCCTGCCGCCTTGTCGGCCGCGACCAAGGCTTCCGCCACCGGCACGGACGAGGCGAGGGGCTTTTCAATGAAGACCGGCAGGCCCGCCCGCAGGAGCTCCGGCACGATCACGCCGTGGCGGGTGAACTGCTGGGAGGCCACGAGGCCGTCGAGGTTTTCCTTGGCGACCATCTCCTCAATGTTCGAGTAGATCCTGGGAATGCCGAAGCGGGCGGCGACGCGGGCACCGAGTTCGGGCCGGAGTTCGGCGAGGGCGACGACTTCGCATTCCGTCGGAAGCGAGGCGTAATTGCGCAGATGGGCGGCCTGGCCCATCTTGCCGGTGCCGATGAAGCCGATGCGAGGTTTGGAGTTTTTCATGAGATTGGTGGGAAGGGAGGCGCTATTGTTCGAACCGACCACGGATTGCACGGATTTCACGGATGCCAATTCCGTGTGAACCACTGATGCGCACTCATGCTCACTGATTGGAATAAGTGACCATGAGTGTTCATCAGTGGCTATAAATGCCTTGGGCCCGAACCATCCGTGTCATCCGTGCAATCCGTGGTTAAAAAATTCAGTGGTACTTCCCGAGCATACCGTGGTGCAGGCTTGCGGGGAATGTCCGGGGTTGCGAAGACTTGCGCATGATTGCTGTTCCTTCGGCTGACACCGCCTTCCTGCACATTGGCCGGATGGGACCGAATCCGCACTGGAAGATTGGCGCGCATGCCCATGCGTTCCATGAGATGATCGTGGTGTTGGGCGGTTGCCTGCGATTGCGCATGGCCGGGGAGAACATCGAGGCCCGCACCGGCGACCTGCTGCTGTACCACGCCGGTTGCGTGCATGAGGAATCCAGCGATCCGGCCGAGCCGGCGGAGACCTGCTTCTTTTCGTTCCACAGTCCGGAGGCAGCGGCATGGCCCCTGCGAATGAAGGACCACGACGGCCGGTGGCGGCAGATGGCCGACTGGCTGTATGTGGACCGGCATGAATCGAGTCCGGAGGCGCTGCGGGCACGGAACGCCGTCTTCCAGGGCCTGCTCAGCGAACTCGCCCGGCTGCGCAGTCGCGGGGCGCGGTCATCGAGCCTCGAGGCGGGAGTGCGGGACTACATTCAAAAGCATCTGGCCGAGCCCCTGCCGCTGGAGCGCCTCGCCCGGCATGCCGGGTTGAGCAAGTTTCACTTTTGCCGGTTGTTCCGGCAGGAGACCGGCCGGTCGCCGATGGAGGAGGTCCGCATCCTGCGCATGCGTCGGGCGAGGGATTTGTTGCAGACGACCGGCCTGCCGATGAAAGCCATCGCTGCCCGGGTGGGCCTCAGCGACGAGTTCCGACTGTCGCACCTGTTCCGGCGTTACCATGGCACCGCGCCGAGTGCGTTGCGGCGGAAGGCGAAGCCAGCGGGTTTGGCGTAGGGCGGGGATTCCGATCCCCGCCTCGTATCCTCGTTCTCTTCATCTTTCTCTTTCTCTTTCGTCAGAGTCTGTCCGGTTTCGGCATTCACACGCCCCAAGGCAGGAGAAAGAGAAAGATTAAGAGAACGAGAAAGATTGGATTCCAGCCGGGAAGGAAGAATAGGCGGGGATCGGAATCCCCGCCCTGCATCTTGATCTCAGCCCTTCCAGGCGTGGACGGTCTCGATCATCGCGATGACGTTCTCGGGCGGGGTGCCGGCCTGGATGTTGTGGCAGGAACTGGGGATATAGCCGCCGCCGGCGCCGAGGGTTTCCAGGCACGTGATCACTTCGCGGCGGACGTCGTCAACGGTGCCGAAGGGGAGCACCTGCTGGTTCTCGACGCCGCCGTGGAAGACGACCTGTTTCCCGAAGTCGCGCTTGAGGCCGGCGCGGTCCATCCCGGGGCAGATGTGCTGGATGGGGTTGAGCAGATCGATGCCGCAATCAATGAGGTGGGGGACGAAGGGCCGGGCGGCGCCGTCGGTGTGGAACAGCACCTTTTTGCCGTGGCGGTGGACAAGGTCGACCCAGCGGCGGAGCCGGGGTTTGAGATGCCGCACATAGGCGGGAGTCGAGACGAGCTGGCTCTCCTGCGTGCCCATGTCGTCGGAGATGAAGACGATGTCGATGAGATCGCCAAGTTCCGTGAGGTAGCGCTCGAGCATCCGCGTCTGGACGGCTTCGATGCGGTCGAGGCCGGCGTCGAGGAATTCCGGCTCGGCGATCACATCGACGAGCGCGTTCTCCATGCCGCGCATGTGGCAGTAGATTTCGAAGTGCGAAATCCACGGACCGATGGTGGCGAAACCGAATTCGCGGGCGCGCTGCGCCTGCTGGCGGGCGGCGGCGTACTCGAAGCGGGCGGGATCCGGCCAGAGGGTGTAGCGGTCGAGCTGGTCTGGGGAATCGTAGCGCGCGAGCGGGCCTTCGCCGAACTCCTGATAGGTGGCGAGGCCGGACTGCACCCGGTGGGTGGGAACGCCCCAAAGGTCGTGACCGTCGCTGGCGTTGGGGTCGAATTTGTCGGAGCCGTAGCCGGGAAAGACCCAGGCGATCTTGTCCACGCCAAGTTTGCGGTAGAGTGCGTACTCGTCCTGCTCGCCCGCGTGAGTCTTGAGCGACGCCAGCACTTCCGGCGTGAGCCAGACATCGACCGGGATGCGGTCAACGGGCTGGCGGTTGATGGTGGCGAGGAGGCGTTCGTGCGAGGTCATGTCGGTCGGTTCAGGGGGTCGGCGGCTGGTTCAGGGCATTGCCCCAGCCGTTGACCACGGTTGAGAGAATCAGTAGCAGCAGGCCGGTCCAGACGATTGCGCGGGTGGCTGCGCTGGTGCCGCGCCATTCCTTGAAGCCGAGACCCCGGAGTCCGCTGCAAATAATGGTCCGGGCAAATTCATGTAAGTGGGAGTCATGACAGCGGATAGAAATAGTTGGTTACATCTGGGGATGAAACGTCACTTCCACCGGCCCTAGCAGGCCAGAGGGGAGCAGCGGTGAATCCTTGGTGTAGGGCTCGTGAGTGGACCAGGTGCGGCGTTCGGCCTTGGGCAGGTGCTGGTCGCCGATCAGGCGGTTAACGAGGAGGTTGGTCACGGCGACCTCCAGTTTGTTCGTTCCTGGCTGGATTGTGTCAGTGATGTCGATCACGTACGGCGGGTGCCAGAGTGTGCGCAGCGGGCGGCCGTTCAGGGTGACGCCGGCGAATTTTTCCACGCGGCCCAGATCCAGAGTCACGCGTTGACCGTTGCGCAGGGTTTCGGCGGGCACGGTGAATTCGACGGTGTAGGTGGCGGTGCCGGAGAAAAACCTGACCTCGGGGGCAGGATGCTCGGACCATGTGGACAGCGCATCCCACCGGAATGACGCCGGCTCGGCAGGGAACCGCACCTGCCAGGGACCGGTGATCGCCACCGGCGAAGATGCAACCGGCACGGACTGGCGCAGCTCACTTCCGGCGGCGGTGGTCAGGACGTAGGTACCGGCGGCCGGCTCGTGCAACGCGGTCAATGGCACGGGCTGGCCGTCGCGCGTGGCCGCGGTCACGGCCTCGGGCGAGGCGGGGTGGCGGAAGATGACGAAGACCGAGCCCATCGTGGACAGGTGCAGTGGCAAGGTGGTGCGGCCGTCGTGCTGCACATAGGTTGTGACCGGGGTGATTGCGCCGGTCTCGGCGTCCCAGAGCTCCGGTGCCTTGCCTGAGACGCGGAAGGTCGCTGGGATGCTGACGGCTGCCGGGCCCTGATTGGAGATGAAGTAAATCTCGGTGTCACCGTCGCGGCGGTGGATGTAGTCGAGGTTCACACCGTGGCTGCGGTCGTAGTCGAAATCCGGGGCCGCGAGGACGGACACGAGCGGACGACCCCAAACGACACGACCGAGGCCAAAACTGTTTTCAGTGACTTTATCACCGTCAATCGCTCCCCAAGCTTCCGCGCCGATGCGGCGCACCTCCGACTCGTCCTGCGGGTAGTCGCCCAGGCTCGGCGAGCGGAGCGGTCGCGGTCCGTAAACCGTGGCGCCAGCGGCGACGAGGTCGCGGATCTTGCGCGCCACCGGCAGCGTGAGTTCGGGCCAGTCGGGGAGTACGAGCACGGCGTAGCTCATGCCGTCGGGGAGGACGATGCGGCCGTCGCGCACCTGCATTCTATGCAAGAGGCCCTCGGCACTGCAGCCCCCGTAGTCGTGGCCGGCGGGCAGAATGGCGCGCAACCTGGCATCGTCGGGTCCGGGCAGATCATTCGGCGCGTCTTCGCCGACGAAGAAATTCACGTCGGCAACGGGCTGGCCGCGCTGGAGCAGGAACTGGCAGCGGGCGATGTAGCGCAGCCACGGCGGACCGGCAACCTCGAGCCAGCCGTTCGTGCGCTCGAAGTGCGAGCCGTACATGATCAGGGTGAGACCCGGGATCCGGTCGGGCCAGGGCTGGTGCACGGAGGTGTGCAAGATAAACTGGTTGATGCCGGTGGCGAAGTAGTGGTCGCCGAAGGCCTTCAGGGTGGCGGGGGATTCCTGCCAGTTGCATTCCTCGGGCGAACTCGTGAAAGACTCGGCGGCGACGATGCGCTGGCCGTAGAGCTGTGCGGAGGCGGCGGCCTGCTTGGCGTCGCTGGAGTCGTGCAACCGGCCGAGCCAGAACTCGCCCATGGGGACATCCACGCGGCCCTTGGTGGCGAAGGCGTCGACCACCGTCGGCCCGGCATGGCCGGGAGCCTCGGCGTAGAGTTTCAAGCCGGAGCGCCGCGCCAGTTCCGCGAAGGTGCCGTAGTGGTTTTCGACGACCAGTTCCGAGATCGTGCGGCGCACGTCGAAAAGGAAGCGGGTGCTGAATTTTGCGTCGCCGATGATGCGGCCGGTCATCACCGGCAGCCAGCGCCGCGGGTCGTAGCCGCGGCGGGCGGCGAACTCGACGGCAAACCGGGGCGTCCAGTTCTGGGTGAACATTTCCCAGCTATCCATGAGCAGATTGTTCAACACCGGGCCGGCGAGCGGGCCGGCGGCGGCGATGATCCGGGCGGGGCCGTCGGCGAAGAATTTCTCCACGGCGGCGCGGTCGAGCTTGTCCACCTCGAGTCCGCCGGAGCCGGCCATGGAGCCGCTGCGGTTCTTGAGTCCCATGGGCGCGTGGCCGAAACGCAGGATGGTCCAGTCGCCGGGCGGAACGGTCCAGTCGAGCGTACCGTCGGGTTGCAGGCAGTCGGTGAGATCGAGCACGCGGTCGAGGTGGATCGCGGCGGCGGGAGAAACCGGCACGGGTTCCGCCGCCGGCACGAGGGCGGGCACGACGGCGGTCTGGGTTTCCCAGTGGTCGAGCCGGGCGCGGGGGCTCAGCCGGAGTTCGGCGGGCTGCAGTTGCCGGGCGAAGGACATCGCGGAGGTGAAGACGAAGCGGAAGTACCGGGCGCGGGTTTCCGGCAGCGCGGTGGTGCAGGGGGCGAAGCGGTCCCAGAGCGTGATGCGCGCCAGCGGCTGCACGGTGCGCCAGGCGGCGCCGTCGTCGCTGCACTGCAACTCGCCGGCTTGCGGCCAGTTGTTGCCGGCGCAGGCGAAGAAGACGGAGCGCACGGTGACGGGCGCGGCGAATTCATACGCGATCCAGACCGGCTGTGCCGGGGTGGGGTTGGGCAGCGTGACGGCGGTGCTGCCGTCGCGGTCGCAGAGGACGGCGGGATCGGCGACGGGTGCACTCGTGGTGATGCGGAGCGGAACCGGTTCGGCGTCCGCTTCGGCGAATGGCGTGGGGAAGGCGATGACGGCGATGTCGCGGTAATGGTCCGCGAGGTCGGCGGGTTCGGCGCCGAAGAAGGTTTTCGGCGGCGTGGGCGCGCCGGGATCGTTGAGGAAACCGTAGCGTAGGGCCGGCCGCGGCACGGCGCCGGTGAATTTTGTGCCGCCGGTGACGCGCGTCTCACTCCAGACCACGTGTTGCATGCCCTGGTCGGGCGTGACGCCGGGGCCGCCGGAGACGCTGCAGCCGGCGTTGTTGAGGAAGCCAACGTCGAGTCCCAGCCGCTGCGCCTCGGTGGCGGTGTGGCGGATGAGGTCGAACCATTCGGGCGAGAGATAGGCGGCCGAGGGCGTGATGAACCGCTCGGTGTCCTCATTGCGCATCGCGGCGTAGAAGATCTGCACCCCGCCAATGCCCGCGTGCGACATCGCCTCAAGGTCGGCGGTGATGCCCTCCTTGGTGACGGCCTCATTCATCCAATGCCACCATGTCTTCGGGCGGGCGTCGGGGGGAGGCTGGCGGAAGCCTTCCGCGAGCGGGTCGGGCGCGGATGTGGCGTGAAGCCCGGCGAGTGGACTTAGCAATAGGAAGGCCAGGAGGTATGAGCCTGCATGCAGTCGATGCAATTTGTAGGGGCCCAGCTTGACTGCGCCCTGTCTGGAATTCTCCGTCCGCGGTTGCGCGAGAGGGCGCACGCAAGGTGCGCCCCTACGTTCCAGTTCATCGCCTGCAAGCAGGCTCCTACCTTGGTGACTGGACATTGCCATGGCTGAGACTGAGCTTCACGTTGATTTGCATTATGCCCTGTTTTCCGCGCTGGCGGAGGGTGAGGCGGGGCTGGGTCTCGGCGTGGGACCACGCGTATTGGATGTGCTCGGGACGCTCCTCGTCCGTGGCACGACGGCGGGGATCCATGAGCGGCAGTTGCTCGACCACGGCCACGGTGTCGGCGGGTACCTCAAATTCAGCCCGCGCGCGGCGGCCTTGGATGGTGACATGCCGGCCCTCCAGATGGATGGGGAGCCGCGTGGTCCAGTGGAAGATGACGCCTTCACCTTTCTCCACCGCCCAATCGTCGGTGATAATGAATTCGCCGGGCGTCGGTGAATCCCACGTACGCTGCCACTTGCTGAACCAGCCCTCCCAGCCGGGGCTGGCGTCGATCGTGGCCTTGAAGCTGACGGCGTCGCTTGTGCCGTGCGGCTTGGCGTCGGCGGGAATCGGGTTTTGCGGTTTAGGGCGCTCGGTCTCGCTCCAAGGCGTCAGCATGTTGTGGCGCTGGGCGGTCTTGAGCAGGTCGGTGACGGGGTTGGCGTAATCCATCACGCCGAAGTCGAAGGCGAAGCTGTCGCCGGCGCACTCGAGGATGAAGCTGCCCTTGTCCTCGTGCTGGTGGTCGCCGCCGGCGCGGTTGCCGATGATGACGAGCTTCACCAGCTCGGAGCCCAGCCGGCGCACCGACGCCATCATGCCCGTGTCCTTCATCTCGAGGAACGGGGCGAGGGCCGGACCTTGGGCTGGGATCTCGTGGTCGAGCCGCAGCGCCAGCAGCATGGGGGCGAAGCCTACGCGCTGGAGTGATTTCCGGTAGATCGTGACCCAATGCGACTCCGGCATGAGCCAGGCGAGAAACGCGAGCGCCTCGCCGAAGGGGAAGCAGGCGTCGGCGGTAAGCACCATGTCCTGGCCGTCATCCGTCGAGTAAAGCATCTCGGCGAGCCGGTCCGTGCGCAGGAGGGCGGCGGGGATCAGGTCGCGGACATTGACGCCACGGGCGCGGCCGTAGAGCTGGGCGCAGAGCACGGTTTGGCGGGCTACGTAGGTGAAATAGGTGGCGCCCTCGATGTAGCCGCCGTCGGGCAGCAGCATCTTGGACAGGTTGTCCAACAGGTTGTCCCAGGCGAGGTCGGTGTGCGGGGCGACCCGGGACGGAGGCCGCGGATAATTTGCGCAGCGCATCGGCATGTGCTGCTCGAGGAGCAGCAGGCCGTAGATGCGGCCGGGAGTCAGCCAGGCGACCTGGTTGCCGTAGTACATGTATTCCCACCACCAAGTGCCGTGGCACATGGCGCCGTGCGCCTCGCCGGCGAAGCGCCGCAGGATCAGGTCGCGGCCGAGTGGCGTAAACCATTCGCCGCAGAGATCGAGGATGACGGCGCATTCCCAGGTGGCGACGGACTGCAGGCCGCCGCGCTGGTCCCAGCTGCTCCCGCGCATGAAGGCGAAGAAGACGCCCTCCCAGCGGTCGCAGTGCACGAGGCTCATGGCGTAACGGGCCGCCAGTCGGCAGAGGTGCTTGTCGCGGAAGAAAACGCCGGCTTGGGCCGCGTAAGGGCCGGGCAGCGTGATCAGGTTGTTCATCTCCCGTTCACGGCGGAAACCCTTGAAATTCCAGAAATTGATGTTCTCGCCGATCAGGCTTTCGGGCCGGTAGCCCTTGGCCACCTCGGCGGCGAGGCGCAGGCCGCGGACTGCCTCAGCGTCGGGTAGTTTGCGGCGCATGGCCTCGAGTTCGTCGGCATTGACCATCAGACCGTACGTGGGCCGGAAAGTGGGCTCAAATTCCGGGGGCTGCAGATACTGGTCCCAGACCTCGTCGTAGCCTTCCCATTGGGCGAGGTGGAAGGGCAGGCGTTCGGTGCTTTGCAGGCCAAACCACAGCAGCCAGCCCGAGCCCGAGGTGGCGTGCGGGTTCCGGATTTCCACGGTCACGGAGAAGATACGCTTGGCGCCCTCAAGCGGCAGCCATTCCTCGTGGCGGGTGGGTCCGCACGGCGTGCCGGTGCGCGTGCGCGGACCGGCGTCGGTCTCGGCCGCGAGGGAGATCGTGCTGTCCTCGGGGAGGTTGATCGCGACGATCAGCCGGTCGTAGGCCGCGCAATTGAACGCGGAAAACGTCTTGCGCATCCGCAGCACCAGACCGTCGGCGGCGGGGAGTTCCCAATTGATGATGACGAAGGCCCAGCTCTGGATGAGCCGCTGGCCCTGGGCGCCCGGGGCGTCGACCGTCCAGGTGGGCAGCTCATTGAGTCTTTCATCGAAGAACGGGGCGAATACGGCCTCGGCGCTGTTAATGGGGGTGATTCGCATGGGCGGGGCTGGGGGGGAACGGGCTGCATTTTTTGGCATGACCCCCGGCACATGGCAATCTGGCACCCGCGGAATTTTGTGCTGCATGTGCGCTACGCATCAATTGGTGCATATTCCCTGTCTATGCACGTTTGCGGGCTGGCTTAGGGTCGTGTCCGCCCACTTGGAACTGCAGATTGAAGGGTATTGTCCGCGGCGACTGCCATTAATTTGCTTATGCTCACGGGCAAGAAATGCGCAGGTTCTGCCAACCCAGTGTGAGCGGGCGGTCTGAAAATGGGTATGCTACAGCAACCACCTCCCCTATGAATCTGTTGCTCGACATCACTCTTGCCGGTCTGGCTGCGGTGACTGCCGTGGCCCTCGTCAAGCTGGCATTCGATTATGCGCAGGCTGAGGACGGCTATGAGGATGAGCAGGGGTACCATCGTGGAGCGCCCCGCACGGGATTCCCGGTTGGTTGCCTCGACGTGAAGGTCAGGTTCGCACCCGTTGTTGGGAATCAGACGGACTTGGTAAAGGTGCCGGCACCTGCGGACGAGGCGATTTTTGTGTAATTGGGGCGGCTCGAGGGAGCGCCTGTGTTAGATTTCTACCTTGGGCTCGCGGAGCGCTCGCCGGCCCGTCCGGAGGCCGGGCCCTACCCAGGAGGACCGGACGGCGGGAGGCTTGTGGCTGTCTGGCTCTTCCTGACGAAAGAGAAAGATAAAGAGGAAAGAGAAAGACCTATGGGGCTCGGGGCGTACTCGTTCTCGTGATTTTTCTCGTTCTTGAGGTTTGGTGCCCAAGGCAGGAAAACGAGAATGAGAACGATTTTGCGGACTACGGTTCGAGCCAGACGGCTTTGTACGGATGGCGGTCGAGCGGGGTATCGTACCAGCCGCGGACGGCGGGGTGCACGAGGCGCACGGTGGTGTAGTGGAAAACGGGGATGATGGGCGCCTCGGTCAGGAGCATGGTCTCGGCGCGGCGGAGCAGGCTGTACCGCGCCGCGGTGTTCTGCGTGCGCGCGGCCTCGTAGATGAGCGCGTCGTAATCCTGGCTGCCCCAGCCGGTGTGGTTGTTGCCCGAGCGGGTGGTGAAGATCTCGAGGAAGGCGGCGGGATCGAGGTAGTCGCCGGCCCAGTCGGAGCGGAGGACCTGGTAATCGAGGGTGCGGCGCAGGGAGAGCAGGGTCTTCTGCTCCATGTTGACGATGTGGGCGGTGACGCCGAGCTCGCGGCGCCACATTTCCTGCACGGCCTCGGCGATCACGCGGTGGTTGCCCGAGCTGTTGATGAGCAGATCGAAGGCGGGGAAACCCTGGCCGCCGGGATATCCGGCGGCGGCGAGGAGCGTCCGGGCGGCGGCGGTGTCACCGGCTAGGCCGGGCGGCGGTTCATAGCCGGCGGTGCCGGGCGGGGTGAAGCTGTGCGCGGGCTGCTGGCCGCCCCGGGTGATTTTTTCCACGATGGCGGTGCGGTCGATGGCGAGGGAAAGGGCCTGGCGGACCTGACGGTCGTTGAGCAGGGGGCGGGTCACGTTGAGCCGGTAGAAATAGGTATCGAGGAACGGACTGATGCGGAGGACCGCGGGTTGGTCGCGGCGGTAGGCATCCACCTTGCTGACGGGCAGGGCCTCGGTGATGTGCAATTGCCCGGCGCGGAAGGCGCGTTCCTCGGCCTCGACGCTGTCGGCGGGATAAAAATGCACGGCCTGAAGCTTCACGTGCGCGGCGTCCCAGTAGAACGCGGACCGTTTGGCGACGATGATCTTGCCCGGGTGCCACTCGGCGAGGGTGAAGGGACCGTTGCCGACGAAGTTCTCCGGGCGGGTCCACCGGCTGCCGCGCTGCGCGACCGGGCCGTATTTCTCCAGCGTCGGCAGGTGCACCGGATACCAGACGGGGTGCGAGAGCAGGCTGAGAAAATGCGACGCGGGGTGCTCAAGGGTGATGATGAGGGTGTGGTCATCGGGGGCGGTGAAGCCGACCTGGGCGAAGTCCTGCAATTCGCCGCGGTGGTAGGCCTCGGCGCGCTGGACCAGGTAAAGCATGCTGGTGTAGTCGGCGCCGAGGGCGGGCGTGAGCACGCGGCGGAACGAGCCGATAAAATCGTGGGCGGTGACGGGTTCGCCATTGGACCAGAGGGCGTCGGGCCGCAGGTGAAAGGTGTAGACCAGGCCGTCGGCGGAAATTTCCCAGCGGGCGGCCACGCCCGGGACGGGATGCAGGTCCAGCGGATCCTCACCGACGAGACCTTCGAAGAGGGCGGAGGCGACATTGAGTTCAGGCAGGCCGGTGATGATGTGCGGATCGAGTTCGGCCACATCGGCGCCGAGGCTGCGGTGCAGCACCTGAGTCTGGTTGCCGGAGTCGACCGGCGATTCGCGGGACCAGCAACCGGCGAGGAGGAAAAGGAGGAAGGAAGAAGGAAGAAGGAAGATGGAGGAAAGGGGAC
>CAZFHG010000021.1:0-26852 GCA_964518665.1 uncultured Opitutaceae bacterium | reverse complement strand
GATAAGCGGTAGATTAGCGCAGATTAGCGTTCTCACCGGATCGAAAGGTTTGCGCATGGCAGGTCAGAGACCTGCCCTACTTGGCAACCTTGAGCTCACGGGGCCACCAGGACCGGCTAGCTCGGCAGCGCTTCGATTTCCTTGATGAACGCCACGCGGTCGGCGGCCTTGAAGAAGGACGTTCCCGCCACGAACGTATCCGCACCGGCGACGTGGCAGTCGCGGACGGTGCGCAAATCGACGCCTCCATCCACTTCGAGGCGCCACTTGAACCCGCGTTCCTTCCGCCAGGCGGCGAGTTGGGCGAGCTTGGGCATCATGTCGGCGCGGAAGGACTGGCCGCCAAAACCGGGTTGCACGGTCATGACGAGGACGAGATCCACCTGTCCCAGCAGATGTTCAACAGCGCTGGCGGGAGTGCCGGGGTTGAGCACGATGCCGCACTGGCAACCGAGGCTGCGAATGCGGGCAAGCGCGGCGGCATGGTCGTAAGCCGGTTCGATGTGGATGCTGATGAGGTTCGCGCCGGCCTTCGCAAAGGCCTCGATGTAGCGGTCGGGCTCGGACAGCATCAGGTGGGTGTCGAGAAACAGCTTGATACCGGCCCGACGTAGCGCCGCGACAGTCTCGGGACCAAAACTGAGATTGGGTACGAAATGCCCGTCCATGATGTCAACGTGGAGCCAGGCGGCGCCCGCGGCGGCGACGGCCTGGGCGCTGACCCCGAGGTTGGCGTGGTCGCCGGCGAGGAGGGAGGGGGCGGGGAGCGGAGGATGCATCGCGGGATTACCAGACATCGAGCACGGCGTGGCGCGCCTTGTCCGCCAGATCGGCGGCCAGCAGGGGCAGGAGCTGGTACTCGGACTGTCCCTGGCCGCTGTCGGTGAACAGCTCGCGTTTCACGACCAGCGGGCGCTGGGCAAAGAGATCCTTGCCGGTGCGGCGGTCGTGCAGGGTCGCGTCGGCCTTGAGCGTGACGATGAACTTGCGGGCCAGGCCGGTGTCGCCGGGACGCACGGTGGCGACTTCGCGGGTATAGGACTGAACAACCACCTGCAGCGTGACGTCGGCCTCCTCCGTGCTGTTGGCCAGGGTGACGCGGCCGTCCCGGATGAAGCATTCGCGCAACTGGGTGGTGAGCAGGGCCTGGGACTGTGGGATCAGCGCCTTCATCACGACGGGCTCGATGCGGAGCGAGTTGAACGCGAGCTTCGCCTCGGTGCCGAGACGGTAATGGCTGCAGCAGGTGAGTCCGGAGAACAGCAGGGCGGTGAGGAACAGCAGTCGCAGACGCACGATCATGGGCCTAGGTTGGCGAAGGCCGCGGCGCGCGGCGAATCAGAAGAAGAAAAAGCGCTTCTTCTTCGCAGGCGTGGCGGGTGCGGTGTCGTCGGTCGGCGGCTTGCGACCGGCGGCCTTGGCCTCCACGGCGGCGAGCCGGCTCTTGGCCAGTTGGGCGACGGGTGAATCGGGATAGACCGTGATGGCCTCGTTGTAGAACACCCGGGCGGCGGTGTAATTGTCCCGCTTGTAGAAGTAGAAATCGGCCATCTTGATTTTGCTCTCGGCGAGCACCGTGCGCATGCGGTCGAGCCCCTGGGCGGAGGACGAGATGGTCGGGTCGTTGGGGAACAGGATCATGAAGTCCTGAAAGTAGGTGATGGCTTCCTTGGTGGAGGTCTGGTCGTACTCGGGGCCCTGGACCAGGCTGGCGTGGGTTTCGCCCAGCTTCAGATAGGCGTCGGGGGCCAGCAGACTCTGGGGATAGTTATTGATCATGCGGTCCAGCGCATCGATCGCCTCCTCGGTGTTGCGCATGCGCTGGTGGCCGCGCGCGATGTTCATCAGGGCGAGCGGGGCGTAGTCGCTGTACGGGGCGTTGAGGAGGATGTACTCGAAGTATTCGAGCCCCTTGAGCCGGGCCGGCAGGAGCGGGATGATGCCCCAGGCGCGCGGGCGGGCGCCGTCGAGCAGCGCGCTGGCGATGCGGTATTGCTCGCCGATGATCTGGTTGAAGCGGCTGGTGTTCGGGTAGCGACCGACGATCTGCTGGAAGGACTCGAAGGCCTTCATGTACTGCTTGCGGGCGAGATAGAGGTGGGCGCTGCGATAAAGCGCCTCGGGGGTGTAGACCGAGTTGCCGTACTTTTTGACGACCTTCTTGTAGTTCTTGATGGCGCTGCCCGCATTGCCGCGCTCTTCCTGCAGGCGGGCCTTGTTCATCAACTCCAGGGCGTTGCGGCCTTCACCGCTGCTCAGACCGGCCAGGGCGCCGCCTTCCATGCGCCAGCCGGTTTCAGGGTTCCAGACAAGATCGGCGGCGAGCCGGGCTGGGGCGAAGCAGAGGAGTCCCGCGATCAGCAGGCCAAGGGGCAGACGGCGGAGGAGGTGCAAAGCCATGGTCAATGTTTTACCAGCGAATCAGCGCGGAACCGTAGGTCAAGCCCGCCCCAAATGCGACGAGCAGGGTGATGTCGCCGTGCTTGATGCGGCCGGCCTTGCGCGCCTCATCGAGGGCGATGGGCACGGACGCGGAGGAGGTGTTGCCGTAACGGTCGAGGTTGACGTAAAAACGATCCATGGGAAGTTCGAGGTATTGGGAGACGGCCTCAATGATACGCAGATTGGCCTGATGCGGAATGACGAGGTCAATCTGATCAGCCCGCAGGTGGTGTTGTTCCAATATATCGCGGGCCGCCTCGTCCATGGCGCGTACGGCGAGTTTGAAGACTTCCTTGCCCTTCATCTTCATGAAATGGTCGCCCGCGGCGATGGACGCAGCGGTGGCGGGGTAGCGGCTGCCGCCCTTCGGGATGTAAAGGAGGTCGGTGCTATCGCCGTAGGCGCCCAGTTTGGCGCCGATCACGCCGACGCCCGGCTTGGTGGAACGGCCGAGGACCACCGCGCCGGCGCCGTCGCCAAAGAGCACGCAGGTGGTGCGGTCCTTCCAGTCCACGATGGAAGATAGCTTTTCCGCGCCGATCACGAGGGCGTGCTTGTAGCGGCCCGACTGGATCATGGCGCTGGCCGTATCGAGCGCATAGATGAACCCGGAGCAGGCGGCGTTGAGGTCAAAGCAGGCGGCGTGGGTCGGGACGCCCAGCTTGTGCTGGACCTGGCAGGCCGCGGCCGGGAGGAGGAGATCGGGCGTCAGGGTGGCCAGGATCAGGAGGTCAATGTCCGTGGCGGCCAGCTTGGCATCATGGAGGGCGGCCTTGGCGGCTTCCACCGCCATGTCCGAAGTGGCCTCATTGGGCGCGGTGATATGGCGCTCGCGAATACCACTGCGGGTGAAAATCCACTCGGGCGAGGTATCGATGGTTTTGGCCAATTCATCGTTGGTAACGACACGTGCCGGGGCGTAGGACCCGGTGCCGAGGATGACGCAGGAGTTATGGACCATGAAGAGGAAAGGGAATCAGACGGCGGCCGGCGTATCGAGCAGCGCGTTGGCGCGGGCGATGTCGGGCTCGATCCGGTGGTTGAGGTCGGCCTTGATAATGGCGTTGGCCGCGAGGATGGCGCTGCGAATGGCGTGCCGGTTGCTTGAGCCGTGTGCCTTGAGGATGTTGCCGCGCACGCCGAGCAGCGGGGCGCCGCCGTAACGCTCGGGGTTCACGCGTTCCTTGAGGGCGGAAAACGCGCCCTTGGAGAGGATGGCACCGGCCGAGCGCATCGGGTTGGCCGTGAGTTCCTCCTTGAGCATCGTGGTGAAGAATTTCACCAACGATTCCCAGCTCTTGAGCATGATGTTGCCGACAAAGCCGTCGCAGACAACCACATCCACGTGCTCGGCAAAGACTTGGAAACCCTCGATGGGGCCGGCGTAATTGATGATGTCGGCCGCGCGCTTGAGCAGCTCATGCGTTTCGGTGATCAGCGCGTTGCCCTTGCCCTCCTCGGTGCCGATGGTCATCAGGCCGACCCGCGGACGGGGGATATGCAGCATGACCCGGGCGTAATGACTGCCGAGGATGGCGTTGTGGAGCAGGTGCTCGGGCTTGGCCTCGGGATTGGCGCCGGCGTCAATCAGGACAAAATGGCCGCCTTCCCGCGGGACAATGGCGGCCAGGGCCGGACGGGCAATGCCGTCCATGGTCCGGAGCTTGATGGTGCCGCCGGCCATGAGGGCGCCGGTGTTGCCGCAACTCACGACAACGCGGGCGTGGCCGTCCTTGACCAGTTCGATGGCGCGAACCATCGACGAATCCTTTTTGCGCTTCAGGCCGGCCAGCGGCTTGTCATCCATCGTGATGACTTCCGAGGCATGATGCACGGAAACCCGGGCTCGGTCATGGAGACCGGCCTTGGCGAGCAAGGGCAGCAAAATGGCCTCGTCACCCACCAACGTGATGGGGTTGAGGCCCTCGGTGCGGGTGACAGCAAGCCGGACAGCCTCGACTACCTCGGCTGGTCCAAGGTCGCCGCCCATGGCGTCGACCGCGATGCGCCCGGTTTCACCGGAAGACGTGACCATCGCAGGGATGGCGGCGGGGTGGGGGTGGGACGCGAGGGTCAGACCTCGACGTTGAGCACCTGACGGCCACGATACATGCCGTTCTTCGGATTGACGCGATGCGGGCGGAAAGTGCTGCCGTCGGTCGGGTCTTTGGCGAACTCAGGCGCCTTGAAAGCGTTGGCGGCGCGGCGGTTGGCGCTACGGCGTTTGGACTGCTTGCGTTTCGGATTGGCCATGGGAGTGGTTTTTGTAAGTGCGTGGCGTCGTAAAAAACGACCGAGTGATACGTGGAAAGGGTGCGAGTAAAAGGCGGGTGGTATGCGCGTCAAGCGCTATAACCGCCGCGAATCAGAGGTAAAAGACGGCCGCCAAAAGCACGGCGAGGATGAGGCGGTAAATCGCGAAGGCCGTGAGGCCCTGGCGCGTGAGGAAGGCGACGAGAAACTTGACGGCGGCGGCGGCGGACACCGCGGCCACGATGATGCCCAGCAACACGTTGGCCCACCCGAAGACCTCGATCATGGCCGGACCGGACCTCAGGCCCTTGATGAAGGCTGCTCCAGCCAGCACCGGCAGACCCACCAGAAAGCTGAATTCGGCGGACTTGGCCGGAGTCAGGCCGGTGAAGTAACCGCCAACGATTGTCACCATCGAGCGGCTGGTGCCGGGCCACAGGGCCAGGCATTGCATCAGGCCGATGCCCAGGGCCTGGCTGGCATACAGGTCGGCCGGGTCCTTGATCTCGCGGCCGATCCCGGACCAGTGGCGGCGGCGGCGCTCGGCGATGAACATGAGGATGGCGCCGCCCACCAGTCCGATGATCACGGTGCCGATCGAAAAGAGATGGCGCTCGATCCACTTGCTCGCCACCAGCCCCACGATCGCCACCGGCAGGAAGGCGCAAAACAGATTGCGGAGCAGCCGCAGGCCGGCGCTGTCGCGGCCGATAAGTCCCTGCACCATGCTGGCCAACTGGCCCCAATAAAGCAGGACCACGGCGAGGATCGCCCCGACCTGGATGACTACAATATAGGTGTCGGCCGCCAGTTTCGGCGTGAGGGGTTCCCCGGCGGGATTCCGGGCGGAGGGCTTTTTATACCAGAGGGGCCGGCCGTCGCGGCCGGTCAGGGGCTGTTGTGATTCGAGTCCCAGCGTGTGGGTGGCGATGATCAGGTGCCCCGTGGAGGAAATGGGCAGGAATTCGGTCACGCCCTCGACGAGACCGAGGATGACGGCATCGCTGATGCTGAGTTCGGCGGCAGGGGCCCCGGGCGGAACCACCTCCGGCTCGGCCGCATGACCGGGCGACATGAGCACTCCGAGGGCGATAATGGAAATGAGCAAACGCACGCAGGCAGGTCAGCGCATTGGCGAACGGTAGCAATTTTATTTGCGGAGAGGCGGGCAGATGGCTCTCTGAAGTCCGCGCATGTCCAGCCTGACGGAACTCACCACCCAGCTTACGCAAGCCACCGAGCTCCGCCCCGAGCAGATCGAGGCGGCGGCTGCGGCGCTGGCGTCGCCCGAGGTGGCGGATGCGGCCAAGGCGGATTTTCTGACGGCGCTGTCGGCCAAGGGCGAGACCGCCGGGGAGGTGGCGGGATTTGCGCGCGCATTCCGGACACGGGCCACCGATCCGGGCGTCGGCCGCTGGTCGGCGGAGGCTATTGATATCGTCGGCACCGGCGGGGACCATGCCGGCGGCTTCAATATTTCCAGCCTCGTGGTGCTGACGCTTGCCAGCGCCGGCGTGAAGGTGATGAAACACGGCAATCGTGGGATCACCTCCAAGTGCGGCAGCGCCGACCTGCTGGCCGGCCTGGGAGTTGATCTCACGGCCTCTCCCGAGCAGCTCCAGCGGGCGCTGGCCGAACTCAATTTCGCCTTCTTCTTCGCGCCGAACTACCATCCCGCCTTCAAGCACATCGCGCCGGTGCGCAAGGCCCTCGCAGCCCGCGGGCAGCGTTCGGTCTTCAATATTCTTGGCCCCCTCATCAATCCCGGCCGGCCCGCGCACATTCTGCTCGGCGTGTTTTCCGACGCCTGGGTGCCGCGGATGGCGGCCGCCCTGGAAAACCTCGGGACGGGGTCGGGCCTGGCGGTGCATGGGGTGATCGCGGACGACCGCGGCATTGACGAGCTAACCACAGCCACCCGCAACCGGGTGCGGGGTCTCGGCCGCCTGCGCGCCCACGACGGCGTGTGGACCGCTGCGGATTTCGACCTGCCGGCGGCGCCCTTCACGGATCTGCTGGGCGGGGATGTGGCCGCCAATCTGGCGCTGACCGACGCGATTCTCGACGGCCGGGCACCCGCCGGGCTGGCGGACACCATCGTACTCAATGCCGCCGTGGGCCTGTGGATTTGCGGGCGCGTGCCCGATGTGCGCAGCGGCCTTGCACCGGCGCGGGAGCTGCTCCTCGGCGGCGCCGTCCGCGCCAGGATCGCCGCCACAAAGGAATTTTTCCGCTCATGAAGCGCCTCTATTTTGGCACCGATGGCGTCCGTGGTCCCTACGGCGGGCCGCTCATCAATGCGGAGTTCGCCTCCCGGCTGGGCGCGGCGGCCGGCGCTTGGATCAAGCAGAAACACTCCGACGCTGCCGTTGTGCTCATCGGCCGCGACACCCGCGCCTCGGGCGAAGACCTGCATGCGGCCGTGGCCAAGGGTCTGCGCACGGTGGGTTTGACGCCCGTTTCTCTTGGCGTGGTCCCGACGCCGGCCGTGGCCCGCGCGGTCGTACGCAAGGCGGTGCGGCTCGGCGTGGTCATCACGGCTTCGCACAATCCGGCGGCGGACAATGGCATCAAGTTTTTCGGTCCCGGCGGCGTCAAACTCACCGACGAGGACGAGGCCGCCATCGAAGCCCTGCTGGGCGAGGCGCCGGGCGGGGTTATTTCGGCTCCGGTGATCCTCAGCGGTGCAGCGGAGGATTACTGTGCCACTGCGGCCGCGCTGCTGCCGGCCGGATCCCTGAACGGCTGGCGCATCGTGCTGGACACCGCCAATGGCGCGACCTGCGCCACGAGCCCCGCCGTGTTGCGCCGACTCGGGGCGGAGGTGTTCGGTTTGGGTGATGCGCCCGACGGATTAAATATCAACGCCGGCGTCGGCAGCGAACACCCGGAGCAACTCGCGGCTTTGGTCCGGTCCAATGCGGCGCGACTCGGCATCGCCCACGATGGCGACGGCGACCGTTGCGTGCTCTGCGACGAACAGGGCGGGGTGCTCGACGGGGATGAGATCCTCACCATTCTCGCCCTCCACGCCATCGCCTGCGGCCGGCTGAAGCTGCAAACGCTCGTGATCACGGTGCAGAGCAACCTCGGCGTGGATGCCGCCATCAAGGCCGCCGGCGGCCGGGTGCGGCGCACCGCGGTCGGCGACCGCTATGTGATCGAGGGCATGCTGGCCGAAGGGGCCGTGCTCGGCGGCGAATCAAGCGGTCATATCATCTGCGCGGATGTTTCACCGACCGGCGACGGGCTCGTGGCCGCCCTGCGCGTGATCGAGGTCATGCTGGCCACCGGCAAACCCCTGTCCGAGTTGCGCCGCAGCCTGCGGAAATTCCCGCAGCTCACCGCGGCGCTGCTCGTGAAGGAGAAACGGCCGTTGGAGAATTGTCCCGCGCTGACGAAAACGATGGCAGAGCTCGAGCAGGAACTCGGCGCCCAAGGCCGGATTCTGGTGCGCTACTCCGGCACCGAGCCCAAGCTGCGTTTACTAGCGGAGGGTCCGACCGAGAGCATCGTTGCATCGGCCATCGATCGGTTGAAGGCCGCAGTGAAGGTTGATTTGGAAGTGGTGTAGGCTGACGTAGTGCCGGTCTTCAGCCGGCACTGGTTCGTGTAAGCTAAAATGCCGGTGATGCGTACCGAACGCGGGCTGAAGCACCGCGCTACGATTACGGTGCCCGCGAAGCCCCGGACATCGCCGGGCCTGGCACGTACGGATGCTGGGCGATGGAAGTGACCGCCAGGTTTTCCGTCGTGCCGGTCCATAGCGCGATATGGTCATCGGTTTTAATGAAGACGGGCTTGGCTGACATCGTGTAATTCTTCGGCGCATGCCAGCCGCCCTCGATCCAGTCGGGGAGGTCGGGGCCGAAGCGCACGCAGTCCTTGCGGCCGATGAGGCCGAAGACGCACTGCCAGAGATAATCGCTGATGGCCCAGTTCTGGCCCTGCTCGACCCACATGCACTGGTCGCCCAGGAGGACGGAAGTCCGTTCATCGGGGGCAAAAAACGCATCCCAGAATCCCGCATCCACGCCATGCCGGTGGACGAGGTGGCGGAAGTCGTGGCTCTGCCAGCCCGTGCTCGGGGCGATGTCCACCTCGCTCTGCCAGCCGGTGCCGGACACAAGGAAGCCGCGCGGGTGCTGATAGGTGGCGTAGGTGCGGTCGCAGGCGGTGAGGAAGGACTCAAGCTCGGCGTCAGGACGCAGGCGTACATAGCGTTGGATGCCCTCGAGCGAATCGCCCATGCCGGCGATGAGCATGGGGCCACGGTTCAGGTGCCAGCGATTGCCGGCGTAGTACCACATGCGGTGGCAGCGGGTCTGGCCGCGTCCGTCGACCCAGTGCGAGCGGGCGACGTGGCGGCAGAGCTTGGCCGCCTCGTCGATGTAGCGGTCCTCACCATAAATCTCGGCCGCGAGCAGGAGCGGGCAGATCATGAGGCCGTAGTATTCGGAGGGTTCAAGAATGTCCTTCACGCCCAGGATGCGCAACGTGCCGGCACTGTCCGGGTCGGGCATGCCGGAAATGTGAAACGTCTTGATCATGTACTCGATGTCCTCGCGCGTGGAGTCGTACCAGCGGCGGTCGTCAAAGGCCCGATAGAAGAGCAGTTTGGCCCAGATGCGGGCGTAGTCCTGGTTGGCGACGGAACTGGCGTCGGGCCGGCCGTTCTTGCCGTATTGCAGGCAACCGGTGTCGAGGTTGCGGATGATCGCGGCCTTGATCTGGTCGAGCAGCTTGGGCGCAAGCCAGTCGCGGGTGCGGAAGGCGGTGAGGCCGAGGGACGCGTTGGGCAGTGCGTTGTGAATGAGGCCCCGCTTGCAGATTTCGCCTGCGTTGAAGCCGATGTGGTCGTACTGGCCGTCGGGCAGAAAGGTCGTGGTCTGGAAATTGACCAGCCGTTCAAGCAGGGCCTTGGCGCGGGCGTCGGGACGCAGGGTGACGGCTTCGGCGAGACCGGCGAGGAAGGGCGAGGCCCAGGTTGTGTGGCCGGCCGTGTAGTCGGCGAGCCGGTAGGGATTCACGCCCCAGACCGGATGATTATGGAAACCATGGATGGCGCCATTGGGCTGCACCCAGGAGTGGAGCCAGTTGCCGAGCGAGGCGATGTTGGGAGTGACGGGGGTCATGGGAGAAATTGGAGAGAGTTTTTTAACCACGGATTTCACGGATGGCACGGATGGAATGGCCACATAAGGCTCAGAAAGCTCAAGAGGGTCGGTCTAGGTTTCAGTTCTGTGCATTTTGAGCCTTTTGTGCCATACGCCTTTGCTGGATTGATCCGTGGAATCCGTGTGATCCGTGGTTAATTGGCCTTGGTCCGGCTGAACCAGTTTTCCGCGACGGCGACGGCTGCGAACATCAGGGCGATGCTGAGGAGCAGACGCGGGAGATTCGCGCTTTCGCCAAAGAAGAGCAGCGACACGGCGATGCCGAGGGGGATCTTGGCGTTGTTGAACACGGCGAGCGTGCCGGTGTTGACCCGGGTGGCGCCGAGGTTCCACCAGAAGAAGCACAGGCCGGAGGCGACGATGCCGAGGTAGGCGATGACCCCCGCCTGCGTCAGCGTGAGACTGAAGGCGGTCCAGTCGGTCGTAAACAGCGAGGCGACCAGCGTGGCGGCGAGTGCGCCGGCATAGGGCAGGGCGAACACCTCGGCATCGCTGACGCCCTTGAGCTTCGGCCGCTCTCGCTTGTAGGCCAGTTGGCCGGCGGCGAAGCACAGATTGGAAAACTGTACGAGGATGAAGCCACCGACGGCGCCGGAGCCAACTCCGGTGCGCCAGAGCAGCACGCCCGCACCGCCAAGCGAAAGCACGGCTGCGAGCAGATGCCGGACCTCCCAGCGGTGCTCCAGCGCGGCATCCAGCAGGGCGAGATAGATCGGCGTGAAGATGGTGAACAGCGCCACCTCGTAGGCCTGCAGCAGCGCGAAGGCGTGGAGGTAGAGAATGTACATCAGGCCGAACTGCACGGCCCCGATGGCGGCCAGGCGGAACTGGGCGCGGACAGGCAGCTTGCGTCGCCGGAGAAACGGCAGGAAGACCGCCAAGGCGCAAAGCAGGCGCAGCACCGCGACGGCGTTCGGGTCGAGGCCGGTGAGCTGGCCCTTGATGAGACCGAAGGAAAAGGCCCAGACGAGTGACGCGAGGAGGAGCAGGAGCATGGCCGGGCGAATCAGGATTGTCCGCGACAGGCGCAGTTTACCAGCGCTGATGCAGGGGAAGGGTTTTCCATTTCCACGGGCACAAGGTAGCGCCCGACCTCCGGGCGGGCGGGGGAGCGTCCGCCGGCGCAACGCCCGTCCGGACGCCGGGCGCTACCCAAGGCAACTGCACCGCAATCAGGAATGTCCGGCCATGGAGTCGGCATGAGCAATACGGCGGCTCACACCCGGAAGAGAGCGCCGAGCTTCTTACCCAGCAGCAGGCTCAGGCCGACGATGGTCACGCCGAGGAAGGCCATGGCCCAGACGCCGAGGGCGCTGGCGATGAACTGACCGTCGCCGAGCAGTTGGAAGAGCTCCATGATCGCCTTGGTGATCGGGTAGTAGAGCTGTTTTTGCGCGAGCACCAGGGAGTCTGAGACTTCCAGCATCGCGAAGGCGAAGGCCAGCAGGCCGCCGGCGATGAGGTTCGCGGCGATGAGGGGCAGGGTGACCTTGAAGAGCGACTTGAGCGGCGGGCAGCCGAGGTTCTGCGCGGCCTCCTCCAGCGTCTCGCTGGTTTGCTGGAAGCCGGCGGCGGCGCTGCGCACGACGTAAGGCAGGCGGCGGACGGAATAGGCAATGATCAGCAGAATGGTGGGATCCTTCACCGGGTTGATGAACGAGAAGAACTTCCCCTCCTGCGACATTGCGAGGTAGCCGAACGCCAGCACGAGGCCGGGCACGGCGAGCGGCATCATGGCGAGGAAGTCGAGGATCTGGCGGCCGGCGAGCTTCGAGCGGACGACCACGTAGGCGATGGCGATGCCGAGGATGAGGTCGATGACCGTGGAGATGCTGGCGAACTTCAGGCTGTTGGCGATGGCCGGCACGGTCAGGTCGTGGCCGAGGGCGATGCCAATGTTTTCCAGCGTGTAATTCTGCGGCAGGACCGTGCCGTACCATCCGCTGGAGAACGCCACGAGGATGACGCCGAAGTGCGGCAGGATCGCGATCGTGATCACACTGGCGAAGATCGCGGTGCAGAGCAGGCGCCGGCCGGGAGGGAGGGTCCGCGGGCCGCCGGAACTGGTGGCCTTGGCCATCATGGCATGGTGGCTGCGGCCGAAGAGGCCCTTGCCGATGGCGTAGAGTCCGACCGAACTGGCCAGCATCACGGCGACGAGGGCATAGGGGAACGGATTGCCGCCAATGTCCTTCAGGCCGTAGAAAATCTGCACCGAGGTGACCTGCGCGTAGTCAAAGATCAGCGGCGTGCCGAGCTCGGTGAAGGCCCAGATGAAGACGATGGTGCCGCCGGCGAACAGACCGGGCTTGATGAGCGGAAGCGTGATCTTCCAGAAACGGCGGAAGCCGGTGCACCCGAGGTTCTGCGCGGCCTCCTCCATGGCCGGGTCGATGTTGGCCAGCGCGGCGACGGCATTGAGGTAGATGATCGGGTAGAGCGAGAGGGCCTGGACCACCGCCACGCCCCAGAACTGGTTCGCGGCGAACCAGTCGAAGGTCCAACCCTCGGGTCGCAGGCCCAGCGCGATGAGGAGGCTGTTGACCGCGCCGTATTGCCCGAAGATCTGCTTGATGCCGATGGCCCCCACGAAGGGTGGGAGGATCATCGGGATGAGGATGAGCGAGCCCAGCAGGGCCTTGCCGGGAAAGAGAAAACGGTCGGAGATGAACGCGAGCGGCAGGGCGAGGAGCAACGCGAGTATGGTCGTGGCGCAAGCCAGCAGGAAGGAGTTGCGCAAGCCGCCGAGGTAGACCGGGTCGGCCAGGAGGGCGGACAGGTAGGCGAGGGTGAAGTGGCCGTCGGCGTCAATGAATCCGCCCTTCAGGATCTGCAGGATGGGCCAGATGAAGAACGCGGCAAAGAAGCACGCCGTGAGGGCGAAGACGATGCGCGCAAAGTTTTTCGACACGGGCGGCAGTGTGGTTCGTCCGGGAAACCGGCAGCAAGGCCGAAGTGTGGATTGATTGCCGTAGGCCAGCCCGCTCCCGGGCGCCCATACTGCGCCCGCGAGCGGGCTGCCTACAAGTGCCCGTAATTCATGGATGCCCTACATTTTGACTATTCAAAATATAGAACTTGCCAATTCAAAACCCATTGTTTTGTTAACCGTCCTTAATGGCGACCAGCACCGTCGAGAACTACCTCAAGACGATCCTCCTGCGAACGGAGGGGCCGGACCATATGGTGCCCATGGGGGTGTTGGCGGAGGCCCTGGACGTGGTGCCGGGCACGGTGACTACGATGGTGAAGTCGCTCGCGGAGCAGGGATTGCTCGACCATCAGGCGCGGCAGGGCGTGCGGCTGACCGAAGCGGGCAGGCGGCTGGCGTTGGAGGTGCTCCGGAAGCACCGGCTGGTGGAAACCTTTCTCGTCCGCACCCTGAAGATGGACTGGACCGAAGTGCACGAGGAGGCGGAGGCGCTCGAGCATGCGGTGTCCGAGCGGGTGTTGGCGCGCATTGACGAATTTCTGGGACATCCCGCCACGGATCCCCATGGCGATCCGATTCCGGATGCCAACGGCCACCTGGCCGACGACGTCCCGGCCGCGACACTCCTGAACTGCGCCCTCAACAAGCCGCTGCGGGTGACGCGCATCACCGATCAGAGCACCGATTTCCTGGCCTTTGTGCAGAAGACCGGCCTGAAGCCCGGCACACGGCTGCGGGTCCTGCGACGCGAACCGGCCAGCGGGGTGCTCCATTGCGAGGTGCGGGCCGGCGGCGAGATCGCGCTGGGCCTGCCGGAAGCCGCCAAGATCGCGGTCGGCGCCGTCAGTTAACCATTCACTGCCATGATCAGCCTGCCCTTCATAGTTTCCCTGCTCATCATCGCCGTCCTGCTGTTCTGGCCGGATGTCGGGGTCGTGGCCCGTTGGCGGGAGGCGCGCCGGCGCGCCCTGCGGGTGCGCCGCGAGGATGCCCTGAAGCATGTCCTGAAGTGCGAAGTGAACGGCCAGGTGCCGACCCTTAACAGCGTGGCGGGTGCGCTGCATATCCGCGACGGCAAGGCGGCCGAGCTGCTCGCCGACATGGAGGCGCACGGCCTGATAACGCTCGGCGAAGGCCGCCTGCGGCTCCGGCAACCGGGTCGCGAACTGGCGCTGCACGTCGTCCGCGCCCACCGCCTGTGGGAAAGCTACCTCGCGGAACAGACCGGCGTGGCGGAGGCCAAGTGGCACCATCTCGCCGAGCGCAAGGAACACCAGCTTTCGCCGGAGGACACGATCGCGCTCGCGGCACGGCTGGGCAATCCGCTCCAGGATCCGCACGGCGACACGATTCCGGCCGAGGGCGCCGACCTGCCGGCTGACATCGGTCAGCCGCTGAATACCGCACCCCTCGACACGCCGGTGCTCATCTCGCACATCGAGGACGAGCCCGAGGCGGTCTACAAACAGATCCAGGCCCTCGGTCTGCGCCCGGGCGTGAAGGCGTGCATTTTTTCCAAGGAGAACGGCTGCATCCGCTTCTGGGCCGACGGCCGCGAGCATGTGCTCACGCCGATCCTGGCCAACAACCTCACCTATGTCCCGCTGCCGGGCACGACGCGCGAGGATCTCTTCGACGAGGAATTCCTGAGCGGACTGCAGGCCGGAGAACGCGCCCGCATGCTCGGATTGAGCACGGCCTGCCGCGGTGCCGAGCGGCGACGGCTGCTGGATCTTGGTTTCGTGCCGGGCACCATGATCGAGGTCGATCTGGTCAGCCCCGCCGGGGATCCGACCGCCTACCGCGTCCGCGGCACCGTGATCGCCCTGCGCCGCGAGCAGGCGCGCCTGATCCGCATCGGCAACCGTGAAACCATTCCCATGGAGACCGCTGCCCGATGAAAGCCGAACCCATCCCTGCCGGCGTTACCCCGCCCACGGAGGCCTGCGCCAGTTGCAGCGTCTACCGGGCCGCCAACCTGAAGAAGCTGGGTGTGAACATGGAGCAGTGGGACTACATGATCGCGCTCGCCGGCAATCCCAACACCGGGAAGAGCACGGTCTTCAACGCGCTCACCGGACTGCGGCAGCACACCGGCAACTGGCCGGGCAAGACCGTGACGCGCGCCGAGGGCGGCTTCGCCTACGCGGACAAGCGCTACAAGATGGTGGATCTTCCCGGCACCTACTCGCTGCTTTCCACCAGCCCGGACGAGGAGATTGCCCGCGATTTCATCCTCTTCGGCCAGCCCGATGTGACCGTGGTCGTGGCGGATGCCTCGCGGCTTGAGCGCAACCTCAACCTCGTGCTGCAGGTGCTGGAGATCACCGATCGCGCCGTGCTCTGCCTCAACCTGATGGACGAAGCCCGCCGCCACGGGGCGGTCGTGGATGACCGCCAGCTCGCGCGGGATCTCGGCGTGCCCGTCGTGCCGACCTCGGCGCGCTCCGGCGAGGGCCTGCCCGAATTGCTGAAGGTCATTTCCGACGTCGCGGCCGGACGGACTGTGTGCAGGCCGTACCGCCTCGAACAGGAGCCGCCCGCGGTCCGCGCGGCGCTCAACGAACTCGTCGCCCAGATCCGCCGCATGCATCCCGACCTGCCGAACGCCCGCTGGGTGGCGATGCGCCTTCTCGGCGGCGACGAAAACCTCGCTGCGGCGCTGCAACGTGGCGAACTCGGCGGGCAATCGGCCCAGGCCGTCGCCGCTACCTTGCAATGATTACCGGAAAAACTGGCATTGCCCTGGGTAGCGCCCGGCCTCCGGGCGGGCGGTTCGGCGTGCGCATGCTGTTCGCGGCCCGTCCGGAGGCCGGGCCCTACCCAAAGCAGCTAATCCCATGATCCCGCACTCAACCGCCGCCGCGAGCGCGGCCGATATCCTTGAGACCGCCCGGCGACTCCGCCGCGAAGTGCCGGGCGACGTGCACGAGCATCTCGTCGAGGCCATTTATGCGGACGCCGCGCGCATCGCGGATCGCGCCGTGAGCCGGCCCGGCCACAAGGCCCGGCCGACCCTCGACCGGACCCTCGACCATGTGCTGACCAGTCGCATCTGGGGATTCCCCATCATGCTGCTGCTGTTCGCGCTGATGTTCTGGCTCACGATCATCGGCTCGAATGTGCCCTCGGGTTGGATCGCCGACCTGCTGGTCGGAAAGTTCTGGCCGATGCTGCGCCACGCGGCCTCCGGTTTGCCGTGGTGGCTCAGCGGCCTGCTGGTCGACGGCATGTATTTGTCCACCGCCTGGGTGGTGAGTGTCATGCTCCCGCCGATGGCGATCTTCTTTCCGATGTTCACCCTGCTCGAGGATTTCGGTTACCTGCCGCGGGTGGCCTTCAATCTCGATCGCGCCTTCAAGAAGGTCGGCGCCCATGGCAAGCAGTCCATGAGCCTCATGATGGGTTTCGGCTGCAATGCCGCCGGCGTGGTGGCGACGCGCATCATCGACAGTCCGCGCGAGCGCCTCATCGCGATCATCACGAACAATTTTTCCCTCTGCAACGGCCGCTGGCCGACGCAGATCCTGATCGCGACCCTCTTCATCGGCAGCCTCGTGCCGGCGCATTGGGCCGGTCTGGTGTCTGCCGGCGCGGTCACGGCGGTGGCCTTGCTGGGCATCGGCTTCACCCTGGCCGTCTCGTGGGCCCTGTCGCGGACCGTGCTCCGGGGCGAGGTCTCGGCCTTCAGCCTGGAACTGCCGCCTTACCGTCCGCCGCGTTTCTGGCAGACCCTCTACACATCGCTGATCGACCGCACGGTGTTCGTGTTGTGGCGCGCGGTGGTCTTCGCCGTGCCGGCTGGTGCCGCCATCTGGCTCAGCGCCAACCTGCACGTCAACGGCGTCACTCTCGCGCAGTTCCTGATGCATTACATGGACCCGGTCGGCGTGGTGCTCGGCCTGAATGGCGTGATCCTGCTGGCCTACATCGTCGCCATTCCCGCCAACGAAATCGTCATCCCAACCGTCCTCATGCTCACCGTGCTGGTGACCGGCAACCAGGGTGTGGGCGAGGGGGCGGGCGTGATGTTTGAACTCGATTCGCCTGAGGCCACGAAGTCTCTCCTGCAGGCCGGCGGCTGGACCCTGCTGACGGCCGTCAATCTGATGCTCTTCAGCCTGCTGCACAACCCCTGCAGCACGACCATCTATACCATCTACAAGGAGACCGGCAGCGCAAAGTGGACCACCGTGGCCGCATTGCTGCCGCTCGTGCTCGGGTTCGCCGTCACTTTTATGGTTGCGGCCGTGTGGCGCTTTTTCGGCTGATTTTCAGTCCATGCCGAAACGATCCGTTACCCACACAATTCTCCGCTTGCTGATGAGGACCTGCCTGCTGGGGCAGGTCATGTGGCTGCCCTTGGCGGCGCAGGTCACCGAAGCACCCACCACGGTGGCGCCGGGTCAATGGCTCGTGGAGGCTGATTTGGTTTCCGTGGCCTATGACCGTCACACTTACCAGCGCGACGGCGTGCATTTCCGCTCGACCTATCTGGGCTCGACCCTCCTCAGCACGGGCTTGGTTGAGCGCCTGGATGTGCAGTTCGGTCTTGAGCTTTGGCGGGAGGAGCAGGCCACGTCGAACGGCGCGGTGGAGCGGGGCCGCGGCCTGGGTGACGCGTGGCTGCGGGCGAAGTGGAATTTTGCCGGCGACGAAGCCACCGGCCCGGCCTGGGCACTGCTGCCCTACGTCAAATTGCCGCTCGCGGATGAGACGATTGGCAATGGTCACACGGAACCCGGCATGGCGCTGGTTTACGGCCGCCCGCTGGCCGGAGGAAAGGCACTCAACGGCATGATCGGTTTGGATTGGCTCGATGATGGCGACGGCACCCGGAGTCCGACCGGTTACGGCAGCATGTCGGTCACCCGGCCCTGCGGCCAGGCCACCTGCTGTTATCTGGAGACCGTCGCGTCAGTGAATTGGCACACGCCCCGTGAATGGTCGGGCGAATGCGGTGTCGGCCTGACCCACACTACGAAGCGCGGGCTATGCCTCGATCTTGCGCTATACATTGGCGTGACGCGCAGCGCACCTGACTGGACCCCGGTACTGCGTCTGGTGTGGCCGTTGTGAGGCGCGGGCGGAGGTGGATGGGTACAAACGTAGTGCCGGACTTCAGCCGGCACTGGTTCGTGAATGCTATACGCCGGCGAGGCAAACTGAGCGCGGGCTAAAGCACCGCGCTACGAATACAGCGGCGTGGCTGATGAGTAGGGCGGGGCTGTGACCCGCCTTCGGGCGCCACATACGCGGTGCAGCGTTATCATGGCAGGTCAAAGACCTGCCCTACTTTATTCACCCGCCGAACTGACCGCGGAAGAGATGCACGGCGAAGATGCCCGCCAGCACGTAAACCATCCACGTGACCTGCCGCGCCCGACCCGTGGCGAGGTAGATCAGCGTGTAGGCGACGAGCCCGAGGCCGATGCCTTCGGCGATGCTGAAGGTGAGCGGGGTGGCGATGATGATGATGAAGGCGGGGGCCACCTCCTGCAGATCCCGCAGGTTGAGCTCGGCCACGGACTGGAACATGAAGATGCCCACGACAATGAGGGCGGGCGCCGTGGCCACGGCCGGGATTGCCTGGATGAGCGGGGTGAAGAACAGCGCGAGGATGAAGAGGGCCGCCACGGTCACGCCGACGAGTCCGGTGCGTCCGCCCGCCTCCACGCCGGAGGCTGATTCAATGTAGCTCACCACGTTGGACGTGCCGAAGCCGGCCGACGCGATCACGCCGAGGGAATCGGCGACCAGGGCCTTGCCTGCGCCAGGGAGCTGCCCCTGCTTGTCGAGCAACCCGGCCCGCTGGCAGACGCCGATCAGGGTGCCGACATTGTCGAACAGGGCGATGAGCAGGAGCGTCAGCACGACGGTGAGGGCCTTGACGAAATCCTGCTTAAAGTATCCGAAGTCCAGTTTGAGGAAGGTTTCGCCCATGGAGGCGGGCAGGGAGACGAACTGGCTGGGCCAGGGTGTGACCGTGCCGCCCGAGCCGTTGGGCACGACCAGCCCGAGCAGCGTGATGGCGAGGATGGAAAGAATGATGCCGCCCGGCACGCGTCGCACCATGAGCACGACGGTCAGCACGATGCCGGCGAAGCAGAGCATCACCGGGGGCGAACCCAGGGCGCCGTGCGTGACCAGTGTCACCGGATGGGCCGCGATGATGCCGCCCTTGTGCAGGCCGATGAAGGCGATGAACAGACCCACGCCGCAGGTGATCGCCATCTTCAACTGATACGGTATGGCGATGATGATTTTTTCGCGGATGCCCGTGAGGGACAGGGCGATGAAGGCGACGCCGTTGACGAACACGAGGCCGAGCGCCTGCGGCCAGGGCACGCCGAGTCCGAGGCAAACCGTGTACGCGAAATAGGCGTTGATCCCCATGCCCGGGGCTAGCGCCAGCGGAAAGTTGGTGTACAGCGCCATGATCAGCGTGCTCACGGCGGCGCTGACGGCGGTCACGGTGATGAGACCTGACACCGGCATCCCAGCCGCGGCAAGGATCGCGGGGTTGACGGCGAGGATGTAGGCCATCGCCGCAAAGGTCGTGCAACCGGCCTGAACCTCCCTACCTGGGGTCGTGCCCTTTTCAGTCAGTTTGAAGAAACGTTGGAGCATGCGCAGCAATGCAGGCAGGGCATTTATTACACTCGTGGCAAATGTGTAAATTGCCGGTCGCGCTCCCACGAAAGCCCGCAAAACAAACTGGAGCCGCATCGCCGGGCTGTTACGTTTCCGCCGTGACCCTCATTGACGCCCACGTGCATCTTTACCCGCCCGAAGTGAATCGCGATCCGGCCGGATGGGCCGTCGCGGCGGGGGAACCGCATTGGGCCCGGCTTAGCACGCGGAAGCGCAAGGACGGGACTCCCGTGCAGGATTTCCCCTCCGTGGACGAACTGCTGCGCGCCATGGACCGTGCCGGTGTGTCCCGGGCGGTCCTGCTCGGGTGGTATTGGGAAAAGCCAGAGACGTGCCACTGGCAGAATCAATTTTACGCCGCGTGCGTGCGCCAGCACCCCGACCGTCTCTCGGCCTTCGCCACCCTGCATCCCGCCGCTGGGCGCAAAGGTGTGCTCGACGAACTGAAATCGAGCCGGGACGCAGGTCTGTCCGGGCTGGGTGAGTTGTCGCCACATTCGCAAGGGTACCGGATGGACGATCCGGTCTTCGAGGCCGCCATGGAGTTTGCCGGTCGCCATGGGCTGCCGGTGAACCTGCACGTGACCGATCCCGACAGCCGCGACTATCCCGGCCGCGTGGAGACCCCGCTGCAGGATTTTGTCCGCTTGGCGCGGAAATTTCCCGCAACGACCTTCGTGCTCGCCCACTGGGGCGGCCTGCTGCCGTTGCGCAGCAAGAGGATCCTGCCCGATAATATTCTCTACGACACCGCCGCTTCGCCGCTGCTCTACGAACAGGACATCTGGCGGAAATTCTGCGCCCGCGTCCCGGCGGAACGCGTGCTGTTCGGTTCGGACTTTCCGCTCAATGTCTATCCGCGGATTGATGCCCGTCCCAATATGGACCGGCTCATCGCCGAGGCGCACCGTTCGGAACTGAATGCGGATCAGTTGAAAGCCATCGTGTCAGGCAACGCCCGGCGGTTGTTGAAACATTAGCGCTGGGAGCGCGACCGCCTGCCCTCCGTAGGCCCGGCGAAGGAGGGCCCTTGGTCGCAATCGTGCTAAAACCAGCAGGTGCACGAATGCGAAAAGTGAATCGAGCAAGGTTATCCTGGGAGCGCGAGCGGCCCGCCCGCATCCGGTAATCGAAGCGGACGAGCCGTCCGCGCTCCCAGGCTGGACCTCCAGGCAATCAGTCGTAATCGGTTGCTTTAGGGTAATCGAAAACATGCAAGTTATTGCGCGATTGCGACCGAGGGCGGTCGCGCTCCCAGGCGAGGTTCCGAACCCCCGCCCTACAACTGCGAAAATCTCACCGTCCAAGCACCCAGGGCAGCACCGGGCTCTGCGGGTGGTTGACGATCACCTGTAAACCGGCGGTCAGACCGCTCGCGAGCGGCACGGGCAGGGTGAGCACGGGCAGTCCGCCCAGGCTGGCGGGGGCGGTCAGCGCGAGGATGCGCTGGCGGTTAACGAGGGTGCATTCGGCCTTGGTCAGCGCGGCACATGGCGCTGCCGCCATCACGAGGAAATCAAAAGTCAGGAAATATTGGGTCCACTTGAGCCGCACGCCGGCGAGGGTGGCTTTCGCCGCGGCGACTTGCTGATCCGTGAGTCGCGACGCCGCCTCGAGCCTGGCCCTCACCGTGGGGTCGTAGCGCTCGCGGTGCTGCCCGAACCACGCGCGATGGCCGGCGAAGGCTTCTTGTCCCACGATCGTACCGTAAGCTTCGGCGGCGGGGACGAACGCGTCATGCAGATCCCGCTGCAACGATTCCTCCGCCGGCAGGCAGAAAGTGTCCGAGGCCCGCTGGCAGGCGGTCGCCACCTCCGGGTCCATCCCGGGCCAGGCCAGATAGACTCCGCGCGGCTCGCGCTGATTCTGCCGCCAGCCGATGAGGGCGCCAAGCGCATGGCGCATGTCGGCCGCGGTGGTGGTGAACCAGCCGGCGGTGTCGAAGGTCGGCGCGAGTGGAAACACATCGCGAATCCACTCATCTTGCGGAGTGAGACGAAAACCATAAAGTCCGCAGAAGGCCGCGGGCAGGCGCACCGAGCAGCCGGTGTCGGTGCCAAGGGCGAACGGGACGACGCCTGCCGCGACCAGTGCCGCGGATCCGCTGCTGGATCCGCCGGTGGTCCGACCGGGGAAGCGAGGATGTTCGCAGTCGCCGTAGTGCGGATTTTCGCCAGTCAGACCGTAGGCGAACTCATGCAGGTGCGATTTGCCCGCGAGCACCGCGCCCAAGGTGCGCAGGCGGGCGACGAGGGCGGAATCGCGTGTCGGCACGGGCCGTACTTCCGGCAGAAAGGTCGAACCGGCCCGCGTCGGCTCGCCGGCGACATCATAGAGATCCTTGGCAAAATATGGCACTGACCCGAACGGCGCGGTGCGGTCGGACGACGCAAAACGGGCGGTAAGCGTTGGCGCATCCGGCAGGCTGGCGATGGTGGCTCGACGCTGTGCCGGGGGCAGGGCGGCGACGCGGGACAGGAGATGGCGCGCGGCGTCCGCGGGGGACAGGTCATGCCAGTCGGCGAAATTCATTGCCGCGATCATGGCGGCACCGGACCGCGGTGCAATATTACGCGCTTGGGACTCGCCCCGTGCGTAAACCGGCGGCATGGTTAACGACGTGAAAGTGCTGTCATTGCTTCCTGCCTTGCTGAGCCTGGTTTCCCTCGTGCTGAGCGGTTGTTCGCGTCAGCCAGCCGGGGATGCGGCCCTGCGCAAGGTGGTGTTCCAGTCGGACTGGTTTGCGCAAGCCGAGCACGGCGGTTTCTACCAGGCCCTGGCCAAGGGCTATTACCGCGAGGCCGGGCTAGACGTTGACATTCTCACCGGCGGCCCCGGGGCCGGCATCAAGCTGAAGGTGGCGAAAGGCGAAGCGGACTTCGGCATGAACCGCGGTGACGACGCGATCCTCGCGGTCAGCCGCGGTTTGCCGCTCATGATGGTGATGGCGACTTTGCAGCATGACCCCCAGGCCCTGTTGCTGCACGCCGATGATCCGGTGAAGGATTTTCCCGATCTGAATGGACGCACCGTGACCGCCGCGGTCGGGATGACGTGGATTCCCTACATCCAGCAGAAGTACGGCATTAAATTCGGCCTCGTGCCGACGAGCTACGGACTGGCGAGCTTCCTGGTGGACCGGACCGTGATCCAGCAGTGCTTTCTCACCAGTGAGCCCTACTTTGCCCGGCAGAAGGGCATGGCAGTCCGGGTCCTGCCGCTGACCGCAACCGGCTACGATATTTATCATGCCGTGATCTGCCGGCGCGAACTGCTCCGGAAGGATCCGGAAATCGTGCGCGCCTTCGTGGCGGCGTCGATTCGCGGCTGGAATGATTACATCACGAATGATCCCGCCCCGGCGCATGAGTTGATTCTCGCACGGAACCGGGACATGACCGCGGGCCAGCTGGCGTTTTCACGCCAGGCACTCATCGATCATGCCCTGGTGGCTGGATATGCGGATCGCGGCGAGGCAACCGGTCAGCTCAGGCTCGAACGCATCCAGCGGGAAATCGACCGGCTGCTTGAATTCCGGGTCCTGGAGAAATCGCTCCGCGCCGATGAGGTGGCGACGACGGCGTATCTGCCGTGAGTAGTGCCGGTCTTCAGCCGGCACTGGTTCGTGGAAGTTTGATGCAGGTGAAGCGAACCCAGCGCGGGCTGAAGCACCGCGCTACGACTGCAAAGCCGGCTCAGACCTTCTTCACGAAACACGCCTTGAGTGCCATCGGTGTCCCCTCGATCTTGCAGTCGATCTCGTGATCGCCGGCCACGAGCCGGATGTTCTTGGCCTTGGTGCCGGCTTTAAGGACCTGCGAACCGCTGCCGACCTTGAGATCCTTCACGAGGGCGATGGTGTCGCCGTCGGCAAGCACATTGCCATGGGCGTCCTTGACCACCCGGGCGGCCTCCGGTGCCTCTTCCTTGGGCCATTCGTGGCCGCAAGTGGCACACTCCCAATGATCGGGGTGGCTGAGGACATCTTCGAGGGTGCAGGCAGGGCAGACGGGTTTGGTTTGCGACATGATGGGCAGTTTGAAGCCGGCCAAGCTGCCGGTCGGCGAGGAGCCTGCGCAAGCGTGTAATGCCGGCGGCCGGGCTTTTGTCCGCCTCCCGTCAGATACGAATCTGGTTGCTCGCTTCGGCATTATGGGCGGCCTTGGTGGGATGGGAGCCAAATACCTGCCAACACACAAAGATCTCAAGGCCAGCCAGCGTTTTCAGCAGAAGCAGAATCCCCTGCACAAATTCAAGAAGTCACCGGCTGCCGCGGTGAAGAAAACGGGTGGCAAGAAATGACGGCGCCCGCCAGCCGCCCTGCCGGCCAGCCGCCCGAGGACGAGGCGCAGTTTCTGCGGAACCTGGTCAAGTCCTCGCGTCAGCGACCGCATCTGGTGAAGTGGATTGATCGTGACGGCACGGAGCGGCACACGGCCCTGACGCAGGCGGAAGTGGTGCGGCTCAACGCCATCGCCGCATCGCGCCGGATCGCGAAGGCCGAAGTTTTGCGACAAGCCGCGCACGTCCCGGTCCAGCCTGCTTAAGCATGACGGCGCCTCTGGTCCATTTTGACTCTGCCAGAGCCGCCAGGATGAAGTCAGCCAGAGTCGGATGTTTGAATGCGGTACCTTCGCACATGGGCAAGAACGTGATGAAGCGCATCCTGAGGGGACTGGCCCTCTTCTGCTTTCTGTTTGCGGCCTACAGCACCAGCCCCGCGTCGGGGCATCCGCCCTGGGCTTATCCGGTCAATCCTCCCCGCGGCGCGACCGTCCCGGATGACGGACGCCTGCACCGCGTTCCGGACAGCACGGTGGTATTCACCCGTGCCCAGATCGCAGCTATCACGGTTCAGGTGCCGGATTGGCATCCGGAGGAACACCCTGCCATGCCGGACGCCGTGGCGAAAAGCCGGGAGCCGGCGGTGTTTGCCTGCGGGTACTGTCATCTGCCAAACGGTGCCGGCAGACCGGAAAACACCAGCCTGGCCGGTCTCACCCCCGCCTACATCAAACAGCAGATGTCAGCCTTTCGGAACGGTGAACGTCAGGGCTCGGAGCCGGCCAGATTGCCGCAGACCTTCATGATCGCTTTGGCCAATGCCGTGACCGAGTCCGAAATCGACGCGGCCGCGGCCTATTTCTCGGCGCTGAAGCCGTTGTCCTTTGTCAGGGTCGTCGAAACGGCGACCGTGCCGAAAACGATCGTGGCCGGCTGGACGCTCACGCCCGCGCCCGGTGGCGGCACCGAGCCCTTGGGCAACCGGATCATCGAGATGCCCGAGGACTTTGCGCGCTTCGAACTCCGCGACTCGAGAACAACGTATATTGCCTTTGTGCCCGTGGGCAGCATTCAGCGCGGAGCGGAACTCGTTGCCACGGGTGGAGGAGGCAAAACACTTCCCTGTGCCGCCTGCCATGGTCCGGAGCTGAAAGGCATGGCTGACGTGCCACGCCTGGCCGGACGGGCGCCCGGCTACCTGATGCGGCAGCTTTACGATATCCAATCCGGACGGTGCACCGGAGGAACCTCGGAACTCATGAAGCCGGTCGTCGTCAATCTCACCGAGGAGGATATGATCGCACTGGTCGCCTATCTCGCCAGCCGCGCACCGTAGCTGTTTTGCCGTCGGGACTTGAAGGCCGGTGCGGAGGTTGCGTTGTCCGTAATCCGCAAAATCCGCGGAGTGTTGCCGCTCGCCTGACCGGGGCATCGTTCTAGCATCCCGGGACCATGCACAGATTTTGGGTGCTTTTTCTGGTGTTCCTGACGGCCGGTTTGGCCCAGGACCCGCAACGAATGGACGAGGTGGTCAGGGCCCAGGCGGCGGGCAATCACTTCATGGGTGCGGTGCTGGTCGCGAAGGACGGCACGATCCTCTTCGACCGGGCCTACGGCCTGGCGAACGTTGAGTGGCAGGTGTCCAACACGACCGACACGCGGTTCCGCCTCGGGTCCATCACCAAGCAATTCACCGCCGCGGCGATCCTGTTGCTGGAGGAAATAGGCAAACTCGGCACCGATGACCCGCTGTCAAAGTTCATTCCCGACCTGCCGGCCACCTGGCAGCAGATCACATTGCGGCAGCTGTTGAACCACACCTCGGGCATCCCGGCGTTCGACAAATGGCCCGACCTTGCAACCCTCAGACGCTCGCCCTTGGAATTGGAGAAAGGGTTGAAGCGCCTCCGCGAACAGCCGCTTGAGTTCGCGCCAGGTGAAAAATTCAGCTACAGCAACTCCGGCTATCTGATGCTCGGTCATATCATCGAAATCGTGACCGGACAGAAGTATGGGGTCTTCGTGCACGAACAAATCCTCGTGCCGCTCGGATTGACCGACACGGACCCGGATTCGAATACCGCGATCATCCCCCGCCGGGCCTCCGGGTATATGCTGGCCAAGGGCCAGCTCCAGAATGCGCCCTACATCAACATGGAGGTGCCGCATGCGGCCGGGGCGCTGTACTCGACCACGCATGATCTCCTGCATTGGACGGAAGCACTGATGGGCGGCCGGCTGATTTCGGCCGCGTCGTTGGAAAAAATGACCACGCCCGGCAAGGGCGACTATGGCTTTGGCTTGGTCGTGCGTACTGTATCGGGTCGGAAGCTCATCGAGCACGGGGGCACGATCGAGGGATTCAACACGCAGATGAACCATTACCCGGAATCGCGTATCACCGTTGTGGTCCTGGCGAATGTGAACGGACCCGCCGCCGTCAAACTCGCCGGCCAACTCGGCGATCTCGCACACGGCGACCGGGTCGTGCTCGCATCAGAACTCAAGGAAATCGTCGTGCCCGCGGAGACCCTGCGGAAATACGTGGGCGTTTATCAGCTCAAGCCCAACCTCAACAACACGGTCCGTCTGGTTGATGGGCGCCTGACGGCCCAGCTGTCCGGGCAGGCGGCCTATCCGCTCTTTGCCCAATCGGACTATGAATTCTTCCTCAAGGTCGTCGAGGCCCGGGAGGAATTCGTCACCGACGCAACCGGCCGCGTAACGCATTTCCTGCTGCACCAGAACGGCCGCACGCAGCAAGGTCCGCGCATCAGCGACACGGTGGTGGAGCACGTGGCGGTTTCCCTGCCCGGCGAGGCGCTGATAAAATTCGTCGGCACGTACGAGTTGCGGCCCGGCTTCGACCTCGTGATCGCGCTCGCGGGCGACCAGCTCACGGGCCAGGCGACCGGCCAGAAGGCGGCGCCGATCTTCCCTGAGACGGAGACCAGGTTCTTCTACAAGGTGATCGATGCCCAGATCGAGTTCTTCACCGACCGCTCCGGAGCGGTCACGCATCTGGTGCTGCACCAGGGGCCGTCGGACGTGAAGGGGCGGCGGAAGTCGTAGGATCAAATGTAGGAGCGGCTTTACGCCGCGATTGATGG
>CAZFHG010000020.1:21463-27231 GCA_964518665.1 uncultured Opitutaceae bacterium | reverse complement strand
GAGTGTCTTGGTTCGAACCGCCGATTTTTGGCCGCAAAAAGGCACAAAAATCAAAATGCATAACAAGCCAAGGAGGCGCCTATAGGCGCGCGGGTGAGTCCCATTTCAGGACAATAATTTGCGCCTCTTTGCGGCAAACCTGCCTTGAGAGCGGGTTAGCGCGGATGGCTCCGCCCGCTCGGACCACTGCTTGTGGCTCAGGCAGCTTGGCGGCGCTGGCGGCGCGACTGTACGGACTGGTCAGCGCGACGGTCGAGCCAGCGGAGAAAGGCGAAACGCGGCTGCGGGCTCACGAACTCCTGCGGCGGCGCGGTTTCACCGTGACGGTAGAGGGTCTCGGGATCCACATAGGTGCCGAACAACCAGTCGGGCACCGGCAGGGCGAAGAAGCCGGAGATGGATTCGTTGCAGCGGATGTCGGCGTGGTGCCGGAGGTGAAAGGCATAGGCCTTGCGCCAGAAGTGGCCGGAGCGCGGCAGCGAGACGAGCCGGTCCCAGGTCGCCTGTGGCCAGTGCTCGATGGCGTGGATGGTTTCGTAAAGCACGAGCGACAGAAAAACCGCGATGAAGCCGCCCAGCATGAAGGGGAGCGTGGGGAACAGGAACTGCAGCGGGACCAGAATGGGGCAGGCCACAAAGGTGAACACCAGCAGCGAGTACCACGGGAAATAGGACGCCTCGAACTGCTTCTCCTCCACGATCGGGTAGCGGTTTTCGACGAGGCAGGGAATGGATTCGCCGGTTTGGCGGCCCTTTTGATAGCCGACCCGGGTCAGGGCATGGTGCAGCGTGTGCTGCCGGTAAAAATAGGCGAGGAAGGGGACCAACGGCGCGTGCAGGACGTAGCGGTGGAAAAAGAATTCCAGGAAGGCCGCCGCGAGGTGCACGGCGAGCACGATGCCGAGGATCGGCAGCCAGCCGGCGGCAAGTTGCGCCTGCCAGACGCCTGGCGCGAGCAGCGCGAGGGCGAGGCAGAGGCCGGCAAAGGTGATGACGTTGACGAGGACAAAACGCCAAAGTGAGAACTTGGGTTCCTTTTTGCCGACGGTGGATTGATCTGACATCGTGTGGTGTGTGCGGGGACGCCCGGCCAAATTGGCAAAGCTAGTTTGATTTCAGCACCAAAATCCGCCACGGCCAGCGTAATCGTCCATGAGTGATTTTATATTAATCACGTAAACTGCGTTCCCCATCGGGCCCGGCCGGGCCGGTTCCTCGCGGTTAAGCGATGGGTATGGGTGCTTTGTGGACGGGCAAACCGATCAAATCCCAAAGCCGGCCACATGCGCTCATCCCTCGCCGCCGGACGCGGGTGTGATCAATACCGCCAGCAGCCGCGGCGCAGGCCACTGCCGCGCACGGTGCCCACGCCGAGGCCGATCGTGAGGCGCGATGCCGGATCGTAGTACCATGTGTCCACGCTGCCGAAACGATAACTGCCGCCGCGACCCCAGCCGTAACCCAGCGTGACCGAGCCGTGCACCTCGGGCTTCAAAGCCGAACGGACCTCGATACCGCCGACCTCCGCGGCCGGGTTGACGGCAGTGGGTGTGGTTGAAGTGCGAATCGTGAGCGCCGTGGCCACGGCTTGATTCAACCGGTCCTGGCCGGCCGGAGCCAGCTTGTGCAGTCCCGCCGCCGTGCGTTCCACCGGCGTGCGGCGGCTGAGGAACGTGCCGCGAAAGGCCGTGACTCCGCCCTGACGGGCCGAGGCGATCTCCTGCGCCACGAGCTGATTGAGGGTGGTGAGTTCCTCCGGCGTCAGCGCGGTGAGGCCGATTTCCACGAACTCATTGGCGTGCAGCCGGACGGAAAAGAGGGATCCCTCGGTGCTCGATCCAGTGGCCGGCAACAGCAGTCCGGACAGCAGCGCGAACAGGACCCAACGGAGTGCGTTCATGGGTGGTGTGACCCGGCGTGAACGGACGGGTTCCGGCTGGAGCGAGGGCGATTCGCGAAACCTTTTGCGCGAATCAGCGTCAAAGGAAAGTCGGCTGAATTTCCTCAACATGAAAACACCATCACTGCTGCGCATCTCTCTCCTCGCACTCGCGGGGGCCGCGAGCCTGGCCGTCACGGACCTGCGGGCGGATTCCCGGGTCAATGTTTCGCTCGGCGTCGGCTTCCGCCTGCCGCATGGCTACGCGGAAGTGACGGTGGGCAATGATCACTATTACCACCATCGCGGCCGGTTCTACCGGCATGACCCGCGGCACGGCTTCGTCGTGGTGCGGGCGCCGCGCGGTGCGCACGTGCGTGGGCTGCCGCCGCGCGCCATCCGGGTTTACGTGGGCCGCACGGTTTATTACCGCTACGACGACATCTATTATCAGCCCGCGCCCGACGGTTACGTGGTCGTTGATGCGCCGGTCAAAGTGGTCAAGCCAGCGACCGTCGTGGACGAGGATTACCAATCCATCTGGCTGAACAACACCGAGTACTTATTCAAGGACGGGCAGTTCTTCCGCAAGACGCCGGACGGCCTCATCTGGACCGAGGCTCCGCTCGGCGCGATGACAAAAACGCTGCCGGCCGATGCGACGAGCATCTGGTATGAGGGCACGGAGTACTTCGAGACCGACAACGTGTATTTCCGCAAAACCGCCGACGGTTTCAAGGTCGTTACTGCCCCGTGGAAGCGGTAAGCGTGGCGCCGTGCCGCCACGCTGGTATTACGTTTAGGTCTTAAGTTTTAAGTCAGAGCCCGAGGCTTTCATCGCGGTGTAGAGCCGTTCCTCTAGGCTGTCTTTGTTAAAACATAACACTTAAGACCTAAAACTCATGCCCCTCGCGGGGCATGCTGTCACTGTGCGCCGGTGTCGAGGCCGCGGCGTTCGAGGAGGGGTTTGATCTCGGGGTCGGCGCCACGGAAGGAACGATAAAGATCCATCGCCTCGTCGCTGCTGCCGCGGGAAAGCACGGTGGCGCGGTAGTGGTCGCCATTCTTCCGGGTCAGGCCGCCGTTCTGCTTGAACCACTCCACGGTGTCGGCATCGAGCACCTCGCTCCACAGGTACGAATAATAACCCGCGGCGTAGTCGTTGCCGGTGAAGATGTGCGAGAAGTAGGTGCTGCGGTAGCGCGGCGGCACGGGCGCGAAGTCCACGCCGGCCTTTTTCAAGGCGGCGGCTTCAAAGGCCAGCACGCCGTCGGCGGACGGGACTTCGCCGGCCTTCAGTTGGTGCCAAGCCTGGTCAAGCAGGCTGGCGGCGAGGTATTCCGTCGTCGCATAGCCCTGGTTGAATTTCCGCGCCGACATCACCTTGGCGAGCAGCTCCGCCGGCAGCGGTTCGCCGGTCTTGTGGTGCCTGGCGTAGTTGGCCAGCACCTCGGGCCAGGCGGCCCACATCTCGTTGGCCTGTGAGGGGAACTCGACGAAGTCGCGCGGCACATTGGTGCCGGCGAAGCGCGGGTATTTCACATTGGAGCATATGCCGTGCAGCGCATGGCCGAACTCGTGGAACGCGGTCGTGACCTCGTCAAAGGTGAGCAGCGTGGGCTCACCCGCCGGGGGCTTCGGGACGTTGAGGTGGTTGCCGACGACAGCGGTCTGGCCGAGGAGGCCGGACTGGGCGACATACTCGTTCATCCAGGCGCCGCCGCGTTTCGTTGGCCGGGCGTACATGTCCATGACGATGAACGCGAGGTGCGAGCCGTCGGCGTTGAAGATCTCGAAGATCTGTGTGTCGGGATGGTACTTCGGCAGGTCGGTGCGCTCCTTGAAGGTGAGGCCGAAGAGCTTGGTCGCGGCGAAGAACACGCCGTCCTGGATGACGCGGTTCATCTCAAAGTACTGCCGGATCTGCGACTCGTCGAAGGCGTAGCGCGCGACGCGCACCTTCTCGGCGTAGAGGTCCCAGTCGGCGGCGGTCACGGTGAAGCCGCCCTTTTCCGCGTCGATCACCGCCTGGATATCGGCGGCTTCCTTGCGGGCGTTGGCGACGGCGGGCTTGGCGAGGTCGGCAAGGAGTTTGTTCACCGCACCCACGCTGCGGGCGGTCTGCTCGGCCGCCTGGTAGGCGGCGTAGTTTTCGTAGCCGAGCAGGGTGGCGAGTTCGGCGCGGATGGTGGCGATGCGGGCGACGATCGCGCGGTTGTCGTAGGCGCCGCCGTGGCTGCCGCGGGCGAGCCCGGCCTGCATGAGCTTCTCGCGCGTGGCGCGGTTGGTCAGCGAGGAGAGTGGGGGCTGGCCGGTGGTATTGAGGATGGTCAGCAGGAAATTGCCGTTATGGCCCGCGGCGTTGGCGGCCGCGGCGGCGGTCTGGATCTCGCTCTCGGAGAGTCCGGCGAGTTCCTCCCGGGTGCCGATCACGACGGCATCGGCGTTCTTTTCCTTGAGCACGTTCTGCGTGAAGGCGGTCAGCAGGCTGGCGATCTCGGCGTTGAGGTTGGTGAGGCGGGTCTTGCCGCTGTCGGGCAGGAGCGCGCCGGCGCGGGCGAAGTCCTTGTAATAGCGGTCGAGCAGTCGGGCCGACTCCGCATCAAGGCCGAGGCGGGCCTGCGTGTCGAACAGGGCGCGGATGCGGGCGAAGAGGGCGGGGTTGAGCTTGATCGAGTCGCGGTGGGCGGAGAGGCGGGGCGCCATCTCGGTCTCGATCTTCAGCATGGTGTCGTTGGAGATCGTGCTGGAGAGGTTGTCGAAGATCGCGGCAACGCGGTTGAGCGTCTGGCCGGATTTTTCCAGGGCGACGATTGTGTTGTCGAACGTGGCCGGTTTCGGATTGCCGGCGATAGCCGCCACTTCCTGCAACTGTTCCGCCATGCCCTGCTCAAAGGCGGGCACATAGTGTTCGTCCTTGATCAGGTCGAAGCGGGGGAACTGATGGGGGAGGCTGCTGGGTTGGAGGAGCGGATTGGCGGTCATGGGTGGGGTTGGAGTGGTTTCGGCCCCGGCGGAAAGCGCGAGGACCAGTGTGGCCACGAGGGTTGGAATCAAGGTAGATTTCATCTGCTAGGTTCGTGCGGCTTGATGGATGTCCAAAAAACTTGGACATAATCCGGAGAGTGCAAGGCCGTCCGGAAGGATGGTTCCTTTGGGTGATGGACGGATTTCGGGCTTCCAGTGGTGAAGCCGATAAGCCCCGTACATCCGCTATGCTGGGACGGCTTATACCCCATTCCCTCGATCCGGTTTTACCACAAAGAGCACAAGGGCCGTCCGGATCGTGCTAGTCTCCCGTGCGCCTATAGGCGCCTCGTATGCTTCATCTGTTTTTGGACCTTTGTGTTCTTTGTGGTTAAACTGTGATGGAAATCTATCACCGTTCCGCAAATCGGAACACGGTCTCAGCATGCAATAGAAAGCCGGCCGGAATGGATCCGGCCGGCTTGGGATGGAATTTACTGGTGTGATTAGGAAGCGTCGGCTTTGGCCTTCTTGTAGGCGGCCTCGGTCCGGTCCCAGGCGGCGATCACGCTGGCCTTGGCGCTGGCCCAAGTGTCGGCGGTGGCATTGCCGAGGGCGCCGAGCTTCTCGCCGAGTTCGGCGCGGGAATTTTTCAGCTCTTCCATGGCGGCCTTGCGGCTGGCGCTCGCCTTGTCCGCGGCATAGCTGGCCTGCAGCTCGCTCACCTCGGCATCGAGCTTGGCGGTCATGGCCGCGGTACGGGTGGTGAAGTCGGAGCGTTTTTCAAAGGTGTAGTCCTTGAGGTCGGACCACGCGTCTGCGACGGCGGTTTTGGTGTCCGCATAGGCTTCCTTGATGTCGGCCTTGGCTTCGGCGCGTTCGGATTTGGAGCAACCGGCAAGGACAAGGGCGGATAGACTGA
>CAZFHG010000020.1:0-21363 GCA_964518665.1 uncultured Opitutaceae bacterium | reverse complement strand
CTGCGGACCGTGGACTGCGCGCTGCAGGTGGACGTGCTGATGCATCACATGGAGGCGCACCGGCCGAGCAGCACCGGGCACCTCATCAAGCGCGTGATGCCGCAGTCGGGGCAGCACCAGTATCGCATCGACCGGCCGCTGACGGCGTCGGAGGTCGTGCGACCGGACCGGGAATTGTGGATTTTGCATCCCTTGGGCGAACCGTTGCCGGCGAGCGTGGCGCCGGAAAAGGTGCAGGTACTGCTCCTTGATGGCAGTTGGAAGCAGGCGCTGGAGATGCAGCGGTCGGTCCTCTCCTGGGGCCGGCCGGTGAGTCTGCCGATGACGGGTGAGAGCCGCTACTGGCTGCGCGCGCAGCAGGGCGAACTGCAGTTTTCCACCGTTGAGGCGCTCCTGTTCCTGCTGGCGGCATTGGGCTTGGCGGAAGCCGAGGCGCGATTGCGCGAGCAGTTCGAGCTGCATGTCTATGCCGGACTGTGCGCCCGCGGAAAGAAGGCAGCTGCGGCGGAATTCCTGGCGAATTCACCGGCGAGGGCGGCGTTCCCGGAATTGATAGCGAAGCTGGCCGAAAAAAGACCGCTGGTTGAAGCGGTACGGTCACGAGCCTCGGATCAGGAAAAAATATAACCGCAGAGAACGCAAAGAACGCAAAGCGGGTGGCTATCGAGTTCAAACCGGCAATCCGTGATTACAGGAGAACGCAGAGGAAGTTGAGAGGACAGCCTGGTCTCTCCCTAATGTACTCTGCTTACTCAGCGCCCTCCTGTGAAATGGATTGGGCCTTTTCCTTCAGCCACACCGCCATTGGGGCCAGGCCGCGATTGCTCCAGACGCCATAGGGAATCGCAGTGACTGACCGGGCTCCATCCGGGGCGGCGACATCATCGAGGACGAGAGTGACCACGTCGTCGAGCAGCTCGGGGTGGCGTTGCGCCGTGACTTTGGTCCTGGCGGTGACGGTGAGTTCGGCGGGATTGGTCTTGTTGGCGGCGTCTTCGAAGGCGAAGACAACCGGGCCGCGTTCAAAGGCGACACTGCTGCGGACGGCTTCGATCCTGGGATGACCACGCACCGTGCGCACGGGCATCGGCAGGTTGAGCTCCACGATGTCGCCGTCACGCCATTCGCGAGTGATGACAGCGTAGCCGGATTCGAGCGTGGGGGACACGAGCTTACCACCGACGCGCACCGTCCAGGCCGGCCGCGCGCCATCGGTATACGTGTACAGGTCTGACGGCACCGGTTGGCCTTGGACCCAGCCGGGGATGCGGAGGCGGAGGGTGAAGGTGGCAGGGCGGGCGGGAGAGACGTTGAGGCGGATGCCGCCCTCCCAAGGGTATTCGGTGGACTGGTTGAGGCGGACAGAGGTGTCGGCGACGGTCGCCACGCCCTCGCTTTGGGCGTAGAAATTCACGTAAAGCGAAGAGTCGCGCACAGCGTAGAACCAGCCGGTGAGGGCGGCGAGGGTGCGCATGAGGTTGGGCGGGCAGCAGGCGCAGCCGAACCACGGGGCGCGGCCGGCGTGGTCGTGGTTGTTCTTCGTGCTGCCATCGTAGGACAGGGGATTGGGGTAGAAGAAGCGGTCGCCGGTGAGGGCCACGCCGCTGACAAAGCCGTTGTAGCAGGTGCGCTCGAGGACATCGAGATAGCGGGCCTCGCCGGTGAAGAGGAACATGCGCTGGTTCCACATCATCAGGGCGATGGCGGCGCAGGTCTCATTGTAGCAGGCGTTGGGCAGTTCGTAGTCGGCCCCGTAGGCTTCGCCGCGCTGGATGGGGCCAACACCGCCGGTGAGGGAGAGTTTTTTCCCGGCGACGTTGTCCCAGATCTTGCCAATGGCCGCGACATAGGCGGCATCGCCGGAGAGGGCGGCGACATCGGCCATGCCGGCGTACATGTAGTTGGCCCGCACGGCGTGGCCGACCGCAGTGGTCTGCTGCGTGACCGGGAGGTGCTGCTGGCTGTATTCGGTGCCGGCGGGGCCGCGGGCCTCGAGAAAGATGCGGGCGAGTTCGAGCCAGCGCGGGTCGCCGGTGACGCGGTGGAGCTTGGCGAGGCCCATCTCGATGACCTGGTGACCGGGGGCGATGCGGAGGCGGCGGTCGCCGAAATCGCGCCAGACGAGCTCGGCGCTCTTCAGGCAGACATCGAGGAGCGTGCGCTTGCCGGTGGCCTGGAAGTGGGCGACACCGGCTTCGTAGAGGTGACCCAGGTTGTAGAGCTCGTGGCTGAGATCGGGGTCCTTGAGCCAGCGCTGGGGGGCGATCCATTCATGCACCGGGGTGTCGGGGTGCATCGTGCGAAAGGTGTAGAGATAGCCGTCGGGCTCCTGCGCGGCGGCGATGCGGGCGATCCAGCCGTCGAGACGGGCTTCGAGCGCGGGATCGGGTTTGACGTGCAGGGCGTAGGCAATGCCCTCCATGACCTTGTAAACGTCGGAGTCATCGAAGGGGTAGATCGTGACGGGTATGTTCTGGAACGTGGTCTCGCCAGCGGCGCGACGACGAAGCGTTTCGGCGGCGAGGTCGAAGTTGGTGAGACGGCCGGTGTCCTCGCATTGCTTGATGGCGTAGGGGACCGTGATCGTGAGATTGACGGCCTGGCGGGTCTGCCAGAATCCGCCGGTGATGCGCACGGCGGTGAAGGGGACGGGGCGGATGGGGTAGTCGGCGGTGGCGGCGGCAGCGGGCATGGACATGGCGGTCAGGCAAAGGGTGGTTGCTAGCAACTGGATGGGGTGGTGACGCACGGGGATTGGTTATGGCTTAATGATTATTGCTTATCGGTTATGGCCGGAGGGCGAACTGATTTTACCTCGGAGGCGCAAAGGCCGCTGAGAACAATCAAGCCACGGAATTTTTAACCACGGATTGCACGGATATCACGGATACCAATCATTGAATTAGCCACTTATCCGCACTTGAGGTCATTGATTGGGATCAAAATGCCTCAGTGGTTCAATGCATAGGGATCGAGTTCTAATCCGTGATATCCGTGCAATCCGTGGTTAAAAATTCCGTGGTGTTCGTCCCACTCAGCCGACTCAGCTGGCCCATTCGAAGGAGGTGTTCTGGTCGATCTCCTCGATGGTGGTGAGACCCAGGAGGACTTTCTTGAGGCCGTCATAACGGAGGGGCTTGTAACCGACCTTGGCGGCGGCGCGGGTGATTTCCTGGGCACTCCGACCCTCGGAGATAAGCTGGCGGATCTCATCGGTGATGAGCACGAGTTCATGGAAGGCGACCCGGCCATGATAACCCGTGCCACGGCAATGGGGGCAGCCGCGGCCGCGGTAGAAGGTCACATCCGTGAGGCCCTCCTCCTGGAAATAGCGCAGGAGGACATCGCGCGGCGGGGCGTAGGGTTCCTTGCATTTATCGCAGATACGCGCGGCGAGACGCTGGGCCAGGACGCCAATGACGGAGGGCGCGACCATGTAGGGTGCAACCCCGATTTCCATGAGGCGCACGATGGCCTGGGGGGCGGTGTTGGTGTGCAGCGTGGCGAGCACGAGGTGGCCGGTGAGCGCGGCCTCGGTGGCGACCTTGGCCGTCTCGAGATCGCGGATCTCGCCGATGAGGATGATGTCGGGGTCCTGCCGCAGCATGGAGCGCAGCATCGTGGCGAACTTCAGGTCAATGTGCGTGTTGATCTGGCTCTGGGTGACACCGCTGAGCTGGATTTCCACGGGGTCCTCGATGGTGGAGATGTTGACCTTGGGGTCGTTGATCTCATGCAGCGCGGCGTAGAGCGTGGTGGTCTTGCCGGAGCCCGTGGGACCGGTGACAAAGATGATGCCGTTGGGATTCTGCACGAGCCGGCGGAACGGCAGGAGGATGTTCTGCGAAACGAGCATCCCCTCGAGGGTCAGCATGGACTTCTTGTCGGTGGAAGCGAGGACGCGGATGACGGCCTTCTCTCCATGGATGGTGGGGATGGTGGAGAGGCGGAAGTGCGCCTTGGTGGTGCCAATGGGCAGGGCGAAACGGCCGTCCTGGGGGAAGCGGGATTCGGCGATGTTCAGATCGCTGATGATCTTCAGGCGCGAGATCAGGGCGCGATGGAGCTTGCGGGAAAAGGTGAGGACCTGGCGGAGGTTGCCGTCGACGCGGAAGCGGATGCGCGATTGCGTCTCCTCCGGCTCGACATGGATATCCGTGGCTCGTTCGCGCAGGGCAAAATGGATGAGAGTGTTGAGCACGCGCACGAGCGATTCCGACTCAGCCAGGGCGTCCATGCTGCCAACGGTGTCGGACTGGAGCCGTAGACCGCTTTTCTCGGCCTCGTCGAGTATCTCTGTAAGGCTTTTCTCCGTGCTGTACTGGATGGCGATGGCGTTCTCGATCTCGCAGGGGAGACCGAAGACGGGGCTCACCGGGAGTTGGACGATCTGGCGCAGGCGGCGCACCATTTCCTCATCCTCCGGATGGGCCATGGCGACAGTGATGATGCCATCGATGATATAGAGGCCGATGGCCTGCACCTTTTGGGCGATGCTTTGGGGAATCTTTTCCACGCCGTCGTCCGTGATGACCGAAGCCAGGACGTCCACGTATGCGAAACCGATGCTGTTGGACCACAGGCGGCAGGCTTCCTCCTTGGAGAGATGCCGGTGGGTGATCAGGGCCTCAAGGAAGGGCAGTGTATCGGGACCGTGCTCCCGGGCGAGCGCGGCCGCCTCGGTGTTGAAGTCAAAATGCGGCAGCCTGCGCAGCGTCTGCAGGAAAGACTTATTTGCGGGATTTGAGGGCACGACGTGGGCGGGGCTTGCTGAACAGCTTGGCAATCTCGGTCTGGTCGAGTTTTTCCATGGCCAAGGCCTGGCTCGATCGCTCGAGGGCGATCTCACGCAGCATCTCGGGCAGCGAATAGCGAACCTCGGCCAGGACCGGAGCGGCCGGGGTGGGGGTGGAGGCGGATGGGGGGTTCAAGACTGTGGGGCGGGATCGGAAGCAGAATCCTCAAAGATCTCGCCGATGATTTTCTCCAGCTCGGCCAGGATCTCAAGGTGGGGAAGGTCCTTGCGCAGGTAGGCGGTGGCGCCGAGCCGGAGGCATTCGTCGATCGTCTTCCGGTTGGTCATCGACGTGAGCATGATCACGATGGCCTCGGGATCGGCCTGCCGGATGGCGGCCAGCGCCTGCAGTCCATCCAGGACGGGCATGCTGATGTCGAGGAGCACCAGGTCGGGGCTCTCGCGGATGAAGAGATCGACGGCTTCCTGCCCCTCCCGGGCTTCGATCACGGTGGGAGCGCCTAGCTTGCGCACCAAAATACCGATAAACTTGCGGATGTGGGCCTCGTCGTCGGCGAGGAGGATTTTGCCGGTGAAATTCATGGGGCTGGCAGGGTGAAGCTAAATACGCTGCCGACCCCGGGGCAAGACTCTGCGGCCATGGAGCCGCCATGCGTCTCCATGATGCGACGGCAGATGGCGAGGCCGAGTCCCGTGCTTTTCTCGCCTCCAGTGGGGCGGACGGAGGTGCGGCCGAAATCCTGAAACAGCTTGTGGCGTTCGTTCTCCGGGACGCCCGGACCCTGGTCCTGCACCGCGACCTTGCACCAGCCGGGCTTGAGTTCGGTGCGGACGGTGATCGTGGAACCGGGCGGCGAGAACTTGACGGCGTTGCTCAAAAGGTTGCTCACGACCTGGCGGAGCTTGTCGGGATCAAACCTGAGTTGATCAGGCGGGTGGTCGCCGGCGACGAAACTGATGCGCGTGCCCTTGGATGCGGCGTTGATGTTTTGGAGGCGCACCTCCTTTTCCAGCAGCTCGGTGAGCGAAGCGTCCTGCAGGTGGATGCCGACCTCGCCGGATTCAAGCACGGCGGTATCGAGCAGTTCATTGACCAGCGTGAGCATCGACTGGCTGGCTTCCTGGATCGTGTCGACGAGGTCGCGCTGGTCGGCGTTCAGCGCCCCGGTGCTGCCGTCCTGCAGGAAACCGGCCAGGGCGCGAACGGAGGCAAGGGGATTGCGCAAATCATGCGCGGCCATGCCGAGGAGTTGATTCTTGGCGGCGTTGGCCTGGCTCAATTGCCCGACGAGCAGGCGCTGCTGCTCGATCAGGGCGCGGTTCTGCAGATGGAGGCGGATGCGGGCGACGACTTCCTTTGCCCGGAAAGGCTTGGGCAGGTAATCGACCCCGCCGGCGGCGAAACCCTGCACGACATCGTCGGACTCCGATTTCGCCGTGATGAAGATCACAGGGGCGCAGAGATCGCCGTACCGCTCCTTCAGCCGCCGGCAGGTGGTGAAGCCGTCGATGCCGGGCATCATCACGTCGAGCAGCACAAGGTCGGGTGGTGAGGAGGCATAACTATCAAGCGTGGCCTCACCCGAGGCCGCCTGGATCAGTTCGTAGCCTTCGGGGCGAAGAATACCGGCGAGGATGCTGAGATTGATCCGATCATCATCCGCCATGAGAATCCGCGCTCCCCGGGCCGCGGGCTTGCTGCCGGAGGTGGAAGCAGCGGAGTCGGGAGCGGGCGGCTGATTCATGGGCATTCCGGAAGGAGTGGGGCGGTTCAGAGATTCAACGACGGAAGTAGGAGGGGCGTTGTCGTGGATCGGCGGCGCATCGGCGCGACAGCGAGCATATCAGAACCGGGCGCCGACTCATCGTCAACACATGGGGTGCTTGGATGTCCGGATGGCATCCGCGTGGCGACCGCAGGACGGCCGGCCTGACAGAGACTCGCGGCCTGACGGTCCGGGATCTGACGACACCTGACTGGAACAAAAAGGCGGACCATTCCGGCTGCATAGGTAATAGTACGAACTCGTCCCGTGGACATTGGGCTTGTGTGGGACCGGAGGGGGGCAAAAATGAATTTTGCAGCATGACCATTTTTTCATCCCATAAAACGCACCGGTTGGGGAGTCATCGGGATTGCTGCCGCGGGTTCACGATTCTGGAAATAGCTATCGTCCTGGCGATCCTGGGCATCATCACCGCCATTGCGCTGCCAGCGTTTGAGCGGATGCAGCGCAATTCCCGCTTCAGCACGCTCATTAATGACCTGCGGGTCCTGGGCGGGGCCTTCCAGCATTACAACTCGACCAATGGCGGCTGGCCGCCGTTGTCCACCAGCACCGGAGTGGTGCCGGCGGGAATGCAGGATTTTCTGCGCGAAACCAACTGGACCAAGACAACAATTTTCGGTGGCGGTTATGTTTGGGAGCAGGACGTGACGCACAATGGACGCAAGGTCCGCGCCGCCATTGCCATCCAGCCCTCGGACAACTCCCCGGTCAGAATGAGCCCGACGGAAATGGAGTTGTTCGACACCCAGTACGATGACGGCAACCTCGCGACCGGTTTCTTTCAAGCGGGATACCTGAATCTTCCCCTGTACATCATCGAGGATGATCCGGCGTACGTTGCGGCCGCAAATCCTGACAGCACGGCCGCCGACCAGGCGGCGGCTGACGCCGCAGCGAAAGCAGCCGCAGAAGCCCAGGCTGCCGCAGACAAGACCGCGGCCGAGGCAGCGGCGAAAGCCGCAGCGGAAGCCCAGGCAGCGGCGGATGCCAAAGCGGCAGCGGATGCCAAAGCGGCAGCAGATGCAAAAGCGGCGGCGGATGCAGCAGCGGCTGAAAAGGCCAAGGCTGATGCCATCAAGAATCTGCAGGCAACCCAAAGCGCGGCGATCACTGACCTGAAGCTGGATGAGCAGCGTTTCAAGGACCTGGAGAAGTGGGCGGACAAGCTGGACGTCAACGTGCCCAAGAATCTTAAAAACCGCCTGGAGGATGTGAAGGATGCCGTGGATAAACTCAAGGACGCCACCGTCAACAGCAAGAATCTCACGACTTACATTCAGGACTATCTGGACGCGCAGGCCGCCATGGTGAAGGCGTTGGCCCAGTATGAGGCGACCTTGCGGGCCGCCCAGGATAAGGCGGACAAGAAGAACAAGTGATCTTCCGATGAAAGTCACCCTCTCACAGCTCAGTCCGGACGCCACGACGGCCGATTCCACGTTCGGTCAGATCGAGCTTGGGGTCATGTCTGCAACCGACGTGGAGGCGCTGCTGGTGCGCTTTGCGCAGATTGATGCCAGCCAGAATCAGCGGCATGATCCGCAGGTGATCATAAGGGTGCGGGATGAGGCGCACCTCATCCGGACCGGCCGCGGCCAGTTGCTGCACTACAATGCCCGCGACGTTTTGCAGCCGGGGGTAAGGATGGCCCTGCCCGACCTGATGGCCCTGCTGGAGGGAATGCCCGCGGCTGACGTCACGCCCGAGGTCACGGAGAATCCCGTGACGGAGGCGCTTACCACTCCGCCCCGGCGGAAATACCACGAGATGTTCGCCTTGATTTTGCTCGTCGCCGGTCTCGGCATGAATCTCTGGGCGCTGGGACAGTGGCTGATGCGGGGAAAGCCGCCGGCGCCGGAGCACACCCCGATCACGGATCCCGTGCAATTGGCCGAGCTGCGCCGGCAGGTGTCAGGAGTGTACGCGACCGGCTCTGATGCGGGCAGCCGCGTGATGACCATCAAAGTTGACGACGGCATCGAGTTTGCCCTCATGGCGAAGGATGCCAAAGGTGCGCTGCACCAGGTTCGCCAGTTCAGGGAGACTTTTGTTTGGAGCAAGCGACGCGATGGGTCGCTCTGTCTTGCGACGGCCGGCCGGGCGGGGCTGGTGGATCTCGGGCCGGATCGCAGTCCGCATTTTTTCGGGGACACGTACGTCCGGATCGCGGATGGCACCAGACCTTGAGTCGGTTTTTTACATGCAAGCAATCGACCCCGGGGCTCTGACACGGCATTTGCGGTACCTGACCGAGACCATCGGGGTCCGGCTGGCGGGATCGGCCAACGAGGCGGCGGCGGGTGACTATGTGGCGCGCGAACTGGCGGCGGCGGGAGCAAAGGTGTCTGCGGAGAAATTTCCCGTGCAATGCCGCGATGTGAGCGAGCAGCAGTTGCAGGTTTTTCATGACGGGGCGTGGCACGACGCGGGATGTTCGCTCTTTGCCAATGCGCCCGGGACGAATGGAGCCTGGGTGGAGGCGCCGCTGGTGTTTTTCGACGCCGCGACGGGTTATCAGCGGCCGGACCTTGGGGCTGGGATGCGCGGTAAGGTCGTGCTGCACCTGGGCTGCCACATCGAAACGCGCGAAAATTACCGGCGGCTCATCGCCGCGCAGCCGGCGGGCGTGTTGATGGTGGACGTGCGTTACCCCGGCGCCTCGCCGCTGGCGGACGCGATCTTCCCCGCCTATGCGGCGGCTTGCGGCGTGGTGACGTCGCTCAATGTGGCCTACCTCGACGCTTGGCGTTGGCGCGAACGCGGGGCGACGCGGGCACGGTTCCGCGTGGTAGGCGGTCCACGTGCGTCGGAATCTGCCAACATCGTCGCCGACCTGCCGGGCACGGACCCGGCGGCGGGCGTGCTTTACCTCGGCGGACACCACGACACGCAGGCGGATTCCGTGGGGGCGGATGACAACGGCTCGGCGACGGCGGGGTTGATCGAACTAGCGCGCGTGCTCGCCCCGCGGCCTCGGCGGCGGACGATCCGGCTCATCTCGTTCGGCGCGGAGGAGCAATTGTCAGTCGGCAGCGGGGCCTACGTGCGACGGCACCGCGAGACGCTGATGTGCGAGGGCCGGTTCATGTTCAATTTCGACAGCTTCGGTTCACTGCTCGGCTGGAACACCCTCTCCGGGAGCGGTCCGCGCGAGCTGGACCTGCTGCTGCCGGGATATTTCGCGCGGCATGACGCGTACTTCCGCCGTGAGCGCGGGGTGCTGCCGTATGCGGACCATTTTCCGTTCAACGCCGCGGGCGTGCCGGCGCTGACCCTGATGCGGCTGAACTGCGCCGCGGGGCGTTTTTTCCATCACCGGGCGGACGATGACCTCAGTCGCTTGGACGTAAACGTGATGGCTGCATCGTTGAACGCCGTGGCCGACCTGATGGCCGATCTCGCTGCGGCGGAGACGCTGCCGTTCAAGGCCGAGATCCCGATGGACGAGCGCCCGGCGGTCGCCTTTTGCTGGGACGATCTCTTCGGCGGTTGGAATGCGTAAGGGAAGGGGAGCGCTAATCTACGCTGATCTTTACGCAAATCCCAATCCGGCAAACTGGGTTGGCCGCAAAAAGGCTCAAAAATCTAATCGCGTATGAAGCTCACGAGGCGCCGATAGGCGCGCGGGTGGGATTATATTCAGGACAATTACCCTGTGCCTTTTTGCAGCTAACTGCCTTGGTTTTGGAATCGGCGCTGAACAGTCTTCTACCGAATACCAACTTACCGCCGGCGACGGACGACCGTGATTCCGATGAATGCGAGCCCCAGGCCAAACAGGCCGCAGGTGGCAGGCTCGGGTATGGCCATGACGGTGAGTTGCACATTGGCGAAACCCACGTGGTCAGCCCAGTTTGAGCCATCGAGGCCGGACAGCGCGGCAAAAGTCAGGTATTGGGTCGAACCGGAGACGGACACACTGAAGGTGCTGTGCTGGTCGTAGGGTCCGGAATTGCGCCAATCGAAGACAGCCAGCTGGGTGTTGTCGGCGATGATGGCCGCGCTGGTCTGGCCAGAGTCCAGCCGGTCGGCGACGCCGGCCGAGCCGGTGAGCAGGAAGGCGGTGTTGGAGCCCAAAGCAAAGGCGCTGCGCAGCACCGACAGATCGAAGGTGATGAAGGTATCGCTGTGCATGCCGAACCCCGTGAGCGCGGATTCGTCGGTGAAACTGCCGTTGTTGTTGGTGTCGAGCAGGAGCAGGGCGGTGCCGGAGCTGTCGTATTTCCGGTCCACAAACACATTGCCCGCCCCGGCAGTGCTGCCGATGGTGCGGTCGAATCCATCGGTAAAGCCGGTGTTGAAATCAAAGGCCGCGCTGCCGCTGCTCCCGGCTGCGATCAGGATAGTGGCGCCGCTGTTTGCGGCCACTCCGGTAAAGTTGACGATCTGGCCCACGCCGGCGACGGAGGCGGCGTTGGTGTTGGCCGGTCCGATCTCGCTGCTCAGGGTGATCACCGTCTGGCCCGAGCACGGACGCGGGAGCGTCAGTCCGGCGAAGCAGACCAGCAGAAGGGTGAGCGCATGCAGGGGCTTGGGATGCACCGCGGCAGCCTCTGAATTGGGATACCGGACGCAATAAAAAATCCAAACCCTCCCGCGGGCGAGCCGCCGGAGAGTTTGTCACGTATTACGTGACAAAGCGCAGGGCCGGGATCAGTCCTCGCGATGGTGGGTCAGCCAGATGGCGGTCGCGAGGGCGGCGAAGACCAGGGTGGGTGCGACGATCCAGAGCGGATGCATGGGCACGCTCCAATGGAGCATGGCCCACCAGATGACGGCGCACTTGGCCAGGATCACCGCCCAGATGATCGCCATGAACCAGCGAACTCGTGCGGGGTATTGGGCGAGGTCGATATGAACAGGGGAGTTCATGGGAACAAGATACACCCGTCACCCCGAGCCGCCTCCGCAGCCCTTGTTTTTCCATGCGCAGGGATTGCCGGGGCCAAGAGGTGAATTTTAACCGCGGATCACACGGATGGCACGGATGAATACCAAGGTAATGGCCACATAAGGCTCAAAATCACATAAGGAACCGCACCCATTACCGAAGCAGAGGAAAAGGCGTTTTGGATTTCGATCTCTGCTCCCCCGCTCGTCTCATGTAAATATGTCCGAGTCTTTATGTGCCTTCTGAGCCTTATGTGGCCATGCAGGTCAGATCCGTGCCATCCGTGAAATCCGCGGTTAAATGATTGGCGGGGCCGGGGCGTTTTGACATGGTGCAGCATAATCCCATGCGCACCTTGGAACTGAGCGGGCGGTACTACGACATGCTCCCGATCGGGCGGCAGAAGGGTTGGACCGAGGAGACTTTGCGGCTGCCCCTCGACCGGACCTGTTTTTTCCCGATCGATATCTATGGCCTGGGCTACTCCGACGGCGAGCCCCGGCCTGCGCGCGAGCCGCTGTGGTTTCCGGGATCCTTTGAGTTGGAACGCGACATCATGCGCAACCGCATCGCCCCCTGCCTCCAGGCGGCGCGGCGCATCGGATTGCCCGTGGTCTACGCCAACAACAGCAATCCCATGGTGCGGGGCGATCGCAGCGAATTCGGGGCGGTCCTGCGGCGGACCCACGGTCTCACGGATGCCGAGCGCTGGCAGCAGGAGTCGCCGGAGGAATTCCAGTTCAGCCGGTGCGTGGCGCCCCAACCAGGCGATCATGTGGTCCCCAAGATGGTTTACAGCGGGTTCTTCAACACCCACACCGACACCCTCCTGCGCAATCTCCGGATCGAGAACCTGGTCGCCGTGGGTTTTGCCACCAATGCCTGCGTGCACACCACGCTCGCCGAGGCCATGTACCGCAATTACCGCGTGATTTTGCTGCGGGATTGCACCGTCGGCATGGAATGCGACGACACTTACAACGACATGGCGCTGACGAAGGCGTTCGTCCGATTCATCGAAACACACGTGGGCTACACTGCCACGAGCGAGCAATTCCTCGAGATGTGCAAACGCGTGACATGATTAGTTTTTATCCACGGATTACACGGATAGCACGGATCCGGAGAATGTCCTCATCAGGCTCAAGAAACTAAAATGAGATCGAAGGATAACCGGATTCCGAGCATCATAAGCCTTCTGTGGCCATTGACCTGACTTGGAATGGAAAATTCAGCTCAATCCGTGTGATCCGTGAAATCCGTGGTTAAAAGGTTTGGACGGTTCAACGGGGTCTAAGGTTTCCCTTGTGGCAAGGTGCCAGGACAACTTAGGTGAACGGGATTTCCCACATGCCAACGATCAAGTCCCTGGGCTGCCTGCTGCTGTCACTCCTTTGTTCAACTGCCATGCTCCGCAGCGAGGAGTTGGACCGCTCCGGCCCGAAGATCGTCCTGCAGGCGGAGGCTTATCAAGTGGGTGCCCAATGGTTTTGTCCTCAGTGCCGTCAGCAGGTGCCGCGGGCCGATCGCACCGGCTGGGATTTGAAGCTAGTCCTGTCGGAGTGGCATGATGTGCGGATCGAGCCGTCGTACTTTCAGGACAAGATCAGCCATATTTCAGATGAGGAACTGGTGGCCTCGCTGCACATCCCCGCCCTTGAGCCCGTCCTGCGGGCGACACTCCAGGCCGGCGACCACGCCCGGTTGGCGGTGATCCTCCACGACTATTTTGCCGGGCGGGCCGACAACGGCCGGCTCTCGATGCATGATTTCGCCAACAAGCGCTACTTCACCACGACGGCCGAGTTTCTGGAGGAGGTCCGGGCCAACCCGGTGCGCGCCAAGGCCATCGCAGACGCGGCCCGCGCGCTGTATTCCCCGGAGCAGGGCTTCACACTCTATGGCGTGCACTGGGGCGCGAACATCGATTTCAGCCATGCCTACCCGACCATGGGCCCCCACGGGGTTCATTACCTCATGTTCGTCGGGGATCTGATCAACGACTATCTGCTGCGTCGCGATCCCGCCACGGCGTCGGCCTTTTCCTCCCTTTTCAACCAGTGGTACGAGCAGTTGGACCGCATGCCGCCGCCGCCCGTGGCCCCGGGCGAGATCGGCTACGATTACGTCTGGTACGAACTCGGCCTCGCCAACCGCACCGAGCGGCTGATCAACGCGCAGCGGGTCTTTGTGAAGGAGATGTCGCCGGAGACCCACCTGCGGCTGCTCAAGACCATCCTGGGCTCGGCCCGCTGGCTCGACCAGTGCCTCTCCCGCGTGCCGTTCCATCCGCACAACTGGCAGGCGCACACGGCTTTCTCCCTGTCGTACACGGCCGTGGCCTACCCGGAGTTCGTGGAATCGGCCACCTGGCTCGCTCGCGGCCGGGCCAACATTGTCCGGCAGCTTGAGACCAGCATCCTCGACGACGGCGGCTACATCGAACGGACCTCGAGCTACGCCGCCTACATGTTCTCGGTCTATTACCGCTACATGCTCATGCTCGAGCATTTCAAGGGCGACCGGGAGCTGCCGCAGAAGTACCTCGGCCGGCTGGAGAAGTTCATCGAGTTCTACGTGCTGACCAACACGCCCGTGGGCGTGAACGCGCCGTTCAACGATGCGCGGCGGGGCAAGGACCTGGTGCCTGTGTTCAAGGAGATGGGTGAGTTCTTCCGGCGCGGTGATTTCATCGGGGCTGTGCGGCATGAGTTCACCCCCGAACAACTGGCGAGCCTGCCGTTCCCGGTGACGGAGCCAAAGGTGAAGTCGGCGGATTTTCCGTATTCCCGCTATGTCGTGATGCGCGATGCGTGGGATCCGCAGTCGCATTTCATGATGCTCAATTACGGAGATTTCCAGAATCACAGCCATTTCGACCAGCTCGCCTTCGAACTGTACGCCAACGGCGTGGCGCTGGCCGTGGACGCGGCGGTCACCAAAAACGGCTACCTTGACCCGGCGCATCTCACCTGGAGCAAGCATCCCACTGCCCACAACATGCTTACCATTAACCAGGCCGTGCCGGAGAAACTCAACCAGGCCGGGTACGACAAGGTGTGGGTGCCGCAATCACGGCTGGAGGTCTTTGCCGCGACCCACGACGGCTACGTCCGCTACCAGCAGGCCCGCCACCGGCGGCATGTGATTTTCCGCAAGACGCAGTACTGGCTGTTCCTCGACGAGGTGGATGCCCGGGGGCGCAACCAGGAAATGGATTTCAACCTGCACACACCGTGCACTATGCAGCCGCTCGCCGACGGCTTCGCCTCGGAGCAGGAACGGGGATTCATCATCAAGCAGGACCTCCGCGACGCCGCGAACGTGACCAGGCTCAAGCAGGCGGGTGATGCGGATCTCAGCGGCCTGGAGGGTGATAATGCGCACCGGGACATCGACTGGCTCATCTTCCGCAAACGCCTGCAGGGCGACCGGACAGCGGACTGCATGGCGACCCTGATCTGGCCGCATGTGGCCAAGGGCGGCATCGCCCCCGAGAATGTCACCGTCGAACGGGTGGACTTGAAGGATGAGGTGGCCATTGGCTACCGGGTGAGGGTGGGTGGACGCGAGGATCTCATCATTGTCTCGGACGGCCTATACCGTCAGTTCACCGACAAGGTTGCCGGCGATTTCCTTTATGCGCTGATCAGCACCAACGAGTCCGGGGTTGTCGATTACGCGGGTTTTGTCGGCGTCGTGGAGTTCCGGATCGCGGGCGGTCCTGGCGAGGTCTTCCCGGTCAAACGGGATTACGAATACGTGAAGTAGCCGCATTGGGCGGGTCGCGTCACAAAATGTTGGGCCCCTGGGAGCGCGACCGCCTTCGGTCGCAATCGACCGCATGCCGTTCTCGATCACAGTTAGCCAGCGAGCAGAACCATGGCTTTGAGGGGTTTTGAAGAATTACCATGCTGCGCCTTAACGACAGTTACCCAAAGTTGTTAAGACTCATGGGTAGGGCCCGGCCTCCGGACGGGCCGTGATTAGTTGGCGCCCGCCGAACCGCCCGTCCGGAGGCCGGGCGCTACCCATGGCAGAGTCATTGCCAGGTAAATTCTCCAATATTGCGACCGAGGGCGGTCGCCTTCCCAGTTCACGCCCGCAGCACCGCGTAAGCCGCGCGCCACGCTTCCCGGGTGCCGAGTTCGAACACGGCGCGTTGCTTGAACACGAATCGGTTCAACGCCAGGGCGAAGGCCACGCAGCTCCAGAGGGTGACAAACATCAGGTGCAGGAAGTGCGGCGCGGCCGGAATGGCCTCGGGATGCCGCACGTGGAACGCCGGCCAGCCAAAGGAGAGGAGCCCGTAGAGCCCGGCGCCAAAGAGAATGGTGGCAATCACGGCCCGGGCATCGACGTTGCGGAAAAGCAGGCCGGTGATGAAGGCGGCGAGGATGGGCATGCTGAAGAGTCCGAGCAATTGCTGGATGAGCTGGATGATGCTGTCGGCTCCCTGGTAGAGCGGCACGAGTGCGACCGAGAGCAGGGCGAAGCCCACCTGTAACCAGACGCTGAGGCGTACGATGTGGCCGTTGGGATTGATATATTTCTGGTGCAGGTCGCAGACGTAGAGGGCGGCGGCGGAATTCAGCGTGGCGTTGTAGCTCGTCATCACCGCACCAAACATGGCGGCGGCGAACGCGCCGAGCAGCCAGGTGGGCAGGACGGTCCCCACGATGCGGCCGTAGGCGGCGTCGCCGAGCGGACCGTAGAGCTTGTAAGCGCAGAGGCCGGGCAGCACCACCATCGGCGGCACGATCAGCAGCCGGACCACCGCCGCACCGTAGGCACCCTTCTGCGCCTCGCGGATCGAGGGGGCGGCGAGGATGCGCTGCGTGATGGTCTGGTTGGTGCTCCAGTAGAAGAGTTGCGTGAAGATCATGCCTGTGAGCAGCGTCGGCCAGGGCAGGACGGAATCGGGACCGCCGATCAGCGTCAGCCGCTCGGGCGGCAGACCGGAGAGGTCCCAGCCGACGGCCTGCATCGACAGGAACGCGACTAGCAGCGCCATCCCGAGGACGATCACCCCGCTGTAGGTGTCGGAGACCGCCACCGCCCGCAGGCCGCCAAAGATCGCGTAGGCCGCACCGACCACCGCGATGCCTGCGGCCATGATGATGAGCGGGAGCTTTAGCCCGAACATCGTCACGATGACCAGCGAGCTCGTGTAGAGCATGGCCGGCAGAAAAAGCAGGACGTTGCCGAGGAGGAAAATCGCGGCCACTGTCGCGCGGATATGCTTGTTGTGGTAGCGGCGCTCGAGCAGCTCGGTGACGGTGGTGCAGTCGTATCTGTAGTACAGTGGGATGAAGACCTTCGCCAGGAGGATGAGCCCCGGCACGCCGGCGAGCTCCCAGCAGGCGATCAGCAGCATCTGGTTGCCGTTCCACCCAACCAGGGTGTCGGTGCTGATGTTGGTCAGGGTCAGCGAGCCCGCGATAAAGACCCAGCCGAGCGTGCCGCCGGCGAGGAAATATTCCTTGGTGTCGCTCGAAGAACGCGGCGCCCGGCGGCAGTGCAGCCAGGTGACGAGGGCGACGAGTGCATTGAGGGCGAGGAAGACACCAAGCTGGATGACGGTGGCGTTGGACATGGGGCGGGGTGCGAAGGAGCCGAAGGTGTCCCATGGCGACCCGGCCGCAAAGTCTGACGCCACAGGACAGTCCGGCTGGCGTGGAAGCTGCTATCTGGTGTTGGCCGTCAGCGCCAATCCATGGACATTACCACTCTCGCTTCAGGTCCCAGAATCACCGTGCCGGCCGGTCAAAATGTCATCGAGGAAGGGCAGCCCTTGGCCGGGATTCTCCTGCTGGAGGCGGGCGAACTCGAGGTCCTCAAGGGTGGTGTGCTCATCGCCCAGATCTATGAACCCGGCGCCGTGCTCGGCGAGATGTCGTGGCTGCTGTCCACGCTTCCGACCGCCACGGTGCGTACCCGCACGCCGGCGACCTTCCGTCAGGTCGCCAATCCTGACGTTTTCTTCCGGGAACACCCCGACGCTGCCATCCACCTCGCGACCATTCTCGCCCGCCGGGTGGATTCGCTGAACCGCTACCTCGTCGAGATCAAGAACCAGTTCAGGGATCAGGCCGGCCACCTTGGCATCATCGACAAGGTGCTCGATACGCTGATGCAAAAACACCCCCGGGCCGTCCCGCGGCGTGAAGCCGCCGGCGACTGAGAGCCAGTGCAGTCCGACAGTAAAGCCTCCTGTCCGGTGACGATCCCGAGGGGATTTGAATGCAATTGCAGCCGGGGTCGCTGACCCCGGGGTCATGGAAACCGGGCTCAGCGAGCCCGGCTACATCAACACGGAGGGCTTGGTGCCGGGCGCGGCATCGAATGAAATCTCCTCGATGCCGGCCTGCGAAACCCACCGGGCGGTCCGAAGGCTGAGGTCGACCTCGATGCGCGCGGGTGGGGCGCCGAGCTGGCGGCCGGCGTTGAACACCCAGGCCGGACCCACGCGGGCCGCCCAGCCGCCGCCGTTGCGGAACGGCGAATTATGGATGTGGCCCGAGAATACGAATTGGGGCTGCAGTTCATGGATCATTTTCACGAGCGACGAGTCACCGGCGAACTCCTTCCCGGTCCAGCTCACGCCCACCCCATCCGGTGGCGCGTGATGCACCCAAAGCCAGGCCTGATCGGCGGTGCCCCGCGAGTTGCGGAGGAAGGACTGCATCTCCGCCTGCGAGGCCGGACCGTCCCACCACGGGCACACCGTCACCCGCAGGGGTCCGATATCGACGTTGCCGCCGTCAACCACCAAACCGGTTGCGCGCACACGTTGCAGCCAGCCGGCGGTGTATTCCTGCGCGGCGTTCCGGACATCACCGTCGTGATTGCCCGAGCACACCAGCAATCGGGTCTTCTCGGATATGACCTGCAGGTATTTCTCAACCACGGTGATTTGTGCGTCGAGGTCGAGGTGGCCGGCGATGTCGAGCAGATCTCCGGCGATCACAATCGCGTCGTAGGCTTCGGCCTGTGTGGCGACCCAGTCGAATTGCTTGAGGCCGAAATGCAGGTCGGAGACCACGAGTATTCGCATGGGGACTGCTCATCATAGCTACTCCCATGCCAAACAGGCGGCAATCAGGCCGCGCCGTGCCGGTCAGCGGGCTTCGGGCGGGAGCCCCTGCAATTGGGTGATGAACACCGCGTGATCCACCAGGTTCACCGGCCGGTGTTTGGCCGTCGTGCTGGCGGGGTCGGTGCCGAGGTGGTTGTTGCCCTTCCAATTGCGGACCGGACGGATGGGCCGGGGGGTGAAGCCGCCGCCGCAGTTCGGGCAGATGTTGAAGAGCACGCGGTCAACGCAGTCCGCGCAGAAAGTGCATTCGTAGGAGCAGATGCGGGCCTCGGTCGAGTCGGGCGGCAGGGCCTTGTTGCAGTGCTCGCAGGTGGGGCGTAGTTCGAGCATGGGCGCAGCAAAGCCGGTGCGGGGATCCCTGACGATGTGGAAATTCAGGACAGTTGCGCATCGATATGCGCTAAGTGAAGGTGCCGAAACCGAGGCATACGGATTTAACCACAAAGAACACAAAGGATCTGTCCGGTAGGTGAAGATCACCCGCGCCCTTATAAGGGCTTCGCGTGCTCCGTCCGCATTGGGACCTTTGTGTTCTTTGTGGTTAATTGCATTGGTCGCCAGGCGGACTGAAGTGATTTCCGGGCGAAGACGGTCAGACCCACGTCTTGTGATTCACGATGAATTTGGGGAAAATCCATGGGAGCTTGTCCTGATCCCTCATGCTCATTCGTTGTACTTTTTAATCCCACCCATACCCCTCACCCTTGATTCCTAATGCCCATGTCCACAGCACTTGATTTCCCCGCCGACCGTGAACTTGTTCTCAACCGCGTGCTCAACGCTCCGCGCGCGAAGCTCTACCGCTGCTGGACCACGCCGGAGCTGATCACGCAATGGTTCACCCCGCCGCCGTTCAAGACGGTGCGCGCTGTGATGGACGTGCGTCCCGGCGGTGCCAGTTGCATCACCATGCAGTCGCCGGATGGGCAGGAATTCCCGAATCCCGGCATCTATCTCGAAGTCGTGCCGAATGAGCGCTTGGTCTTCACCGATGCGTTCACCAGCGCCTGGGTGCCGTCGGAGAAACCCTTCATGACGGGCATTCTCACCTTCGAGGACGCCGGCAATGGCCGGACCATTTACACCGCCCGTGTCCGCCACTGGACGGTGGCCGACCGCGAAGCGCACGAGAAGATGGGCTTCCACGAAGGCTGGGGCATCGCGACGAACCAGCTCGAAGCGCTGGCGCAGAGGATATAGTTCAAGCCGCTCTCAGAAACGTTGGCTCACTTGAACACGGATTACGGACGGTTGCCTTGATGTAGGAGCGGGCCTGCTGGCCTCAGTAATCCAAATACGGCGCAAGCCACTTCTCGGCTTCGGCCACTGGAATGCCCCGGCGGGTGGCGTAGTCGGTGACCTGATCCTCGCCGAGCTTGCCGACGGCAAAGTACTTTGCATCCGGGTGATTGCAGTAAAAGCCGCTGACGCTTGAGGCCGGTGACATGGCGCAGGACTCGGTCAGGGTGATGCCGGCGGCGGACTGGGCCTGGAGCAGGTCGAACAATGGCGGCTTGGCCGTATGGTCGGGGCAGGCAGGGTAGCCAGGCGCAGGGCGGATGCCGCGGTATTTTTCGCGGATGATGTCCTTCATCGCCAGATTCTCGGTGCGGCCGTAGCCGCAGAAATCGCGGGCCTTCTTGTGCATCAGTTCGGCGAGGGCCTCGGCGAGGCGGTCTCCCAGGGCCTGTGCCATGATGGCGTGATAGTCGTCGTGTGTCTTTCGGAATCCGGCGGCGAATTCCTCAACCCCATGACCGGCGGTGACCGCAAAGCCGCCGAGGTAGTCGATCCGGCCACTGTCCTTCGGGGCAATGAAATCGGCGAGACAGTGATTGAACTGGTCGGCGGGCTTTTCGAGTTGCTGGCGCAGGAAGGGGAAGGTGGTGAGGACCTTGAGTGAGTCAGGCCGGCGCCCGTTCGACGGGCTTAGGGCGATCCCGTTGGGATCGTAGAGTTCAATGTCGTCACCGACGGAATTGGCGGGCCAGAAGCCGATGACGGCCCGGGCGGTGAAACGCTTTTCGGCGATGATGCGGGCGAGCAGCGCCTGGGCGTCGGCAAAGAGTTTTTTCGCCTCGGAGCCGACGACGGGGTCCTCGAGAATCTCCGGAAACCGGCCGTGCAGCTCCCACGCAGAGAAGAACGGGCCCCAATCGATGAAATCGGCGATTTCATTCAAAGTAAGAGGGATGAAGGAAGAAGGAGGAGGCGCCCCTGTGGTCTCGTTCTTTCCTCTACCTTCTGCATTCTTACTTTCTGCCACCGCGTCAGTGGAAAAGACCCGGGTGCCCAGAAAATCGGGTGCCGGGATGTCGACTATCGCCCAGTCGAATGTCTGGCGGCGGGCGCGGGCCTGGGCGATGGGGAGGAGGGGGCGCGAGGCGCGGCGGGCGGCGAAATCGGTGCGCTGCTTTTCCTGCTTGGCGGCGTTGTCGGCGGCAAAGGCGGTTTGCTGCTCCTTGCTCAGCAGCGCGGAGACGACGCCGATGACCCGCGAGGCGTCGAGCACGTGGACGACGGGCTGGGCGTATTCGGGCGCGACCTTGACCGCGGTGTGCGCGGCGGACGTGGTGGCGCCGCCGATGAGGAGGGGCAGGGTGCAGCCGGTGCGCGTCATCTCCTTGGCGACGTGGACCATCTCGTCGAGCGAAGGGGTGATGAGGCCGGAGAGGCCGATGACGTCGGCGTTTTTTTCCTTCGCGGTGGCGAGGATCTTTTCACACGGCACCATGACCCCGAGGTCGATGACGTCGTAGTTGTTACAGGCGAGGACGACGCCGACGATGTTCTTGCCGATGTCGTGGACGTCGCCCTTGACGGTGGC
>CAZFHG010000019.1:6261-27250 GCA_964518665.1 uncultured Opitutaceae bacterium | reverse complement strand
CCGGCACCGTGACAGTGGACGGCAGCGGCACGACGATCTACCTGCGGGGCAACTTCGATAACAACGGCACGCTAACCGCGCAGAACGCGGGCAACCTGCTATGGGATGGCACGAACACCACGGCCAACCTCGGCAACGTCGTCCTCAACGGCGGGCGGGCCTTGTTGAACGGTACGATTGTCAACACCGCGGCCACGCTGACCGCGCCCACCGGCGGCACGTTTGAACTCTATGGTGGCACGATCCAAGGTGGCACGATCGCGGCCGGGGCGCTGACGTTCACGACCTCCAGCGGCTCTTTCGACGGAGCCAGCCTGACGGGAGATCTCAACCTGAGCACAGTGAGCAGCGGGGTGCACTTGCTGAACGGAGCAGGCTTCACCGGCCCGAACGCCACCCTGGCTAACAATGCCTTTATCTACTGGCGGCAAGTGGGGGCGCTGGCCGGCAAGGCGATCACGCAGGGCACCAACTCCTATATCTATGTCAGCGGCGTCAACAACACGCTGACCCTGGACGCGGCGACGACCGTGACGGGCGATGTCTCGATCTACTCCGATGGCAGCGTCGGTACGGCGATCACCAATCAGGGGGCGATCTTGCATACCACGGGATCCGGCCAGATTTACGCACGCAATTTCACCAACAACGGGTCCATCACGGCCACCGCCGGGACGCTGTACCTCAATTATCCGAACGTCAGCTACAACGCGACGAACGCCGGCACCGTGACAGTGGACGGCAGCGGCACGACGATCTACCTGCGGGGCAACTTTGCCAATAATGGCACGCTAACCGCGCAGAATGCGGGCAACCTGCTTTGGGACGGCACGAACACGACGGCCAACCTTGGCAATGTGGTGCTCAGCGGCGGGCGGGCCCTGTTGAACGGCACGATTGTCAACACCGCGTCCACCCTGACGGCGCCCGGCGGCGGCACGTTTGAACTCTATGGCGGCACGATCCAGGGCGGGACCATCGCGGCCGGGGCGCTGACCTTCACGACTTCCAGCGGTTACTTGGACGGAGCCAGCCTGACCGGAGACCTCAACCTGGGTCCGTCGAGCAGCGGAGTGCATTTTTTGAATGGAGCAGTATTCACGGGTGTGAACGCCACTCTGGCCAACAATGCGTATCTCTACTGGCAGCAGGCGGGGACACTGGCGGGCAAGGCGATCACGCAGGGCACCAACTCCTATATCTATGTCAACGGGGTCAACAACACGCTGACCCTGGACGCAGCGACGACCGTCACGGGCGATGTCTCGATCTACTCCGATGGCAGCGCCGGCACGGCGATCACCAATCAGGGCGTGATCACGCATACCACTGGATCCGGCCAGATTTACGCGGCGAATTTCACCAACACCGGGTCCATCACGGCCACCGCCGGGACGCTGTACCTCAATTATCCGAGCGCCAGCTACAACGCGACGAACACCGGCACCGTGACGGTGGACGGCAGCGCCACGACGATCTACCTGCGGGGCAACGTCGACAATAACGGCACCATGACGGCGCAGAACGCGGGCAGCTTACGCTGGGACGGCACGAACACGACGGCCAACCTCGGCAATGTTGTGCTCAACGGCGGTCATGCTTATCTCAACGGCACGCTCAATAACACCGCGGCCATCCTGACGGCTCCGAGTGGCGGCACGTTTGAACTCCTTGGCGGCACAATTCAAGGGGGCAGCATCGCGGCTGGCGCGCTGACCTTCACGACCTCCAGCGGCTACCTTGATGGAGCCACGCTGACTGCAGATTTGAATCTGTCCACCGCGAGCAGCGGGGTGCACTTTACCGGGGGAGCAAACTTCACGGGTCCGAATGCCAGCTTCGCCAACAATAGCTATGTCTACTGGCAGCAGGTAGGAACGCTGGCGGGCAAGTCGATCACGCAGGGCACTAATGCCTACATCTATGTGAGTGGTGCCAACAGTGCACTGACCCTAGACGCGACGACGACCGTAACGGGCGACGTCTCAATCTATTCCGACGGCAACGTCGGTACGGCGATCACCAATCAGGGTGTGCTCACGCACACGGGCGGGACCGGCCAGATTTACGCCCGCAATTTCACCAACACCGGGTCCATCACGGCCACCGCCGGGACGCTGTACCTCAATTACCCCAGTGTGACCTACAATGCGACGAACACCGGCACCGTGACGGCGGACGGCAGCGGCACGACGATCTACCTGCGGGGCAACGTCGACAACAATGGCACCATGACGGCGCAGAATGCTGGCATCCTGCGCTGGGACGGCACGAATACCACGGCCAATCTCGGCAATGTGGTGATCAATGGCGGCCGGGCCCTTCTGAACGGCACGCTCAATAACGCGGCCGCCACTCTGACCGCGCCGAGCGGCGGCACGTTTGAGCTCTTAGGCGGTACGATCCAGGGCGGCACCATCGCGGCCGGGGCGCTAACGTTCACCACCTCCAGCGGCTACCTCGACGGAGTCAGCCTGACCGGAGATCTCAACCTGAGTACGACGAGCAGCGGGGTGCACTTCACCGGGGGGACGAATTTCACCGGCACGAATGCCATTCTGGGCAGCAGTGCCGGCCTCTATTGGCAGCAGGTGGGGACATTGAGCGGCAAGGCCATCACCCAGGGGACCAGTTCCTATATTTACGTGAGTGGCGTGAACAACGCCCTGACGCTGGATGCGACGACGACGGTGACGGGTGACGTCACGATCTATACCGATGGCAGCGCCGGCACGGCGATCACCAATCAGGGCGTCATCACCCACACGGCCGGCTCCGGCACGCTTTACGCGCGGAGCTTCACCAATGCCGGCACCATCAGCGCCACCGGCGGGAGCCTCGTCATCGGGACGACGGGCACGGGTTACACGGCGGTGAACAGCATCGCCGGGACCATTCATGTGAATGGCGGCAGCGTCTCGCTGTATGCCCCCACGGCCGCCCAGTTCATGAATCTGGGATCGATCAATGTGCAGAGCGGCACGCTGGTCTCCGGCTCCTACCTGACCAATGGATCCACGGGACTGATTCGTGGCGCCGGTACGATCAATGGCGACCTGACGCTGGCCGGAGGTACGCTCGCGCCGGGCAATTCGATCGGCACCCTCACCCTGATCAACAGCGACTTTCTCGCCACGAGTGCGTCCATCATCGAATTGGAGGTTAATGGCGTCACGTCCGACCGCATCACCTTCCAGAATCCCACCAGTACCGTCAATCTGGGCGCCGGACTGCTTGCCCTTGATGTCATTTTGCTGGCTCCGCCAACCGAGGGCACGAACTACACGATCATGAACATTTCGTCCGGCGGCAGCGGGTTTGCGGGTTATTTTTCCGGCCTGCCCAATTCCGGGGATGCCTTCACCGCCAATTATGCCGGGACGGACTACACCCTGAACATCGCCTATCTGCCCAGTTCCATTGTTCTGTACCAGGCGGTCCCCGAGCCATCCACGTACGCACTCATGGCCGCCGGGTTGGGGTTGATTGTCTTCGGTCGTTACCTGCGGCAGCGGCGTTAATCCCGATACGAATCACCCAAGATATCTTGGCTTGCGGGCAGCTACGAACGTGAGCGAGTGGAAATTGGAGTATGCCACGTGTGATCCACTCGCTCACGCTCGTAGCTACCCTCGAGGCTAAACCCAATTTAGGCTGGAACGATGCAGCTGGCGAGTAGGCAGGGAGCTTGCTCCCGCTCTGAGCGCCAGCAAGCTGGCGGCCTACCGGAAATGCTTTTCAGCTTCGCCATCATAGCGGCATTCCGGCGCCGATTTCATCATTCCGGTTATGGGCCAAAAGTGGAATACCGCCCGAATTCCAGGGCGGCCTCGCGCATCGCATTGTAGTTCTCCAGCCGTGCCCACGCCGGCACGGAGTTTCCGGAGCCGATCCCGTAGCCGCCGCCGGGTGCCAGCAGACGGAGCAGATCGCGCGCCTTGGCGCGCACTTCCTCCGGACTGCCGGACCGCAGCAGTTCCAGATCCACATTGCCAAAGAGACAGAGCCGGTTGCCCCAGCGGCGCTTGACCTCGACAATGTCCATCGCCGTCGGATCGATGGGATGCAGCGCATCCAAACCGAGGTCGATGAGATCATCCATCAACGCAGTGAGGTCGCCATCCGAATGGAGGAAGAACAGCCGGCCCGACGCGTGGCAGCGGGCCGCGACCTGCCGGTACCACGGCAGGATATATTTTCTCAGCAGGCTGGGCGAAATGATCGGGCCCTGCGAATAAGCCATGTCGTCCACCGCACAAACCGCCGCCACGTGCGGCAGGGCGAGGATTTGATCGAGGGCCTGAAGCTGGATCTCGGCCACCCGCTGCACCACGTCGGCGGCCAGCTCGGGATCGGCGAGCAGGGATTCCGCGAAGTTCTCGAAGCCCATGAGCATCCAGCTCAGGGTGAAAATCTTGCCCGAGACAGCCACGACCTTCATGCCCTCGGGCAGGAGGGGTTGGACGGCGTGGAACTGGCTGATGTCGACGGCGGCGGCCTGCGCCCAGGGGAACCGGTCGAACCGGCGGCGATCGAGGATGAACGGCGTGTACTCCAGGTTCCAACTGCGGTCGTCACTGGTGTCCACGCCTTCCTTTTCGAGTGCGGCGCGCAGGGTCCGCGAGATCGACGAGTCCTCGGTGACCTTGCCCGGGCGCATCATGCCGGCCACGAGCGGGATGTAATCGTAGCCGGCCTTCGTCCAGAACTCGACCTGCGCGGCCAGGTTTTCATAGGTCACAGGACGGCCCAGGAACCGGCTTTGGATTTCGAATTCCACCAGCAGCTCGAACAAGGGCACACGGTCGGTCGGCTCGCGCCGGACGGTCCGGCGGAGACGTTCGAAATCGGGACAGACCGGAATAGCGGTGGTCATGGCTTGGGTGGTGTCCTTACAGGTGTCCTCACTCACGGTCAGCTTTTTACTGTTGGAGCGCAAAGTCGGTCGGCTGGCAGGTCATGATTTGCAGTCGTTCCTGATTCTTGGATGCATTGTCCAGCCTTCAGGCAGAAGTAAACTGTCGCGCAGCGCGGAGCATGGCCAGGTAGTTCTCCGGTGGAATGTATTCCGTCACCCAGTTGCCCGAGCCGAGAAAATACCCGCCACCCGGCATGCAGGCAGTGAGGATTTCATGGGTCTTGGCCTCGATCCGTTCCGGAGTCGCCCGCGCCAGGAAATCCACATCCATGCCGCCGAGCAGGGTGAGACGCCGGCCATACCGCCGCTTCACCTCGGTCACGGGCAGCACGGATTCCTCGAAGGAGTGCTTCGCATCAATCCGCACGCGGTCGATATACTCATCGAGCAACGGGTACATATTGCCGCAGCAATGGAACAAAAAGAGCTTCCCATGGGCGTGGGCAATATCCGCGATGCGCTGGTGCCACGGGATGATCAGTTCGCGGAGCAGGTCGGGGGACATGAAGAGCGACGTTTTGAAGGCAAGATCGTCGCCCAGATAAACCGCCCCGTAGCATTCGAAGTCACACACGGTTTCCGCCACCGCGGCGACAAAGGCGCCCACCTTGTCGAACATGGCGCGGACCAGCGCCCGGTCTTCATACACCGCGTAGGCCAGGGATTCGAAGCCGAAGAGCCCGACGACGACTTCCCAGATGTCGACGACATGGAAAACCCGCATGTTGTCCCGCAATTCCCGCTCATAATAGTCGAGCACGGCATAATCGGCCGCGGCCGGGTCGGGCCAGTCATAGTGCTCGAATTCCTCCCAGCTTGTGATCACGCCCTTTGTTTCCTCGGCCCACTGGCCTTCCCGTTTTGGCGGCACGATCCGCGCCCCGGGAGGGAAGACGCGGAAGAGCTCCTGGCCGAGATAGGCGTGCATGGCCTCGCGCCGTTTCCATTCGGCTTCCGGCGATGCTCCCTCCAATCCCGCCCAAACCCCGTGCTGCGCTGCGATTGCCCCCTGCACGTTGTCCGCCACTCCGTGCTCGAAGTAATACACGCGTTCCGGGGTGCCCTCGCGGCGCAGGTTGGACAGCCATCCGGTCCAGTCGAGTTGGACTTCCGGCAGGGGATCCATTGCGTTTTTTGCGTTCATTGGGATCGCCGGGCCGAGCGAATCAGTGCGGGGTCTGTGGATGCTTGCGCAGGGTGTGCCGTACCAGCAGCGCGGTGGCCTCCTGCTCCAGGTTCGCTTCCCACAGGGCATCACGCCGGTCAGCCAATGCCCCGGCGTCCGCCGCCGCTGCAGCCGCCAGCCGGTCGAGGCATGCGATCATGGTGTCGTTGCGTTGCACGGTGTCCTCCCGCGACTTGATGTCGCGAGCGATGTCCGCTCGCATGGCCCGGTCGTATTCTCCGGCGATCTTCTGCACGAAGCGGTCCTCGGCGCCGTCGCGGGTATCGGCGAGCAGATGAAGATTTGACTGATCAACGCGGGCGATGTCGCCGGCCCGGCTGGTGTCGTAACAGGCGAGATCGAAGCCCAGTTGGTAGCCGCCCTGTGGATCGGAGAGATAGGGCAGGAGATTCGGATGCGGTTCGACGCCGGCGACCGAGGGGGTCCAGCGCGCGACTTGGGCGAAGATGCGGTTGCCCTGCTGGCTGGTGGCAAATTTCAGGAAGTCGAGGGCGCGCGCCCGGTGGCGGCTGTGACTGGCCAGGCCCACCTCAAAATGCGAGGTGTAGCTTTTGTCCTCGTAGGGACCGAGGACGTTGCGGCCGTAGCGGGTGGCGGACGGCTGCGGGGTGGGCACACGCACGACGCCCAGGGGAAACTTGATTTCCTGGCGCACGGACTGGTCCGAGTTGCTGAAGCTGATCAGGGTCAGCGCATGCCCCTGCTTGAAATACATGTCGGCATCCTCGCGTCCCAGTTGCGTGAAGCCGGGCTGCATCAGCCCGGACAATTCATGGATCATGGCGAGCTGGTCGCGGATCTCCGGCGTCGTCAGGGTGTAGCCGCCCGTGAGACAGGCGAGGCTCTGCTCCGTGTTGGAGTAGCGCAGGGTGCGCGTGGGATTGAACTGCATGGCGAGGCGCGCGGTCTGGGTGCGCACGATCAGCCGGGAAAGCACCGGGGCGTGGAACAGCGAGCTGGCGATGGGGTGGATGATTCGGCCGGTGCGGGCGGCGTACGCCTGGGTGTCGCGGCACAACTGGACAAAGCCCTCGTAGGTTCCCGGCCAGGGCGCGTCGCCGAATATTTCCCGGTAAAGATCCAGGTTCACCAGCAACCGGGTGGTGGTGTTGGTGAAAGGTACGCTGTAGTAATCGAGCAGGGTGTCGAAATAGGAGCTGCGCAACCCGGCGGTGAACGTATTCCGCCAGGGCACGCCGGCGAGGGGCGTGCCGGCGTTGTAGGGATTGGGCTTGGCCAGCTCGGCACCGAGGGGCTCGATGTAGCGGGCGAGGCGGTCGGTGGTGCTGCCGGCATGGATGGCGAGGATCTCGGGCGTGTCGTGGCTGAGCAGTTGCGTGATGAACCAACTGGCATACAGCCGGTGCGGCACCGCGATCTGGACCACCTTCACCCGCTGTCCCTGCTGGCGGCAGTGTTCCTCGTAGGCGCGCCCCAGGGCATCAATGGCGGTCTGGGTTTCGAGGAAAATGTGGCCGATGCGCACCACTTCCTCCGCAGGCTCGCGGCCTGGCCAGGTTGGTCGGCGGGAAAATTGCCAGGCGGCGAACCCGGCCCCGGCCACCGCCAGGCCCAGCCCGAGAATAAGGCCCGGGCGTTTCACGGGCGGGCGGACTCAATGGGCCGGCGGAGGGACATCGCGGGAACGGCGACGCGGCACGGATGCCGGTTCACCCGGCGTGGGCGATCCTGGGTTCGGCCGGGACCTCGACTCCGGCCGGCACCGACGTGCCGCGGAAGCTGTGATGGTTGGTCGCGCTGTAGGGCGTGGCCGTCCGCCCGGCGAGCATCTGGGCACGGTAACTGTTGGGGGTGCCCATCAGGTGGGTGCGGAACAGCCGGCAAAAATAACCCACGTCGTGATAACCCAGGTCGAAGGCGATGGTTTTCACCGGGAAATCGGTGGTGGCGAGCAGGCGCTGGGCGGTGCGGAGTTTCTGGTCCACGATGTAGCGGCCGAGCGCGACGCCGCTTTCCTCGCGGAAGAGCCGGGCGACGTGGCGCACGCTGTAATGGAAGTGGCTGGCGATGTCCTCGAGCTGGATCGGCTGGCTGATGTTCTGGTGCACGAAATCCACGATCTGCTGGTATTTGGAGGTCGCCACCGTTTCGGGACAGATGGTGAACGGGACGGGCAACGGCGCCAGGGCCGCGGTCGGGGCGGCGAGTTCCATCAGCTCCTGGACGAACAACTGGGTGAGCGAGCGCAGCTTCTCGGCCAGCAGCGGGCTGGGGGGATTCTGATGCAGCAATTCCCAGATGGTCTGGTGCAAACGGCTGTGCGCCGCGTTCCGGCGCACATGGAAGCCCCCCGCATCGACGCGGTCGAGCAGCGCCTGCAGCAGGGCCTGGCCGGTCTTGTCGAGGGAGCCGATCTTGATCTGGTAACTTGCGATCACCACCGGCGCCTTCACCGTGGACCAGCTGTGCTGGCGCCCCGGCGGCATGAAGAAAATATCGCCCGGGTTGAAGGTGGCGGCGTGCTGCGGTGTGCGGTACTGCAGGCGGCCCTTGCAGAGCAGGGCGATCTCGAACCAGTCGTGCTGGTGCATGCTGACGCGGTAGTCGGGTTCAACCGGGCAGCAGTAATAGAAACACTGGAGGTACCAGCGCAGGCCGCAGAGCAGCCAGGGCGGCGAGCCGTCGAGATGCTGCGCGAGGATCTGGTTGCAGCGCAGGAAGGCGCGCATGTCCGCTGCGGAGGCTGGGGTAATAGCGCCGGGCACGGTAGGTTTCTCCTATCCCCACCCAAGTGGCTCAGACGGAAAGCAGCAAGCTTCCGTCGCTCCCTTCCCACTCATGTCCTGAATGTCCCATGCAGGGCGGCCGATGCGGTCCATGGGATTAATGTCCTGATTGCCAGATTGATGTCCGTTTTAATGCTTTGCGGGACCCATGTGCGCACCTGAGAGTCGGGACGAAAATCACATCATGATTGGACCAATGGTTGCGCAATTAACGGGAGTCCGCCGATGACCCCGCCGCGTTTGATGGAGGGAATGAAATCCCGGCCGTTCGCCTACGCGGACATTTACCGGCATCCGCCGATGTCGGGTCCCAACCTGCCGCCGGCCCTGGCCGCCCTCCGCAAAAACGAATCGGGCAGCGTGGTCCTGCTTCCGGACGGCCGGTGGTTTGTCACCTGGAGCCAGGGTTCCTTCGAAAGCGCGTTGGATGAGCGCATCGTGTGTGCGGTCAGTCAGGACCTGGGGCGCACCTGGACGGAGCCGCGGCCGATCACGGCTTCGACCGCCGAATTTCGGCGCGCCTACGGCTGTCCGTTTGTGGTTCCAGGCACCGGTCGCATCTACCTGTTTCTGCATGAGGGCCGGCAGCATGGCGGCGGCATTGAGCGGTCCAGTCCCGAGGTGGATGCCGGAACCTTCGGGTTCACCTTCTCCGACGACGCCGGACTGACCTGGTCGGAGATCTGCCGGATTCCCGTGTTCGAGCGTGACATCAGCGTGTTTCCCGGGCGCATCCACGGGCATCTCAATCATCCGCCGCAGGTGATGCCGGACGGGCGGGTGGTGCTGCCTTTCACGCAGGTGCATCGCAACGGTGCCACGCGCCGCGCCTGGCAGCTTTGCTGGGCCGAGTCCTCTTTCCTGGAGTGCGAAAACATCCTGAACGAGCGCGATCCTTCCCGGCTGCGTTTCAGCCTGCTGCCGCCCGGGACCCGCGGTCTCCGCGCCGATTTGCTCCTTCACGGGGACAACCCCGCGGCGCGCCAGTTGGCCGCTGCCTTCGGGGGGAGTTCCGTGGAACTGGCCGCCAACACGCAGGAACCGACCGTGGTGCCGTTGTCCGACGGCCGCTGGGTGTGCGTCATGCGCACCTATCTCGGCTCACCCGGCTACGCGGTGTCGCGCGATGGCGGCCGCACCTGGACGAAGGCCGAGCGGCTGCGCTACGGTCCCGACGCCGCGTGGATTGATCACCCGCACACGATGTGCCCGATCGCCCGGCTGCCGGACGGCCGGTTCATGCTGCTGTTCACCAACAATGATGGCACCCGCAACGGGGCCACGCACGTGTGGGACGGGGGCAACCGGACGCGCAACCCCCAGTGGTTTGTCATTGGCCGGGAACTGCCCGGCGAGGAGCGCAACGGCGGCCTAATCTTCGGTGCACCGCGTGTGCTCGCGGAGGCGGATGATCTGGAATCGCCCGACGGTTTCCGCGCCTCGACCTGCACCGGCATCGCGATGCCGCAATACCTCCACGCCGCCGGCCGGCATTTTGTGCAATACGGCCTGAAGAAGGAGCACATCCTGCTCGATGAAATTCCGGCCAAGGTCTTAGATGAGATGACCCCGTAGAGGCTTCACAATGCCGACGACCCCAATGCAATACGCCGTTTTGGGTAGGGCCCGTCCGGAGGCCGGGCCCTGCCCACTGACGCGCTGGCGTCAGAATTGGTCCGACTTGGGCTGAATCTATCAACGATCCTCGTATATTCCCCATGGAAAAACCCGATCCCGCCGCCGTGCCGGTAGTAAGCGCTCCCGTGTCCGAACTGGTCTGGCACGACGTCAGGCAATGGGGCGTGGAGGGCCGTGCCTGGGAGGATCAGGAGCGGCTGCGCTATTTCGACCGCCTGCCGGTCGCGGCCCAGAAGGAGACGAGCACGTTGCTCGATTTCTACGGCAAGTTCAGCGTGTGGGATCTCAGCCGCTGCAGTGCCGGCATGATGGCGCGGTTCCGCTCGGATGCGACGGCGTACCATGTCCGCTACCGGCTGACGAATGTTGAACTGGCGCTGCCGCACATGCCGGCCACAGGTGTCAGCGGCGTTGATCTTTATGCCCGCGATGCCGCCGGGACGTGGCGCTATGTGCAGGGCAACAAGCCCAGGGCGCAGGACTTCGAGGGTGAGATCATCCATGGACTGGCCCCGGGCCTGCGGGAATATGCGCTCTACCTGCCGCTGTACAACGGGATCGAATTCCTGGAGATCGGCGTGCCCAAGGGGGCGGCCTTCCTCGGGCTGACCCCGCGGCCGAAGCCGGTCGTGTTCTACGGCACATCCATCACACAGGGCGGGGTGGCCTCGCGTCCGGGCATTTGCCACACCGCCATTCTCGGCCGCCTGCTGGACCGGCCGGTGCTGAACCTGGGGTTTTCGGGCACCGGGCGCATGGATCCCGTCATCGGCCGGTTCCTGGCCCAGGTGGAGGCCGCGGTGTTCGTCATCGAATGCTGCGGCAACATGCAACCCGCGCAGATTCGCGAACGGTGCGTGCCGCTCGTGCGGCAGTTGCGCGCCGCCCGGCCAGACACGCCCATTGTGCTCGTCGAGGACCGCGTCTTTCCGAATGCGTGGATCGAGACGGCCAAGGCGGATTACAACCGCGAGAATCACGCCGCACTCCGCGAGGCCTTCGCGACGTTGCAAAAAGAACGCGTGCCCGGGCTGCACTACATCCCCGGCACAGCCCTGTACGGCACCGATGGGGAAGGCTCGACGGACAACGCGCATGCCAACGACCTGGGTTTCATGCGCATGGCCAGGGAGTTTGAACCGGTGATCCGCGCCGCGCTAGCGGGCAACTAGTCTGGATGATCTAAATGTGCGACAGGGAGAGGCGTGCCGAGGGGCCTGCTGTAGGAGCGGCTTTATGCCGCGATCGGGAGTACATCATCACGGCATAAAGCCACTCTTACAGTAAAGACCGGTGTGGACGGCTGTGTGCGCACGCGGGGAGTGCCATTGAAGTCCGTTTTGTCCCATAGCGTCCGTCATGTCACTCGTCTATGATGAATGCACCGAGCGCGGCCCTGGGCCGTGCGGCCGGCAACCCCAAAATACCTACACCATGAAAGTTCCCCTGCCATGCTTTGCTTCAGCGAGACTGCGCCGCTTCCTCGGCGTGGTGATCGCTTGCCTGGGTTTGAATGTGCAAGCGCAGACTCCCGCAGCCAAAGACGACGCGAAGGAAGTCGCGAAGGAGGAGGAGATCACCAAGCTGAACGTGTTCACCGTCGAAGCGACGAAGGGCCAGGGCTACGGCGCGTCCAACCTCGCCTCCGCCACCCGCCTGAACACGCCGGCGGAAAATGTCCCGCAGTCCATCAGCGTGATCAATTCGAACCTGATGAAGGACATCGGGGCCTACCAGTTCGACCAGGTCATGCGCTACACCCCCGGCGTCACGCCGCGGCAGAATGCGCCCAACGCCACCATCGTGCGCGGCTTCATCGTCGGCAACCGCTACCGCAACGGCTTCTTCATGCCGCGCATCGAGACCGACATCGCCAATCTGGACCGCATCGAGATCATCAAGGGTCCGTCCGCCTCCATCGCGGGTTCCTCCGAGTCCGGCGGTCTCGTGAACTTCATCACCAAGCGCCCGATGTTCACGCCGTCGAATTACGTCTCGGCGAGCGTTGGCTCCTTCGGCTTCATGCGGGGAACGGTCGACGCCACCGGCCCGGTGCCGGGACACGACAACATGGCCTTCCGGCTGATCGCTTCCGCCACGAAATCCGACACTTATCGCGATCATGACCACCTCAGCAAGACGGCGGTCTATCCCTCCTTCCAGTGGAACATCACCAGCAAGACCCAGTTGCTGGTCGAGATTGAGTTGTTGAACGCGAACTTCCCGACGGGCTTCGGCGCGGTGTATCTCGCCCCGGTTGAACCCGGCGCGCCGTTCTCCACCGTGCTGCCCGTCGGCGTCACCCCGCGGGTCCAGGTGAACCGCTGGGCGCCGCTCACGCTGAACACCAGCGGTGAACCCGGCATGCATTGGAAGCACGATGTGAACGCGGTGTTCGTCACCCTCAGCCACCAATTCAACGAGGTCTTCTCGGTCCGCCAGGCGCTGGCGTGGTACACGTTTGTGGACGACCACTACTTTGCCTCGGCGAACAACACGCTGTTCTTCGACAGCGCCGGCAACATCTTCACCAACCGCACCATGACCAAGTTCTGGCGCGACGAGACCAACTTCCGGCTGCAGGGCGACCTGGCGGTGAAAAAGCAGGTTGCCGACAACAAGTTCGGCCTGGTCTTCCTCGCGGGCTACGACATCGGCGACGTGGAGTTCGACCAGCGGCAGGCGAACGGTGTGCTGCAGCCCATGAATTTGATCGATCCGGTTTACGGCTTGCCGGCGACCACGCCGCTCTCCGCCATCAATGATTCCAGCGGCGAAACCGGCTCGGTGGGCATTTTTGCCAATACCCAGATTTCCGCCTTCAACGACCGGGTCATTCTCACCGGCGGTCTCCGCCGGGATTACAACAAGGCGGCCAGCACCCTGAACAATTTCAACAACACCAGGACCAACACGGCCAAGACGCCGACCATCCAGAGCCCGCTGTACGGGCTCACGATCAAGCCGCTGTCGTGGCTGTCCGTCTATGCCGTCGACAGCGAGGCCGGTGCCGCCCAGACCACGATTTCCATCTACCCCGGCATCCCGGCGAACGACCCGCTGCAGAAGCTGGTCACGGTCGAGCCGGTCACCACGAACAAGGAATTCGGCATCAAGATGAACCTTCTCGACGGGAATTTCACGCTGAACTTCGCCAAGTTCAAGATCGTGCAGAGTGACTTCGTGCGGCCGCAGACGGACTTCAGCGCGCCGGGCGGTTCCTACCGCATCATCGACCAGGGTGTCACGATGGACGGCTATGAAATCGAATGGGCGGGTGATGTGACCAAGCAATTGCTCCTGTACGGCGGCTACGCTCACATGAAGACCAAGGTGCCGGCGGTCCGTCCCGGCGGTCTCGACGGCGAGCAGCGCGGCGTGCCCCGGCACAAGTTCCAGTTGTTTGCGCGCTACAACCTCACGGACGTCCGTGACCGCGGCTTCAGCGTGCGGGGCGGCGTGGTCTATCAGAACTCCCACTACGGCATCGCGCAGAACACCTACAAGGTGCCCGGCGGGACCCGCTATGACGCCGGTTTGGATTACCGTGTCGGCCCCTGGACCCTCAGCTTCACCGCAGAAAATTTGACGGATGAGATTTTCGCGCAGGCCGCCATTGCGGCGGGCAGCAACACGGTGGATGCACCCCGGTCGTATTACGTCTCCGGGTCGCGCAATTTCTAAACAGGGTGGCGGTCAACCCTACCTGCCGGACGGACTGCGCGATGGCGCGGACGTCCGGCAGTTTTTTGTCCGTTTACCGGTTGCATGCCATGCGGCCTTGTGAAGGAAAATGGGTGTGCGCATTGCCATGTTCCCCCGCGTGATCCACTGCCTGGTCCGTCTGGGGCTGGCGGTCCTGGCGGTCTGCGCGGCCGCGGCCAGGGCCGGCCCGGCGGGCGAGGAGTTGGAGGAGGCCTGGCGCCTCGGGGCGCAGGGACGATTCACCGAGGCCACGGCCGCGCTGAGTGGTGTCGCCCCCAAGGAGGAGGAGGCCCGCTTCACCCAGGCCCTGCTGCTGTTCAACCGTCAGCCCCGCACGGATTCGGACCTGGCGGCGGCGATCGGGCTGTTGTCAGCATTGTCCAGGGATGGTGCGACGCCGGCTTTGCGTGCCCGCAGCCTGTATTTTTGGGCACGGGCGGAAACCATGCGGACACGCGAGGAGTCACCAGCACCAGCGGTGCGGCTCTACGAACAGCTTTGGCGGGAGTACCCGGCGCAATCGTACGGGCAGCGCGCCCTCGTTCACCTGTTGCTGTTCGCACTCTATGCGGACGAACCGTGGGAAGCGGTCCTGGCCCATGCCGCGAGGATCGAGCGGCAGGCGGAGGGGCTGACGGATCCCGTGGTGCGCAGCCAGTTTCACCAGGTCGCGGCCCGGGGTTACCTGCATCTGGGCAAAGCCGAGGCGCGGGCGCTGGAGCACCTGCTCAAGGTCAGCGCGTTCGGCGTCGCGCGACGCGAGGCGGCGGGAGACCTGCATGTCAGCATCGGCCAGTTGGCCGCCGAACTGGGCCGGCCGGCGCTGGCCCGCGAGCATTACCGCGCCTTCCTGCAGGAGTTTCCGAACGACCCGCGGGTCTACACCGTCAAGGCGTTGCTCGCGGCCCTGCCGGCGGAGTGAGGCATACGGATTTCAACTCACTGCAATTAACTGTAGGAGCGGCTTTATGCCGCGATGTTGGGTTCCATTAGTTCCCTGGACCGCCGCCCAGAATTCAATCCTTCCCGCGGATTAAGCGGATCGACGCGGATGACGGAGGTATTATCCGCGTTTTCCCGCGTGATCCGCGGGAAAGCATTCGTCGAGTCCCCGCCTGCGAGTAGTGCCGCACACCTTCAGGAAGGTCTTCTTCTGTTTACGGACGCTCCGGCACCGCGATATCCGCCAGCATGGTCCGGGTGATGTTTTTCCCGAGGAGGAAAAACTTTCGCTCCGGATACCAGAGAATGTGGCCGTCGGCGGTCGGCGTGAGGCTGGAATACATGGCGAGGTCGGGCCGGCGCAGTGACACGCCGTCGTTGTCCATGAGGAAATGCGGTTCGGAAAACCAGACCGGCTGCTTCGCCCCGGGGCGGAACAGACCGCGGAGCAGCCAGATCGGACGGCGGTGCAGGTTGCAGTCCATCGGACCCCAGCCGCCGAAGTGGCCGTCGTGATTGTGAAACAGGAAAATGTATTCGCCGGGCGCCACTTCGTAGATCGGACACGGACTGCACGGATGCCGCAGGGGCAGGCTGGTGTCGGTCTGTTGCAGCGGCTGGGGTTGGCTCCAGTTTTGGCCGCGATCGGCGGATTCGGACCAGACCGGATGGCCGGCGTTGGTGCGCATCACACAGAACAGACGGCCATCCGGCAGCGGCACGATGCCCGGTTCTTGGAGGACGCTGACCTCGGGGTGTCCGATGTGGCCGTAGCGGAGGGCGTGACTGTCGTGCGCAAAATGGCTGATCCTGAAGTCGCGGGGCTCCGGATCGGCATCGAGATTGTCGAACCGCATGAACTCGACGACCGAGGGTTCCGACCACCACACCTCGAGCTTGCGCGGGCCGGCGACGGCCGGGCTAAGCCACCGGGTGAGGCCAACGTAAGGGGGCCCGCCGAGGAGGCGCAGCGGATTCTGCCAGACGATGCAGTTGGCGGGAATGGCCGGATCCGGGTTGTCCCACCGGGTGCGTGGCATCGGTACGATCTGTTCCTCCGACCAGGTGCGCCCGGCGTCGTCGCTGTAAACCGCACCCGTCACGCCTGTGACCGAGGCGGCGTAATCGTGCACCCCGATGTAGCGGTTGTAGAGGACGTAGATGCGGCCGGATTTCGACACGAGCGGGAAGCCGAACCGGGCCATGTGGCGCTGCGCGTCGGACCCGGCGACCCGGCTCGGCTGGCTCCAGGTTTTGCCGCCGTCGTGACTGCGCGCGATCACGATGCGCTGATCGGGTTTGCCCTCGTGCGTGCCCTGCGTCCAAAGCGCGAGGTGCTCGCCGCTGGGGTGGAGGATGACCAGAAAGTGCTCGTTGCCGGTGTTCTGGTCCGGCCCATCGAGGCTGCGGGGTTGGTAGACTATGTAGTCCGGTTGGGTGCGGTTGACCTCGCGTTTGATATCGCGGGGGACGAGCGGTTCCGGGCCCTGCATGCCGGCAGGAGACGAGGAAGGGGTTTTCATCGAGGGGGGTACGAGCGGCCCAAATACCTCAACAGGAACAACCCCGGATGCGGAGTGTGAATGATGGTGGGATGCGTTTATTGATAGGACTTTGCGGACAGGATCAGCGTCCGAATCCTATCACCAATTCGCGCGGTCCGCGAAGGAAGCCGAAGTCCCACGCGATGGGCTCGCTCAGCAGGCGGAGTTCGCGGCAGGTGGCGAGCAGGGTGCCCAGGGCGACGGCCATTTCCAGCCGGGCCAGGTGCGCCCCGAGGCAGATGTGCGGGCCAAAACCGAAAGCGAGGTGACGGTTGGGTTTGCGGGCCAGGTCAAGGGTGTCGGGATCGGCAAACTGCTCCGGGTCGCGGTTGGCGGCCGCCAGCATGAGCAAAATGAAATCTCCCTTCGCGACCGGGATGCCGCCGACGGTGGTGTCAGTAAGGCAGACCCGCTGGTCGCGGTGAAACGGGCCGCAGTACCGCAGGAATTCCTCCACGGCGGTTTCCATGAGGGAAGGGTCCGCGCGTAACTGTTCGAGCTGGGCTGGGTGCCGGAGTAGTTCGAGAATGGTGGTGGTCAGCAAACGCGTCGTCGTCTCGTGACCGCCCAGCAGCAGGGTGACCGAGGTGCCGAGGATATCCTCCTCGGTCAGCGCGTCGCCCTCGGATTGGGCGTGCACCATGAGGGACAGGACGTCGTCACGCGGCTTGGCGCGGCGCTCCGCGATCGCGGAGCGCAGATAGGCCCGTAGTTCCAGCAGGGAGGCCTGCGAACGCAGACAAATTTCGAAAGCAGGCTGGGGCGACTTCATGAACTCCACGATGCCCGCCGACCAACGCGTGAAGTGGCCGACGTCCTCCCGGGGCACGCCGAACAGTTGGGCGATCACTTGCACCGGCAGTGGATGGGCCAGGTCGTGCACCACCTCGAGCCGTCGGGTTTCGCGGCGCGCGGCGAGCAGTTCTTCCACGAATTGCCGCACGTGGCCGGCGAGGCGGCCGATGGTCGAGGGCCGGAAGGCGTCATGCAGCAGCTTGCGGATGCGCGTGTGCTCCGGCGGGTCCACATTGATGAGGCCCTGGGAGTAGTGCGCGACGAGTGGCTGCAGGGTGGCAAGTTGCCCCGCGTCGAAATGCCGGTGGAAGAGCCCGGTGATGCGGCCGACATTGGAGAAGCGGCGGAAATCCTGCAGGCACGTGCGCACGTCCTCGTAGCGCGTGACGACCCAGCAGTTCCATCGCCGGGACCATTGCACGGGATCGCCCGCCTGCAATTCCCGGTAGAAAGGAAACGGATCCGCGGCGAACGCGGGTGAGTCGATGGCGTCGTCGAGGAGCAGACTCATCACCTCGGCACGGATTTATCGGAGAGCTGATGGTTCCGTGGGTAGCGCCCGGCCTCCGGACGGGCGGTTTGACATCCGCATGACCAACGGCCCGTACGGAGACCGGGCCCTACCCACTGACCGGACACATTGGCTCTCTTCCGGGAATGAATTGGGGTGCGCGCTTTCACATGATGCCGAATTTCTCGAAGGCGGTCTTGGCGCGCATACCGGCGGCGATCGCCTTCTGCACGACCTTCTCGCCGCGGGCCTTCTCGAGGGCCCGGGTGAACACCTCGCGCTCGAGGGCGCGCGGCACGGCGCAAACGCCGTCGATGTCGCCGAAGAGGATGTCGCCGGGCTGGATGCGGACGTCGCCGATTTGAAGGGGAACGCGAAAATCTATCACCTTGCCGCGCGGGGCCTGATCCTGGGCATAGGGACCGTGGGAGAAGGTGGGAAAATCGAGGGCGAGGATGCCGCGGGTGTCGCGCGAGTAGCCATCCACGATGGCGCCGACGGCTCCGCACCGCAGCGCGCGGGTGCTCATCAGTTCGCCCCAGAGCGCATAGGTCGGTGAAGCGCCGGTGCAGACATAGATTTCATTGGGCTTCAGGTCGTCGAGCGCCTCCAGCATGAGGCCGAAGGGTTTTTTCAGGAGCGGATTGTGGCCGCCGGCGGGCTGGTCCGAGAAAACGTCGGCCTCGAGCACGGTCATCGCGCGACCGATGGTCACCATGTCGCCGCGCAGGGGCCGGATCTGCGGGGGCAGGAACTGGCGCTGGGCGCCGAGCTTGTCCATGATGTCGCCGACGACGGCGGTGAAAAGCTCGGCCCGGGCAAGGGCGAACAGGCTGGCGTCATCGGTCCAGAGGCGGGTCTTGGCTTTCATACGTAGAAATTGCGGCCGGCCGGGACGGAGCGCAGGCCGGGGTGGCGCCGGAGTTCGGCCTCGTTGACGTCGAACCCGAGTCCGGGCCGGTCGGGCAGAATGAAGTAACCCTGCTCGACGGGCAGCGGGTGGGAGAGGCAGGCGTCGCGCCAGGGCACGTCGTTGACCATGAATTCCTGCCGGAAGAAATTCGGGATCGTCGCCATCACGTGGGCGGAGGCGATGGTGGAGAGCGGGCCGTTGGGATTGTGCGGGGCGAAGGGGACGTTGTGCGTCTCGGCGAGGTTGGCCATCTTGCGCATCTCGGTGATGCCGCCGCAGCGCGTGATGTCGGGCATCACGATGTCGGCGGCCTGCTGCTCCAGCACGGCGCGCAGCATGAAGCGCGAATGGATGCGCTCGCCGACGCAGACGGGCAGCGGGATGCGGCGGCGGATGTCGGCGATGGCGGCGGGAAATTCCGGCAGCGCGGGCTCCTCGTACCACATGCAGTTGAATTTCAGGCCGGCGAGCCGCTGCGCCATCTCGACGGCGGTCGGGCCGTTGAGGAAGGCGTGGGTCTCGATGGCGATGGCGACGTCCGGACCGACGGCCTCGGCGACGGCGGCGACCACATCCACGGCGAGCTGCTTTTGCTTTTCGGTAAGGCCGTTGTTGTCGCTCAGGTCATCGCCGTACCCGTAATTCACGTGGGCAAAAGGATCGAATTTCAGGGCGGTGAATCCCTGCGCGACCGTGGCCCTGGCCTGGCGGGCGTAGTCGGCGGCGGAATGGCCGCCGCCGATGAACCAGTAGTTGGCGTAGAGCTGGATTTTCTGCCGGTATGCGCCACCCAGGAGCTGGTAGATGGGGGCGCCGAGTTGCTTCCCCTTGATATCCCAGAGGGCAATGTCCACGGCGCTGATGGCGGACAGCAGCGGACCGGCCTGACCGAGCCAGTGCATGTCGCGGTAAATTTTCGTCCAGAGGTAATCGATGCGCCGCGCGTCCTGCCCGATGATGAAGTTGCCGACATGCTGGCAGGCGGCCTCGACCAGCGGGGAGCCGGGCCAGTTGGTGGCCTCGCCCCAGCCGTGGATGCCGGCGTCGGTTTCGATCTTCAGCAGCGTCCAGTTGTATTTGATACCCTCGACGAGGAAGGTCTGGCAGGCGGTGATTTTCATGGGGGAGGGGAGAGGGAGGAAACGCTTAACGCTTAACGTTTAACTTTTAACGTTTAAGTGCCGAGGTGCCTTGCGGTGACGCTTTGCTATTCATGGTCGGTTCCGGATTTGAGCGTTCAGCGTTAAACGTTAAGCGTTGAGCGTTCCGGCGCCGTCAGGCGCCGGTAGGTATTCAAGCGGCGCACGGTAGCGCACGTCCTGCACATCCAGGCGGCGGAGATGGGTGCGGAGCCGGTTGAGGAAGTCGGGGAATGCCGGGCGTTCCCGCGGGCACCAGGCGACCTCGGCCAGCGCGCACGTGCGCGGGAAGGCCATGTAGTCGAGGCGGTTCGCGGTCGGGACGTATTCGGTCCACAACTGGCCCTGCACACCGACGATGCAGCGCGCCTGTTCCGGGGTAAGTTCCGCCGGGATGGGTTCGTAGGAGTGGACCTTTGCAAGCGGCAGGTTGTAGCCGATGGCGAGCGGCTCGTGGTCGGGTGCCCCGCTCTGGAAATAGTCGAAGTAGACGTAGGGGTTGGGGCACATGATCGCATCGTTGCCGAGCTTGGCGGCGGCGATGGCGCCCTCGATGCCGCGCCACGACATGACGGTGGCGCTCTTTGCGAGTCCGCCCTCGAGGATCTCGTCCCATCCGACCAATCGACGGCCCTTCGCTTGGAGGAACTGCTCAATCTGGCGGATGAACCAGCTTTGCAGGTGTTCCTCGTCGGGCAGACCGAGCGCTTTCATATGGACCTGCGTGGCGGGGTCTTCCTTCCATTGTTTCTTCACCGCCTCGTCGCCGCCGATGTGCACATATTCAAACGGAAACAGGGTGATGACCTCGGTCAGCACGTCCTGGAGGAAGGCGAAGGTGGCGGGCTTGGTGTTGAACAGGGTTTCGTGGATGCCCCACGTGCAGCTGACCTCGCGGGCCTGCGGCAGGAGTCCCAGTTCCGGGTAGGCGGCGACGGCGGCCTGGGCATG
>CAZFHG010000019.1:0-6161 GCA_964518665.1 uncultured Opitutaceae bacterium | reverse complement strand
TGCCAGTGGAGCACGTTGAGCTTGTGCTGCGCCATCACGTCAATGAACCGCTTGAGATAGCCGACCGTCTGGAACAATCGGGCGCTGTCGATCATGACTCCGCGCCAGCGGAACCGCGGGGAGTCCTCGATCGCGATGGCGGGGGCCGTCCACTTCAATTCGGCGCGGGGAAAGATGTCGAAGATTGCGGGCGGCAGGAGCTGGAGAAAAGTCTGGCCGCCGTAGAAGGCACCGGCGGGAGCAGAGGCGGTGATCGTGACTCGCGTTGCGGTAACCTGAAGATTGTAGGCCTCGGGACCGGGCAGCGCGGACGGCGCGAGGTGGAATTCGATCCGTGAAGCGCCGCCAGCGCCGGGTGAACCGTCCCCGACGGGCAGCGGCCACCCTGTGCCCGCGCGCAGGCGGGACGCGAGCTGCTGTGCACTGGAGGCCAGCGCGCCGGACGCGTGTATCGCGGTGTCCTTGGTCAGCGTGAACGCCGCGCCTTCCAGCAAAGTGCAGCGTTGCGGTTGAGGGATCAGGGCGGGCTGGGGGAGCGGCATAGGGAGAACCGGCGAATCAGCGGAGCTTAGTGGATGCCGGGCGCTGTCGCCATGGGACAAAGCGGACATATGTGGCATAGGCCGACGGGAGGCGATGAAACTCTGTTGCGCTGGACTCTGCGCAACCCGACGTTGCCTTGGTAGGCCAGCGCGCTTGCGCGCGCCCATCCCGCGCCCGCAAGCGGGCTGCCTGCCTTGGCGCGTATATCGGTTCATGCCTACTTCCCCCCCCTCGCGGCGTCAAGGTGCGCACCAAGGTGCGGCCCTACATTGGCAAAGATAAATATGATGTCATTCATGGGAGTTTCTACCTGTAGTCAGGCCGCAGCGTTGACGCTGTCGTATCCTGGCCCAACTGTGTGTGACTTCATCCCCATGCGCCCCGTTGTGCAGATATCCCTGGACCTGACCGACATCAACGAAGCCTTGTCCACCGCGACGCTCGCCCGACGGGCCGGCGTGGACTGGCTGGAGGCGGGCACGCCTTTCATCCTCGCCGAGGGCTTGCACGGTGTGCGGGCGCTGCGGGAAAGATTTCCCGGCGTGCCGATCGTCGCCGATCTGAAGACCATGGACGGCGGCTACCTCGAGGCCGAGATGATGGCGAAGGCCGGGGCCACGCACGTGGTCGTGATGGCCCGGGCGCATGAGGAAACATTGAAATGCGTCGTCAAGGCCGGCCGCGACCATGGCGTGAAGGTCATGGGCGACAACCTCGGCTGCCCCGACATGGTGGCCGGCGCGCGCTTCATCGAGGATCTGGGCTGTGATTTCGTGATCCACCACATCGGTTACGACGAACGCCGCGGCATCGCTGCCGCCGGCCGCCGCATGCCGAGCCCGCTCGACCAGTTGCGCGAGGTCGTCAAAGCCGTGCGCGTGCCCGTGCAGGCCGTCGGCGGCCTGACCCTCGAGCAGGCGGTGCGCACGCCCGAGTACGGTGCGCCCCTCGTCGTGATCGGGGCCCCGCTGGCGGTGGATGCGGATGCCTTCCGGACCGCCGACGGCAACCTCGAAGGCACGCTGCGCATCATCTGCGATCGGGTGCACGGCTACGGTGACGTGCCCGTCGGAAAATCTTCCCCATGAAAAGCCCTGCTGTCGTCAACTATTCCTCCGAACCCCACAGCGTCGAGCTGCGCGAATTCACCCGGCCCGATCCGGGTCCGGACGACGTCATTCTGGCCGTCGAAGCCGTCGGAGTCTGCGGCAGCGATCTTCACCAGTGGACCAGCTCGCACAGCTGGAAGGTCAATTATCCCGTCGTCCTCGGCCACGAATTTGGCGGCGTGATCGCGGCGAAGGGTGCCGCGGTGAAGAACTGGTCGGAGGGCGACCGGGTGGTCAGCGAGACCGCGGCGGTCATTGATGTCGACAGCCCACTCAGCCGCGCCGGCCTCTACAACCTTGATCCGACCCGCAAGGGCTTCGGCTACGGCGTGGATGGCGCGATGACGCGTTTCGTCCGCGTTCCCGCCCGCTGCCTGCACCGTGTGCCGGCCGGGTTGGCCATCGAGCACGCGGCCCTCACCGAGCCCTGCTGCGTGGCCTACAATGCCGTCATCAACAATGCGAAGATCCGGCCCGGCGACCGCGTGATCGTGCTCGGCCCAGGGCCGATTGGTATTTTGTGCGCGGCCATGGCCCGGCTCGCCGGTGCGCAGGTGGCGCTCGTCGGACTCGAGCGCGACAAGATCCGGCTCGAAAAAGCCAAGGCCTACGGCTGCGAGGTCATCATCGGTGATGCCTCCGCGTGGGCGAAGCAGCGCGACGGGCTGGGCGTGGACGGTGTGATTGACGCCGCCGGCGCATCGGCGGCGCTGAAGATCGCCTTGGAACTGGTGCGGCCAAACGGCTGGATCAGCAAGGTGGGTTGGGGTCCGCAGCCGCTGAATTTCTCCCTCGATCCGCTGGTGCAAAAGAACATCACGCTGCAGGGCAGCTTCAGCCACAACTGGCCGGTGTGGGAGCGCGTGCTCGCGTTGCTCGCCTCGGGTCAGCTCGACGTGCGGCCGGTCCTCGGCGGCATCTGGGCGCTGGAATCCTGGCACGAGGCGTTCGAGAAGATGCACAGCGGCGAGATCGTGAAGGCCGTGCTCAAGCCGGTGTAAGCCCGACCCCCGCCATGTCGGAACACCGGGCCACCATCGACTGGCAGCGCAGCGGACCGGATTTCCTGAAGGGCCGCTACTCGCGCGAACATACGTGGAGCTTCGATGGCGGCGTCACCGTGCCGGCCTCGCCTTCGCCCGCCGTGGTGCCGGTGCCGTGGTCCAATCCCGCGAACGTGGACCCTGAGGAGGCCTTCGTCGCCGCCGTGGCGAGCTGTCACATGCTGACCTATGTGCACCTCGCCTCCCGGGCGGGATACATCGTCGACGCCTACCGTGACGAGGCCGTCGGCGTGATGACCAAGAACGAGCGCGGCGTGCCATGGGTCAGCCGCATCGCCCTGCGCCCGCGCATCGTCTACGACCCTGCCGCCCGGCCCGACGCCACCGCGGAGGCGATGCTGCACCATCAGGCCCACGAGCAGTGCTTCATCGCCAACTCGGTGAAGACCGAGGTCGTGGTGGAGACGCTACCATGAAGAGAAAAATACCTCAGTGGGTAGCGCCCGGCCTCCGGACGGGCGGTTTGGTATGCGCACGCGTCGAACGGTCCGTCCGGCCTGCCCCCCATAGCCTTGGCGACGGCGGGAGGCCGGACCCTACCCAAAGACCGGTTATTTGAATCTGCACCGCGCCTAATCCTTTCCATCCCATGCGTCTCAAAAACAAAGTCATCATCATCACCGGCAGCACCACCGGCATCGGCCGGGCGATTGCCGAACGTTGTGTCGCCGAGGGCGCGAAGGTGCTCATCCACGGTCGCGACCGCGCACACGGCGAGGCCGTGGTGGCGAAGCTCGGTCCCGCGGCGGTTCTGCACCTCGACGACCTCTCGGACCCCGCCTGTACGCCGCGAATCACCGCGGCGGCGATGAAGGCCTTCGGCCGCATTGATGGCATCGTGAACAACGCCGCCATCGTGCCGCGCACCACGATCCAGACCGCGACGGTTGACGCCTTTGAATACACGATGGCCGTCAACGTGCGCGCCCCGCTGTTTCTGATCCAGGCCGCCTTCCCGCAGCTCAAGGCCAACCAGGGCAGCGTGTTGAACATCGGCTCGATCAACGCCCACAGCGGCGAGCCCACGTTCCTGCACTACAGCATCTCGAAGGGCGCGCTGCAGACGCTGTCGCGCAACCTCGCGAACGCCCATGGCACCGACAAGGTGCGCTTCACCCACTTCAATGTCGGCTGGGTCCTCTCCGACAACGAGTACGCCAAACAAGTCTCGGAGGGCCTGCCCGCCGACTGGCACGAGAAGGTGCCGCTCCAATACGCTCCCTCCGGCCGGCTCATCCAACCCGAGACGATCGCGGCCGCCGCGGTCTTCTGGTTGAGCGACGAATCGCGGCCCATTTCCGGCAGCGTGATGGAGCTGGAACAATTTTCCGTCTACGGCCGCAACCCGGCCAAGACCTAGAATATGGAACTCAGGAATGAGATCGGTCCGATGTCGATTTCCAGAGTTCCTGAGTTCCAGATTCCATCCGGCATGAACTTTTCGATCTCCTAACTCCCATCTTCGATCTCCGATATTTCCCATGCCCAAACTCGCCGCCTTCCCCAAAGCCTTTATCCGACCGCTCGTTCAGGGCGGCATGAACCTTCGTGAATGGGTCGACCTCGCCGCGCCGCTCGGGCTCGACGGGCTTGAATTCTACAGCGGCTTCCACGAGCTCGTCGATCCCGCACACTGGCCGCAACTCCGGCGCCTGGTGGAGTCGGCCGGGATGACGATCCCGATGCTGTGCTGCTCCCCTGATTTTTCGCAGCCTGACCCGGCGTTGCGCCGGCAGGAGGTCGAACGGGAGAAGCAATGGATCCGAATGTCCGCCGAGCTCGGCGCCAAGTACTGCCGCGTGCTGTCCGGCCAGCGCCGGCCGCAGCTCACCAAGGACCAGGGCCTGCAGATTGTCGTCGAAAACATTGAGGCTTGTCTGCCCGAGGCCGAGAAGTGCGGCGTCACGCTGATCCTTGAGAACCACTACAAGGACGACTTTTGGGAGTATCCCGAGTTCGCGCAAAAGATGGATGTTTTCTGCGAATTGGTGGACCGCCTGCACCATCCGCGCTTCGGCGTGAACTATGATCCGAGCAACGCCTTCCTCGCAGGTGACGATCCGCTGGAGCTGTTGCGACGCGTGAAACACCGCGTTGTCACCATGCACGCCAGCGATCGCTTCCTGCTCTCGGGCACCTTGGAGGATCTCCGCCGCGAGGAGGGCGGGGCGCAGGGTTATGCGAAGCGCCTGAGTCACGGCGAGATCGGCAAGGGGCTCAATGACTACGACACCATTTTTCGCACGCTCCGCGACGTCGGCTTCGACAACTGGGTGAGCATTGAAGACGGCGTTGACGGCATGGACCAGCTCAAGGGCAGCATCCGCTTCCTGAAGACCAAGATCGCGCAATACTGGCCGCGCTAGGCCGCAACAACGCAGTGGAAAGCCGCGAAGGGCGCGAAGACTCGCGAAGGATGCCGGCGCCTTAGTAGGCAGCCCGCTTGCGGGCGCGGTTCGAGCGTCCGCAAGCGGACGGCCTACGCGCTCACAGATGTAGGGGTGAAATTAGCCCAAAGGTTATTCTTCGACAGAAGCACGCCAAATGTCTGAAGTTTCGTATAGGCCAAGTGCTGCCATTCCATGACCACCAAGCACCGCATCTTCACAATAAGTTTTGCGAGCGTGTACCCCTTGTACGTAGCCAAGGCGGAGAAAAAAGGACGCACGAAGTCCGAGGTCGATGCCGTGATCTGCTGGCTGACCGGTTACAGTCAGAAGGAACTGGAAGGCCAATTGAAGCAGCACAAGGACTTTGAGAACTTCTTCAAGGAGGCGCCCAGAATGAATCCCCAGCGGACTTTGATCAAAGGCGTGGTGTGCGGGGTGCGGGTGGAAGAGATACAGGATCCGCTGATGCGCGAAATCCGGTACCTCGACAAACTGGTGGACGAACTGGCGAAAGGCCGACCGATGGAGAAGATCCTTCGGCCTTAATGAATTCTTAATGCTCTGACGCCCCCTGTTAATTAGGTCCGGCAGCCAGGTCAGTCTAGGATGGCGGCGCCATGATTGCTGCCGACTATCTATACCTGGGGCTCTTCCTGATTTCCCTGCTGGCGGCTACCCCTTTGCTCGGCAATTGGCTCGCTGCCGTGTTGCGCGGCGAGCCGCCGGCCTGGCAGCGCGGGCTCAGGCCGGTTGAGCGGGTCATCTACCGCCTGGCCGGCCTGCGCGCTGAAGAAGACATGACCTGGCGCAGTTATGCCGCCGCGTTGGTGGTCTTCAACCTGATGGGCGGCGGAGTGGTGCTCCTGCTCCAACTCCTACAAGCGCACCTGCCCCTCAATCCCCAAGGCTTTGGTGCAGTGCCGCTGGGAGTGGCGGTGAACACCGCGGTGTCCTTTCTGACCAACACCAACTGGCAGGCCTATTCCGGCGAAGCCTCGCTCAGCTACCTCACCCAGATGGCGGGACTCGGCGTGCAGAATTTCCTCAGTGCCGCC
>CAZFHG010000018.1:19851-27949 GCA_964518665.1 uncultured Opitutaceae bacterium | reverse complement strand
GCTCCGCGAGATCCTCGGCCCGCCGGTGGGGCTGCGTTGAGCGCTTGAAAGTACAGCAGTCTTTACCTGCAGGAGCGGCTTTATGCCGCGATCGTGAGCGCAGCATCGCGGGATAAAACCGCTCCTACAGTCGGGCATCGTTGTTCGAGTCCGGCGAAAAAAAAGGCGGGGATCGGAATCCCCGCCCAACAAAACAAAAGGCAAAATCCCTAAACCGCGTCTCAGTTGATCTTCGCGCGGTCGTAGCCCTCGAACGGCATCGGGTAACGTTTGCCGTTGATCTCGATCTCGAGGTTCTTGCCGGCGCTGGCGGTGATGTAGATGGCGCCGCGCTTCGGCACGACCTGGGTCTGGCCGCGGGATAGCGTGCCTTGGAAGAGTTCCCTGTTGTCCGAGTCCTGCACGACCTTCACCCGCACGGTGTCGAGGGCGATGAGCGTGACGCTGTTGTCGGTCGACATCTGCACCGGTGCCTGCGTCGTGGTGGGGGCGGCCTGGCGGCTGGTCACGGGGGTGGGATCGCTGATGATGGCCTTGACCACCCAGACGATGAGCAGGAGGACGACGATCACGATCAGGGCAATGCCTCCGCGGAAGATCAGCTGGGGCGGGATCGCGGGACCGGACGGCAGACTGCTGCCGCTGCGGCCGAGGCCGGCGGCGCGATGCGTCTTGTCGGCGGCGCCGGCGGGTTCCTCAATGGGCATGGCCTTCTCGGCATTGCGCTCATCGGCCGAAGCAATCGACACATCCATGCGGCCGTAGATTTCGCGGCTCGGCTGGCGGACCTTCGCCTCGCTGCGGCCGAGGGCGGCGTAGTCGTTGATGATTTTATCCGCCGGCAGCTTCAGGAAGTTGGCGTAATTGCGCAGAAATCCCCGCACGTAGATCTCGGCGAGATTGAGGTCGAACTGGTTGCTCTCGAACTTGTGGAGATAATCGCTCCGGATCTTGGTTGCTTCGGCCGCTTCGCGGATGGAGATGCCTTTGCGTTTCCGGGCTTCCTCTAGGCGTTCGCCAATGTTCTGCATGGGGTTATCAGTTAGGGATTTTGCCGGGCAGGGAAAGAGTGAAATGCCGGGAAAGTGGGATGGCGGACGGGTTTCAGGCCTTGTTGTTGTCGCCGTAGGTGTCGAGATCCACGAGGATTTCGCGCGGCGAGGAGCCGTTTTCCGGTCCGACAATGCCCTTGTCCTCCATGATATCCATGATGCGCGCGGCGCGGTTGTAACCGATGCGCAGCCGGCGCTGGATCATCGAGGTGCTGGCGCGACGGGTGGATTTGAGCACGGAGAGCGCCTGCTGGAACAGCTCCTCGTCGTTGCCCAGATCCCCTTCGGCGCCATCACCGTCTTCCTCGTCCTCGTCATCCTCGGCTGCGGCGCGGTCAATCTGCTGCTGCACCGACTGGGCGTACTGCGGAGGGCCGTTCCGCTTGAGGAAATCGACGATTGCGATGATCTCGTCGTCCGCCACGAAGGCGCCCTGCGCGCGCACGAGGCGGGAGGAGCCCGGAGGGGAGAAGAGCATGTCGCCGCGGCCGATCAGCGTGTCGGCACCCTTCACGTCCAGGATGGTGCGGGAGTCCACCTGCGAGGCCACCTGGAAGGCGATGCGCGACGGGAGGTTGGCCTTGATGACGCCCGTGATGACGTTCACCGACGGGCGCTGCGTGGCGATGATGAGGTGGATACCGGCGGCGCGCGCGAGCTGCGCGAGGCGGGCGATGGAATTCTCGATTTCCGCGGGTGCGACCATCATAAGGTCGGCGAGTTCGTCGATGATCGCGACGATGTAGGGCAGGTGGTCGGGCACTTCCATGCCCTCGGTCGCGGCGGGATCGACCCCGGCGAGCTTGGCCTGCGCTTCTTCCGCGGGATCGGGCTTCGCGCCCTTCTTGCGGTTGTTGAAGCCGAGGATGTTTCGCACGTTCACATGCGCGAACATCTGGTAGCGCTGCTCCATCTCACTCAGCAGCCACTTGAGGGCGCCCGGGACCTTCTTCGGCTCCGTGACCACCGGGATGAGCATGTGCGGCAGCGGATTGAACACCTTCAACTCGACCACCTTTGGATCCACCATGATCAGGCGGACATCCTTCGGGCTCTTTGAGTAGAGGATCGAGGCGACGATGGAGTTGATACACACCGATTTGCCGGAGCCCGTCGCACCGGCGATGAGCAGGTGGGGCATCTTGGTGAGGTCGGAGATCAGCGGTTTGCCGGAGACGTCCTTGCCCAGCGCGATCGGCAACTCGGGTTTGCCCGAGGCCCAGTCTTCGCTCTCAAGGATCTCGCGCATGCCCACGGGCGTGGGCTTCTGGTTGGGCACTTCGACACCCACGGCGGCCTTGCCCGGGATGGGTGCGAGGATGCGCACCGACTGCGCGCGCATGCCGAGGGCGATGTTCTTGTCGAGGCCGGCGATTTTCTCGACGCGCACGCCGGGGGCGGGGACGACCTCATAGCGCGTGATGACGGGGCCGACATGGATTTCGCCGAGCGACACCTCCACGCCAAACTCGCCCAGAATCCGCAGCAGGTTCTCGGCATTCGCACGGTGCTCCTCGTCGCTGTCCTCGGCGGAGTGCTTCACCTGCTCCTTGAGCATCTTGAGCGGCGGAAATTCGTAGTTCGCATCGTCGCTTTGCGGCAGGATGAACTTTGCCTTCTTGGTTTCCTCCGGTTTGACGATGTTCAACTCCACCACGCCCTTGGCGCCCGCCGTGGATTTCGAGTCTACTCCCAGCTCTGGCTTTTCAGTCAGCTTTACTGCAGGCCTGGCTGGGGCGGGCGGAATCGCGGGCGTCGTTGGCGTGGATACTGATTCCGTGGTGACGGGGGGACCTGAACGGATTGCCGGAGTCCGGCTGAGCGGATCCTCCTTGGAAGTGGGAATGACCAATTTCTTGCCTGCCAGGGGGCCGACGGTTGAAGGGGGCGGCGGGGGAGGGGCCGCGATGGCCGCCGCCTTGGTCGCATCCGCCGCCTTTTGCTTCATCATCAGCTCCCGTTCTTTCGCCCGCGCCTCGGCCAGCTCGGCCTTCCGCTTCGCGCGCTCTTCCCGCCAGGCATGGAACAGCGCGACATAGCGCTCGAACTCCGCGCCGATGTCCTTCGTGAAGATGAACATCAATCCGCACAGGTACACTGTGCCGAACAGCAGTCCCGATCCGAAGACGCCCAGCGAGTCGCGCAGCCCGTGTTTGAACACGAGTCCGCCCAGCCAGCCGCCCGGACCCTGGGGAAAATAATCACTGCTCCCGAAGCTCTCGAACATCGCCACCAGGCCCGCCAGCGAGGTGATGCTGATGACCATGGCGACCAGACGCGTGCCGGCCAGCCGGCGTGCATTGCGCACCGAGACATACAGCAGCCACAGGACGAAAACCGGCACCAGCCAGACGCTCAGGCCTATGGTATACAGCAGGATCCAGATCGCATTCGCCCCCAACAATCCCACCAGATTCGTACTCGTCGGATGGGTTGTGGCCAGACTGCTCTGGTTAGGTGAATAGTCCACCAACGCCACCATCAGGAGCGTGCCAAGAATGAAGCAGATGACCGCCGACACCCAATTGGGCCGGTAACGGGGAGTCTGGTAGGCAGGTCCGTTATTTGAGTTTGAAGTCTCGGTCTTGGGCATTTGTGTGTGGACCCTCGGAAGGCTTGCGGATTCCCACGCTAATCATCCGGGTGGTCAAATGTAAACACCCCTGCGGGCGTTTCCCATCATCCAAATTCAAAATATGCGAGAGATCCTCTGTTTCGAGCCCATTTACCAGGAGCGAGTCTGGGGCGGTCAGGCCCTGACCTCCGCCCTCGGCCGCAAGCTGCCGCCCGACCGTCCCATCGGCGAAAGCTGGGAAATCGTTGACCGCGCCGAGGCCCAATCCGTCGTCCGCGCCGGCGCCCATGCCGGCCTGACCATCCGCGAGCTCATCGCAAAGCATTCCGCCAAGGTCATGGGCCCGAAATGGGATGCCGCCAAACCCTTCCCGATCCTCATCAAGTGGCTCGACTGCCGCGAGCGCCTCAGCCTGCAGGTCCACCCGCCCGCCGCCATCGCCGGCCAGCTCGGCGGCGAACCTAAGACCGAAAACTGGTACATCGCCGACACCGCTCCCGGCGCCCAGCTCATCGTCGGCCTGAAGAAGGGCGTCACCCGCGCGTCCTTCGAGCGCGCCATCATCGACCAGACCGTCGAGAACGTCGTCCACAAGTTCCGAGTCGCCGAGGGCGACTCGATCCTCGTCCACAGCGGCCAGGTCCACGCCATCGACGCCGGCAACCTCATCCTCGAGATTCAGCAGAACTCCGACACCACTTACCGCGTTTACGACTGGGCCCGCACGGGCCTCGACGGCAAACCCCGCCAGCTCCACGTCGCCGAGTCCCTCAAGTGCATCCAGTGGGACGACTTTGAGCCCACCCCCGTCCGCGGTTCGCCCATCTCCGCCGTCATTGCCGAGTGCGACGAGTTCCGCATCCGCCGCGTCGTCCTCAGTCCCGGCGAGAAGATCGTTTTCCCGAAGGACGAGCAGCCCCGCCTCCTCAGCGTGGCCAGCGGCTGCCTTGAGTGCGGCGGTTCCACGCTCCGTCGCGGTGACAACGCCCTCATTCCCTATGCCGGCGAGTTCACCGTCACCGCGAAGGAGCCCGGCATTCTGCTGATCACCGAAAACTTCGCCTGAGCCATGCCCCCTGAGGTCCGCAACGCTCCCGTGCGCGGCGGCATCCTGGCCGGCCTGCTCCTCTTCCTTGCCGCCGGCTGCGCCCTCGCCGCGCTCGCCTGGATGCTGCTCCTGCCGGTCGTCGTCACCGCGCAGGTCCGCTCCCGCACCGGCTTCGATGCCACTTTCTCGAGCCTCATGGTCAATCCGTTCACCGGCCATGTCGTCGCCAAGGGCTTCGTCCTCGCCAATCCGCCGACCTTTCCGCGCCGCGAATTCCTCCAGGTGCGCGAATTCGAAATCGACGGCGACCTGCTGACGCTTTTCTCCGACAAACCCGTCATCCGCCGCCTGCGCCTCGACATCGCCCTCGTCGCCCTGGTCAAGCGCGCCGACGGCCGAACCAACACCCAAGTCTTCCAGAACTATCTCGCCGGCTCGCCCGCGAACTCCAGCTACCCCCGAGTCGCCGATCCCATCGCGCCCGCACCGTCGACTGCTAACCCCGCTGCCTACTCCAACTCTGCCCCCCCGCCCGCCCCCGCCCAGCGCCACCCCTTCCTCATCCGTGAGCTCCAGATCAAGGTGGATCGCTTCCTCATCAGCGACCACACCGGCCGCGACCCCGTGGTCCATGACTACGCCCTCCAGCTCGACCGCACCTTTGCCAACGTCACCGACGCCCAGCAGCTCCTCCTCCCGGCGTCTCTCGACCAGTTATTCGCACTGAGCGGCGCCGTCGGGAGCATCCTCCCCGCCGACCTCACCGGCGCCATTGATCGCGCCATGCGATCCGGCACCGATGTCATGCGTGAACTCGCCCGCCAGCGCCCCACGATTTTCCAGGGATTCACTGACACGCTTGAAGAAAGCCGAAAGCCGTAGTTGTATAACCCTTTTCCTATGACGAGTCCTGATTCCAAAGCTGCCGACCCTGCCACTCCGGTCCAACCCGCGCCCGCCGCCCCGGCCGCTGCTGCGGCCGCCGCCGCACCCGCCCCGGAAGCCAAGTCCGCCCAGCCGAGTCTCGAGGAGCAGCTCGCCGCCGCCAAGGCCGAGGCTGCCGCGCATTACGACCGCTACATGCGTGCCATGGCCGACCACGACAACTTCCGCAAACGCACGACCCGTGAGAAGGATGAGCTCCGCCAGTACGCCGCCGGCCGCGTCCTTGAAGACCTTCTCCCCGTCCTCGACAACCTTGCCCTGGGCCTCAATGCCGCCAGGCAGCCCAACGCCGACCTCAAGGGCCTCACCGGTGGCGTCGAGATGGTGCTCACCCAACTCAAGACCGCTCTTAACAGCCACGGCCTCACCGAGATCAATCCCGCCGGCCAGCATTTCGACGCCCACCAGCACGAGGCCATTTCCCAGCAGCCCAGCACCGACATCCCCGAGGGCAACGTCATCACCGTCGTCCGCATCGGCTACTCCCTCAACGGCCGCCTCTTGCGTCCCGCCTCCGTCGTTGTCTCCAGCGGCCCCGCGAAAGCCTGATGTGGGACGCCGGGACAAACCATTCCTAATCTGGAACTCAGGAACACTGGAATAATGCCCGGGCATTGCATGGTTTTTCTTCCAGCTTTCCAGAGTTCCAGATTAACAAGATCCGACTTTACCCACACCTCCTGACCACATGGCCACCAAGGAAGATTATTACGAACTGCTCGGCGTTTCCAAAACCGCCACGGCCGAGGAACTGAAGAAGGCCTACCGCAAGAAGGCCGTCCAGTACCACCCCGACAAAAACCCCGGCAACAAGGCCTCCGAGGAAATGTTCAAAAAGGTCTCCGAGGCCTACGACGTCCTCAACGACCCCGAGAAGCGCGCCGCCTACGACCGTTACGGCCACGCCGCTTTCCAGCAGGGTGGCATGGGTGGCGGGTCCCAGGGCGGCGGTGGCGGCTTCCACGATCCCTTCGATATCTTCCGCGAAGTCTTCAACCAGCGGGGTGGGGGCGGCGGCGGCATCTTCGACGAGATGTTCGGCGGCGGTGGCGGCCGTGATGGCGGCCGCGACGGCTCCGATCTCCGCTACGACCTTGAGATCACCCTCGAGGAGGCCGCCCGCGGCGCCGAGAAGGAGATATCCTTTCGCAAGAACGTCACCTGCGAGCGCTGTGACGGCAATGGTGCCGAACCCGGCTCCAAGCGCGTCACCTGTCCTACCTGCCGCGGCGCCGGACAGATCCGCCGTTCCGGTGGCATCATCACGTTCACCCAGACCTGCCCCACCTGTGCCGGTGCCGGCACCAAGATCGACAAGCCCTGCACCGTCTGCCACGGCGAGGGCCGTGTCCCCAAGACTACCAAGCTCCACGTCCGCATTCCCCCGGGCGTCGACAACGGCTCCCGTCTCCGCTCCGCCGGCAACGGCGAGGCTGGGCTTGCCGGTGGAGCCTCCGGTGATCTCTACATCGTCCTCAGCGTCAAGGAGCACGAGCTCTTCGAGCGCCAGGACGACAACCTCTTTTGCGAGATTCCCATCAAGTTCACCCTCGCCACCCTCGGCGGCAGCATCGAGGTCCCCACGCTCTTCGGCAAAGCCTCCCTCAAGCTTCCCGCCGGCACCCAGAGCGGCACCACCTTCCGCCTGCGCGAAAAGGGCATGCCCTCATTGCGCGGCGGCCGCCAGGGCGACCAGTTGGTACGCGTGCATGTCGAGGTACCCACGTCGCTCACCGCCGAGCAGAAAAAGATCCTCGAGGAATTCGGCCGCATCAGCGGGGACGCCAACGAACCCACCTCGAAGACTTTCTTCGAAAAAGCGAAGAAGTTCTTCTGAGGCTGGATTCCGAAGCATGAGGGAACGCTGATCTGCGCTAATCTGCGCTGATGGATAGTCCCGCCGGCCTCTGGCCTGCGTGACTGAAGGGCCGGACCGTGGCCCGTGCCTTATCGTAATTAATCAGCGCCGACCGCTTCGGCATCCACGCCGGACGTTTCCGCGGTTCGTACTGCGCGAGCGTCCAGGCCACGAGGGCGGTGACAAAGGCGAAGTTGAAAACGCCAATGGCCGTGAAGGGCAGTTCAGCAATCGAGTAGGTCAGCCCCGTGAGCCCGGCCGCGAGGAGGAGGTTGAGGAGGATTTTCATGACGGTGTGGTTTTGGTTCGCGGGATAATACTGGGCCCGTAAGACGCGTTCCTGTCGTTCCGGTTACGACTCTGTGAAGTCTCCATTCATCATTACGCCACTGGGAGGAACGCGGCGGGCGAGGCGGAGAACCGAACGCTGATCGTCGGAGTGGGGATCAAGCCGTGGGGAACGCTAATCTGCGCTAATCTTACGCTAATTCCAATTCAGTTGGTTACGGATATTAAGTCCGGATTCCAGATTAGCGTAAGATTAGCGCAGATTAGCGTTCCACCCATTGTATCGGTTCAGGATCGAAGCCCAATCTGTGGTTATAATTTCCGTGGTTGTT
>CAZFHG010000018.1:5608-19751 GCA_964518665.1 uncultured Opitutaceae bacterium | reverse complement strand
ATTGTATCGGTTCAGGATCGAAGCCCAATCTGTGGTTATAATTTCCGTGGTTGTTCTAAGAAAGCGCAGCCTTCTTCGTTGATACCACATGAAGCGCTCCCATTACGTCCTGCTGGCGATTGTTGTCGTTGCGGCCTTCGCGGGCTGGGGCGTGGCTTATGTTGAGCACAAGGGACGCGTCGAGCGCGCCGCGGCCGGGGCGCTGGCGGAAGCCCGGAAGCCCGGGTTGTATCTCGCCAAACTGATCCGCGAAAGCGATGCGGCGACGCTGGTGTACCTGCCGGGCAAGGACGAGAAGGACGAGCGTCTGATCCAGATTTCCGATCCGCAATGGCGCGAAAGGCTGGCGGCGATCCTTGAGAGCGCAACGTATGAGCCGAGTGGAGTAATCCTGGGGCTCTCACAGCCAATGATACGGATCTACAAGAACGGCAAACCTGTGTTAAGCCTGATGCTGGTCGGGAAAGTAATCCGTCCCTTCTGCGACGCGATCCAGAGCGACTTCATCGTGAGTGAGGAAATAACCGCCTCCATCTGGAAGCTCATCGCCGAGCAGGAGCCTAAGATGTAGAGAACGCTAATCTGCGCTAATCTTACGCTAATCCCGAACCGGATACTAGATTAGCGTACAATTAGCGCAGATTAGCGTTCCTCCAATTGCCTTGGATTAGGATCGAGGCCCAATTCGTGTCATCAAGTAGGGGTTCTGCCACCTTGCGGCGTCTTACTGGGGAGTATCCACCAATGATAAAAAACGAGGTATTCCAAGCCGAGGGCTATCAATTCATGGGGGCCGCGTTTGCGGTGTACAATGACCGGGGATACGGGATGGCGGAGGAAATTTACCAAGAAAGCCTGGAGATCGAACTTGAGCTACAGAGGATTGCTTTTCAGTCGAAGCCTGAACTGCGCTGTCATTACAAGGGACGTGAGTTGAAAAAGCGTTATGTCCCCGACCTTTTTGTCTGCGGTTGCTTGGTAGTTGAACTAAAAGCGGTCACCCAACTCACATCCGAACACGAGGCACAACTCATCAATTACCTGCGCATCACTCGTTCGCCGGTCGGCTATCTCGTCAATTTCGGCCACAAGGATACGCTGGAGTGGAAACGCCTGATCCTGTCCGAATACATCCTCACGGGATCGGGATTAGCGTAAGATCAGCGAAGATTAGCGTTCCACAACTGCCTTGGAGTTTAATGCCACGCACTCAACCGGGGCGCTGTGATTCGCGGTACTCCCTTGGCCCGAGGCCGGTGGCGGCGCGGATGGTCTTGTTGAAAAAATGCAGGTCGGGGAGCCCGACCTCCGCGGCGATGGTCTTCACCGCCATGGTCGTGTGCTTCAACAGATGCAGCGCGCGCTCCATGCGGCGCTGGCGGATGTAGCCCTCGGCGGTAAGATTGAACTGCGCCTTGAAAAGCCGCGTGAGGTGGTTGTGCGAGATGTCCGCGCGGTGCGCGATTTCCGGGATCGACAGCGGCTCGGCCAGCTGGACCTCGATCTCTCGCACGGCCTGGCTCAGTGCCGGGTGCAGCAGCTTCTTCGGCGTGTGCTCCGAATACGGGTGGTTCACCAGTTGCCACAACACCTCCCACAGCCGCACCGACGACCGGCACGGCATGGACGGCAGCCAGCCTGCGGCCTCATCAATGGAGCGCGCAATCTGACCGTAGGCCGGGCCGAGGTCCTGCATCGCCGGCATGGGCACAAGGTCGCCTTTCGCCTCAAGGCGAAAGTGGGCGAACGCATGCCACGACTCGCCGTTGAAGCGGTAGATGATGCGGGCATTCGGCGGAGTCACGCTCGCGTAACCCGGCGCGATGGCGATCTCGCGTCCATCGATGGTCAGCGTGCCGTGGTAATTGTACAGGTGCAGGCACCAGAGCTCCGGGAGTTGAAACTTTTCCTCCTTCTTCCGCCGTCCGTGCACCGCCCGGCCCGCGAGCACGAGCTTCGGCGGATTCTTCAAAGGCATTTGCCAGACGTGCGGTTCCATGTCGGCGCCCGGTTTCGCGCGCGGTTCAGCGCACGCTCAGCCGCGCCACGACCGCCGGCAGCAAGGCGTGCTCGGCCGCATGGATCTTCGCCGCGAGGGTCTCCAAGGTGTCGGCTGCCTCCACGCGCACAGCCGTCTGGTCGAGGATCGGGCCGCCGTCCACCTCGGGAGTCACATAATGCACGGTGCAGCCGGTCACCTTCACGCCGCGGCGCCAGGCCTGGCCGATCGCATCGAGCCCCGGGAAACTCGGCAGCAGGCTGGGGTGCAGGTTGATGATCTTTCCCGCAAACGCATTCAGGAACCCCGGCTTCAACACGCGCATGAAGCCCGCCAGCACCACGAGATCGGGCGCACAGGCATTGATCGCCGCGATGTAGCGTTCCTCGCCGGCACCTTCCAGCTTGGTCTTGAACGGCGCCGGGTCCACGAACTCGGCCGGCACACCGAACTTCGGACCCAAGGCCAGGATCCCCGCGCCCGGGACATCAGCGATGAGCTTGATGATCTTCGCCGATCCGAGACGGCCCTCGGCCTGCGCGCGCAGGAGCGCCTCGGCATTCGAACCGCGACCGGAACCTAAGATGACCACGCGCATGGGTGTCAGCATTCCCCGGCGGCCCGGATTTTGGCGATGAGATTCGTGGTGCTGAAACCGGGGAGGAAGGGCATGAATGTGATCTTCGCCTTGACCTGCTCCAGCGCGGCGCGCTCCTCGGGGTTCAGTTTCTCCAGCGTGTAGTCGCCCGCCTTCGTGTAGGCGTCGGGCTGCAGCGCGAGAATTTCCTTGGTAAGCCGCGGCTCGCGGAAGATCACGACGCCATCCACGCATGACAACGCGGCCAGCGCGTAGGCCCGTTGTTCCTCGTTCATCACCGGGCGAAGCGGCCCCTTCAGGACCTTCACGCTGGCATCGCTGTTGAGCGCTATGAACAACGCGTCGCCGAGTTCGCGGGCCTGCTTGAGGTAGTACAGGTGGCCGGTGTGGAGGAGATCGAAGACGCCGTTCGTCAGCACCAGTTTGCGGCCGGCAGCACGGAGTTGCGCCCGGGCGGCGACGGCCTGTTCAAGGGTGAGGAGCTTGGGATTTGCGAGGTTCACGACGGGCCGCGAAGCTCACATGGCGGGTGGCGGAAGTAAATTCCGTTTCCGTGGGAGGAATTGTTTAACCACGGATTGCACGGATGACACGGATATCGGATCCAAACGGATTGGCCACAGAAGGCTCAGAAGTCACAGGATATGAGTGAAGTGAAAGCAGAGGGTGCAGAGTTCCAACACAAGCTAACCACGAATAGCTCGGGTAGAGGCTTTATTTGCCGGATCCGTGATATCCGAGTGATCCGTGGTAATACTCCGAGGCTTGATACTTTGGGCCCAATCAGCACAGAACAGGAAAGATGAGTGTCCCCTCCTGCCTCGGAGTTGGATGTTGGGCGTTGAATGTTGGATGTTGAGCGTTCGGGGCGCAGCCCCGTCCGCCCCGGCTCGTTCTGCCGTTGTAAATTCACCATGGCCTGACTTGGTTGGGACAACCCTCCCCCATGAAAGCGCGCATTTCGCTCGTTGTCCTTTCCCTGGTTCTTTCCCTTCTCATTGGCCTGACTCTGCACCGCGGAGCCGGCGGGGGCAAAGCGGCGGACGTAGGACCGCGACGCCCGCTGATCGGGCTTTCCATGGACACGCTGGAGGTGGAGCGCTGGCTGCATGACCGCGACCTGTTTGTCGCCCGGGCCAAGGAACTCGGCGCTGATGTGCTCGTCGTCTCGGCCAATGGCAACGACACCCGCCAGATCCGCGATTGCGAGGCCCTCATCAGCAACAAAATCGATGCCCTGGTGATCATCCCCCATGATGGTGCGGCCATGGCCAAGGGTGTCGCGCTGGCGCATGAGGCCGGCATCCCGGTGCTCGCCTACGACCGGCTGATCCTCAACTGCGACCTCGATCTCTACCTCACTTTCGACAACGTCCGCGTCGGCGAATTGCAGGCCGGCTACCTGGTGGACAAGCTCAAGGGCCGAAAGGCCCGTATCGTCCGCCTCATGGGCTCGAAGACGGATAACAACGCCTTTCTCTTCAAGCAGGGCCAGGACAACATTCTCAACCCCGCCATCGCCGCGGGTGACATCGAGATTGTCCACGAGGACTGGTGCGATGGCTGGCGTCCCGAGAACGCCAAGAAGGCCGTCAACGCCGCCATTACGAAGGCCGGCCGCAACATCGACGCCGTCCTCTGTTCCTCCGACATCCTTTCTGGCGGCGCGATCCAGGTCCTTCTCGAGGAAGGGCTGGCTGGCAAGGTGCTGGTCACTGGCCAGGACGCCGATCTGACCTCCTGCCAGCGCATTGTCGAGGGCACGCAGGCGATGACGATCTACAAGCCGATCAAAAATCTCGCCAACGCCGCCGCCGAGCTCGCCGTCCGCCTCGCCCGACGGCAGGTCGTCGTTGCCAAGCAGGAACTCGCCAACGGCAAGATCAACGTGCCGTCCATCTATCTGCCGGTGCACGTCGTGGACAAGGATACGATGGAAAGTACCGTGATCGCCGACGGCTTTCACAAGCGCGAGGCCATCTACCAGCACTGAGCCATGGCCGCCCTCCTCGAGGCCCGTGCGATCACGAAGCGCTTCCCGGGCGTCACCGCGCTCCGCGAGGTCAGCTTTGATCTCCAGCCGGGTGAGGTGCATGCGCTCTGCGGCGAAAACGGCGCCGGCAAGTCCACGCTGATCAAGGTTCTCTCCGGCCTGCACCCCCACGGCTCATATGACGGCGGCCTGCTCATCGACGGCCGGCTCGCACCGCTCCACTCGATCGCCGATGCGCAGCGGCACGGCATCGCGGTGATCTACCAGGAACTGGCCCTCGTGCCGGAACTCACGATTGCCGAAAACATCTTCCTCGGCTGCGAACCCCGCCACGGCCTTCTGATTGATTGGGAGAAACTCTACACGGATGCGCGCGATGTGATCGCAAAGGTCGGGCTCCGCCTCCCGCCCGATTCGCCGGTCGGCCACCTCGGCGTCGGCCAGCAGCAGCTCGTCGAGATCGCCAAGGCCCTGAGCAAGCAGACCCGCATCCTCATCCTCGACGAGCCCACGGCGGCCCTGGCTGAACACGAGGTAGCCACGCTGCTCGCGCTGATCCGTGAACTGCGCGACCACGGCATCGCCTGCATTTACATCTCCCACAAGCTGGACGAGGTCTTTGCCGTCGCCGACCGCATCACGGTCCTGCGCGACGGGGCCTCGATCTCGACCCACCCCGCCACCGCGACCTCCAAGGACCGCGTCATCCGCGACATGGTGGGTCGCGAAATCAAGGACCTTTTCCCGCGCACGGCTTCGCCGGGCGGCGAAGTCCTGTTGCAGGTGGACCGGCTTTCGGCCGCGCCGGCAGCCAGCCAGCCCGCGCAACTGCAGGACATCAGCTTCAACGTGCGGGCCGGCGAAGTCCTCGGCATCGGCGGACTCATGGGGGCGGGACGGACCGAACTGCTCATGCACATCTTCGGAGCCTGGGGCGTACGCACCGGCGGGACGGTGACCCTCGCCGCCCAGCCTCTGCCCATCCTGCCGCCCGAGGGCACACTGGCCCGCGGACTTGCCCTCGTCAGCGAGGACCGCAAGCGCTACGGCCTGATTTTGATGCGCGACATTGGTTTCAACCTCTCACTCTCGTCGATCACGCGCCTGCGGCGCGGTCTGTTTGTGGATGAAGAGGCGGAGGCCCGGGCCAACCAGGGTTATTTTTCCTCCCTGCGCATCAAGGCCCCGTCAGTGGAAACCGAGGTCGGCACGCTTTCCGGCGGCAACCAGCAGAAGGTCGTGATTGGCAAAGCGCTCATGACGGAGCCGCGCGTCATCTTCCTCGACGAACCCACCCGCGGCATCGATGTCGGCGCCAAGCTCGAAGTCTACGAACTCATCAACCGCCTCACCGCCGCGGGCAAGGCAGTCGTCCTCGTTTCAAGTGAACTGCCCGAGTTGATGGGCATGAGCGACCGGATCCTGATGCTGCATGAAGGCCGGGTCGGAGGCGCCTTCACCCGCGCGGATGCCACGCCGGAAAAACTGCTCGCCGCCGCCCTCGGACGCCAACTCTCCGCCGCCTAGTGATGAAAACAAAAATCTCCCTCCGCGACTTCTCCCTGCTGCTGAGCCTCATCGGCATCTGGGCGTTCTTCGCCTTCGCGTCGCCCCAGTATCTTTCGGCGCGCAATCTCTCCGCGCTTTCGGTCGAACTCGCAATCACCGCCACCCTGGCGCTGGGCATGCTGTTGGTTATTCTTCCCGGTCACATTGACCTCTCGGTCGGCAGCGGCGTGGGCCTGGTGGGTGGGCTTGCCTCAGTGCTCGTCATCCGGTTTGGCTGGCCCGCGCTTGCGGCGTTTGTGCCCGCCGTGGGCGCGGCTTTGCTGATCTGGTTCGCGCAAGGGACGCTCATCGTGCGGCAACGCATCCCGGCGTTTATCGTCACCTTGGGCGGGTTACTGATCCTGAAAGGCGTATTCTGGCTCGTGATCGGCACGCAGACCGTTCCCGTCGCTCCCGGTGGCCGGCCTAATATCTATTCGCTGCTCACCACGTATTATCTGCCGCCGCTGGCCAGTTACGCCCTGATTGCCGCCGTGATGCTGGTGCTGGTCGTGGTCATATTGCGCGGCCGCAGACGCCGCGCGGCCATGGGATTCGAAACCGATGACACCGAGCTCACCTTCCTCAAGCTGCTGGTCACCGCGCAGGGACTGCTGCTCTTTGTGCTCACGGTTAACCAATTCCGCGGCATTCCGCTACCGGTCGTGATCCTCGGCGTGGTCGCCCTCGTGATCCATCTCATCACACGGCACACACCCTTCGGCCGACACCTCTACGCCATCGGTGGCAATGAGGAGGCGGCCTTTGTCTCCGGTGTGCCGGTACAGCGGGTGGTGATCGGGGCCTTCACGCTGCTGGGCGGGATCGTCGCCATCACCGGTTTGATGCAGACCGCCTATTCCGGTGCCTCCACCACCACGGTCGGCGACTTGATGGAACTCGATGCCATCGCCGCATGTGTCATCGGCGGCACGAGCTTGCGCGGCGGACGCGGCACGGTGCTGGGCGTGATCTTCGGCGCCCTCATCATGGCCAGCCTGCTCAATGGCATGACCCTGCTCGCCGTCTCGCCGGAACTGAAATTCATCGCCCGCGGCACCGTGCTGACCCTGGCCGTGTGGATGGACGTGAAACTCTCCAAGATGTGACGGGGCTGCGCCCCGAACGTTCAACATTCAACATCCAACGCCCAATTCTGAGACTGATTCCAACATTGGATGTTGGAAGTTGGATGTTGAGTGTTCGATGTTCGCCGCGCCTCAAGGCGCGGCGCCGCTTTCCGCTTCGCGGGCGAGGAGCCAGAGGAGGTCGGCGAGGCGGTTGACGAAATGCACGAGGTCGGGACGCACACTGCGGCCGTGCGCGGACAGACTGACGAGGCGGCGCTCGGCGCGGCGGGCGGTGACGCGGGCGGTTTCCAGCGCGGCGGCGCGGGCATTCGCCCCGGGGGTAGCCCAACCGTCGAACTTCAGGCCTTTTGCCTCAAGTGCGGCAACGCCGGCGTCGATCCGCGCGGTGTCGGCCGCAGTGAGCTTGGTGAATTTCGAGGCGGCATACCGCGCCGCGTCGCTTTCGGCGCAGGCCAGTTCGCCCATCAGAGCCACCAGATTCTGCTGCAGGGCATGGATCAACTCGCGCAGCGGGGCGTCGGCGGCGCCGAGATGTGGCTTTACGGCCCCAAGGGCGACGTTGAGTTCGTCGAAGGCGCCCACGGCCTCGATCTGGGGATGGTCCTTGGGCACGCGCTGGCCGTAGAGCAGGCTGGTCGTGCCGTCGTCCCCGGTGCGGGTGGCGATCGAGTTCATGGGGCCTTGGCGGCTTCGCGCGTTTGCTGGGCTAGTTCCTTCACGGCCTTGTCCAGGGAGGCGCGCACCTTTTTCTCCATGCGGTCGATGAAGAGGGTGCCCTGCAAGTGGTCGTACTCGTGCTGGATGCACCGCGCGAGCAAGTCGTTGCACTTGAGCACATGCGGCGTGCCATGCTGGTCCTGAAACTTCAGCGTGATGGCATCCGGGCGGATGACATCGCCGCGAATGCCGGGGAAGGAGAGGCAGCCCTCCTCGAAAATATAATCATCGGTGGCCGGATCGGCGACAATCTCCGGATTGACGACGATCATGGGCATGAAGAGATCGAGCGGAGGCCTGGCGCCGTCCAGGTTCCAGTCGAATTCCGCCTCGGCGGCGCGCAGGTCAACCACGCAAAGTTGCAGCGCATGACCGACTTGCTGGGCCGCCAGGCCGATGCCGTGGGCCTCGTGCATGGTCGCGATCATGTCGTTCGCCAGCGCGGTGAGCTTGGCGTCGAATACGGTGATTTTCGCGCCTTTCTTGCGCAAAATCGGGCTGTTATAGTGAACTATCGGCAATGACATCGGTCGGTGTTGCGCATCATCGTGGGTTTGCCTCCGGAACCCCGCAATTCAATACTCCCCATCGCCCCAATTTCATGAATGTCCCCGGTCGTCCGCTGCTGCAGTCCCGCCGCGCCTTGATCAGCGCGGGGGCGGGGCTCTTGGCGGCGGCGGCGGCCTGGATGCTGCCGGTGAACTTGAACTCCGTGCCGCCGGCGCTGCTCGCCGCGGCCGGGAAGGGGACGCCGTCAGTGACGGAACTGGGCCGGCAACTGGTGGCCGCGGAAAAGATCGGGCCCGCTGAACTGGTGCTCACGGCCGCGCAGACCATCGGTTCCGAGGATGCCCCGGCGCTTGCGGCGGAGGTGTCGGCCCTGGCCCGGCATCAGGCGGAGCTCGTGGCGTGGGGCGGCTGGGATCCCTTTCTCGAACCGTTGTTCAAATTGCGCGACCGCTCGGCCGCCCCGGCGGCCAGCACCCCGGTGCTCGAATTTCTCCTGCCCGGCAAGGCCCGCTCCACGCTGTTCGGATATCTGGAAAATTCCCGTTCGCTGGGCGTGCAGGCCCTGCTGAAGACCCGGGCGCTGACCGCGACCGGTCGCTTTGTGCCGGCCCTGCAGCCGGGGGGCCAGCCGCTCGAAGCCGTCATTTTGCTCACGGCACTGCTTTACCAAGGTGAGCATCTCTCGCCGACGCTGCAGCGGGAGTTGCGCGGCCTTGCGGAGACGGCGGTGACCACGAAGCAGCTGGGCGAGCTTGAACCCTTCTGCATGGACCTGCTTTCGCTGGGCCGGCGGCTGAACTGGGTGCAACTCAGCGAATTGCTGCGCCGTACCCAGGATGCCCGGACGGTGGGTGAATACGCCCACCTCGCGCGCGTCGCCCCGGATCAGCTCGCACTCATCTACACCGCGGCCCTGTGCTCGGACTCGGCCGATCGCGTCGCCTCGTACCTCATCCAGTACGGCACCGCCGGGCTCGGCGATTTGCGGCTGGCGCTGACCCACGGGCAGGGCGCCGTGCGGTTGCTCCTCCTCCGGCAGGTGCCGGTCAATCGCGAGGCCGGTCCCGCCCTGGGCGGCACGGCGGCGCTCGCGCTGCTGCATCCGCAGGTCACGCTGGCCATCAAGTACCTCGGCTTCCTGCTGGGCGTTTACCTGGTCTTTCGCGGGCTGGACCGCTGGATTTTCCCGCCGACCGAGCGGGCCGCGCTCTCGCTGCCCCGCGCGAAGAGCGGCGTGCTGGCATTTCTTTTCGCCGCCCTGCTGGTGCTCGTGACCGAGCCCTTTCTGCTGAAGGCCGCACCCCCATCAGAATTCAAGGCCCGGCTCGTACTGCCGGTGCTCGTCAACTCACCCGTAACTCTAGCCACTGCAACCGATCACACCCCCATGAACATGGACACCTCCACGCTGCTCTCCATCGCCTTTTTCGCCGCGATCCAGATCGCGATGTACCTCATCTGCCTCGCCAAGATCCGCGAGGTCGCCCTCCAGACCCTGCCGCCCCTCGTGAAGCTCAAGCTCATGGAGAACGAGGAGAACCTCTTTGACGGCGGCCTCTACGTCGGCATCGGCGGCACCGCCACCGCCCTCGTGCTGCAGGTCCTCGGCGTCATCGAGCCCAATCTCCTCGCCGCCTACTCCTCCAACCTCTTCGGCATCACTTGCGTCGCGCTGGTGAAGATCCGCCATGTGCGTCCCTACAAGGGCCGCCTGATCATGGAGGGCCAGTCCGAGATCGCGACCGCCGCCCGATGAACAAGACGCTGCTCCTCATCATCTGCGACTTCCTGTTGCTCAACCTCCTGGCGCTGACCCGGTGGGAAAAGGCGGAGCCGACGCCGGTGCACCGGCCGCCGGTACCGCAGATGTCCGCCAACGCCGCCACGAAGGACCAGGATCTCGTCGCCGCGATGCAGACCGCCCTGGCCGACGAGCGCGAGTCCCGCGATGCGCTGGCCGAGAAACTCACCACGACCGAATCCACCCTGGCCGAACGCGAGAAGAACCTTGAGCAACTGCAGGCCGAGCGCACGCAGCTGGCCGCCACTCTGACCGGTACGCAGCAGCAGGCGGCGGATCTATCCCGGCGAGTCGCCGCGGCCACGCAGGATGCAACCATGACCAAGGAGCAGCTGGCCCGGCTCCAGCGTGAACTCGACGAAAAGCGCGCCGAGGCGCAACGCCAGGCTGAGGCCATCGCCGGACTCGAACAGTCGCAGGCCGAGGCCCGCCAGAAAATCGAGGGCCTGAGCGTGGCGGTGAAAGTCGCCGAGCAGGAGAAGGTGATGCTCAAGGAGACCGCTGAAGTGTTCAAAAAGCAGGCCGCCGCCGAGCGGGCAGAGCGCGAGAAAGTGCAGGCTACCACGGTGCAGCTGGCGCAGGGAGTCGGCGATCTGGCCGAGCAATCCGGCGCCCTCTCGCGCGAGATCCGGGAAAACCGGCCGGTCAACGCCAACGTGCTTTTCAACGACTTCCTCATCAACCGGGTGAAGACCAGCTTCACCGCCTACCGCAAGTCCTTCCTCGGCCCGATCACGCGCACGAAGGACGCGCGGACCGTATTCATCACCGATGGCACGCAGATCTACGCTCTGCTGCACATTGACGACACGCCGTTTTCGCTGAGTGAAAAAGGGGCGGACTGGGAAAAATTCACCGCGGAATTCTCCCGGCCGCCGGCCTACCGCACCGCGGCGGAACGGCTCGACTTCCTCTCGCTCGATCCCCGCGTCGTGGTGCTGCCCGTGACTGCCGCGCAGGCGGCGGCGCTGGGCGTAAAGGTATACCAGACGGCGTTGGAGCCGTTCAAATTTCCCGAGGCCGTGCTCATCAGCGGCGGCGGCACCGGCTATGGAGCCGTCAGCTTCAAGCTCGACGCGTCGCAGCCCGGCTATGTGAGTGTGGACAACCGGCTCGTCACGCGCCTGTTCGGCGAATTCGCCCCGTCCCGCGGCGACCTGGTCTTCAGCCAGACCGGTGAATTGCTGGGCATCATGGTCAGCGGCAGCTACTGCGTGATCGTGAACAATGTGCTGCCGACGAAAAGCATCCGCACCGGCGAGGACGTGAAAGCGCAGGGTACCGGCCAGACCCTCGATGAGCTTTCGGCGCGCTATCGCAGGCTGCCGTTCAAGGTGCAATGACCGGCGCCGCCGGGCGGCGCCGGAACATCCAACATCCAACATCCAACGCTCAACATCCAACATCCAAGGGTGGAGATGGGGTGAGCGAGTGGATGGGCTGGGAGCGCGACCGCCCTCGGTCGCAATTCACCCGAATGATGAGCGACTGTCGCATTCAACTGCGTCGGTCGATCATGGGCGCATGGGAATCGCCAGTGCTCGATAGATTGCGACCGATGGCGGTCGCGCTCCCAACGACCCCGTCACCTCGGGTACTTTATCACGCATCTCTTGCCGCCGCCGATCTGCCAGGCGCCCTCGGGTTGCGTGAAGCTGCCGTCGAGGTTGGCGCGGTGCGTCGAATACACGAGGAGGATGCCCTCGGGCAGAAAGCACACGCCGGGGTAGATATGCTGGCGCGTTTCGCCGTTCAACCCGGACAGGCCCTCGTCGTCGATCACCACCGGCGAAGACCAGGTGGCGCCGGCATCAGCCGACACGGCGTAGACCAGCGGATTGCGCGGAAAAAATGCGCCGTCGGCCAGCGGGGTGGCGTGGTTGTAGAAAACGATGAGCCGGCCATCCGGCAGGCGATGCAGGGTGAGCGGCGAGCAGGCGGCGGTGAGGGTGGTGGGTTGCGGGGCGGTCCAAGTTTCACCGCCGTCGGCGGAATACGCGGCATGGTGCGAGCCCGCGCCGGTGCGGGCGAGGAGCAGCAACCGGCCGTCGGCGAGTTCCGCGACGCAGGGTTCGGCGAGGCCGCGGGGATGGTTGAGCTTGAGGTTGCCGCGGGACAGCCGCCAGGTGGCGCCGGCGTCGTCACTGAGCACGCAGAGGTTTTCGTCGAGGTCTCCTTCCCATTGGCCGATCTTGTGCGAGACCGGCACGACCAGCCGGCCGGTGCGCAACTGGATGAGGCGGTCGTTCATGACGTAGAACACGTCATCGTGCGGCAGCAGCTGCCGGGCCGGGGTCCACGACCCGCCCTCGTTACTGGAGAACGTGAGCGCGGGCATGCCGCCGCCGTGGGCCCGGTTGTGATTGAAGACGGCCGCGATGCGGCCGTCCTGCAGACGCAGAAAGGTGATGCCGCCGTCGCTCGGGATGCCGTCAAGCGACCAGGCCATCGTAAAGCGCCCCGCCTCGGTCCAGGAGCGGCCGTGATCGCGGCTGCGATAGATCATGGGGGTGGGCAGCGGCTCCTTGAGCTGGCGGAAGTCCACTGGGGGCCTGCCCCACGGTGCGGCCATGAGGAGCGAGCCGTCCTGCAGCCGGATCAGCGCGGGCCCGATGAATGCGCGGTTGTCCGTGTGGCGGATAATGAGCTCGGGCGACAGAATGAAGTCGGCGCGCGGCCGGGAACGGTCCGGGGTTGTCATCAGGGGTGGATTGCCGGAGGGTCGTAACAGACCCATGCCGGACCGAAAGCCGAATATTTTATGGATCGTGACCACGCAATGGCGGGCGCAGGCGTGCGGCTATGCCGGGGATGCGAATGCGCGGACGCCGCACCTGGACCGGATCGCGGCTCAGGGGGTGAACCATGCGCAGGCGGTGACGCCGCATCCCTTCGGCCCGTTTGCGCGGGCGGCCATGCTGACCGGCATGCCGTCGCCGCAGAACGGGGTGCGCGACTACTACGATCCGCTGCCGGTCGGGGCGCGGACGATCGCGCATGAGTTGAACGAACGCGGCTACGCGACGGCGTATTTTGGCAAATGGCACCTCGCGCCGCGCGATCCAACCGCGCCGCTGGTCGGCGAGGCGCATGCCCGAACGGTGGTGCCGCCGGAGCGGCGGGGCGGGTTCGTTTTCTGGGAAGGATTCGAAGGCGGCTTCCTGCTCAACGATCCGTGGCTGCACGGCACGCGGTTGCCGGAGCCGGTGCGCCTTGCCGGATATCAGAGCGATGTCGTGTGTGGGCGGGCGGGAGCTTGGATTGCGGAGAACGGAAACCGGAAACCGGAAAGTTGGTTTTGCGTCGTGAGCCTGGAGGCGCCGCATCCGCCGTATGAGGCGCCGGCGGCGGGGGTGGAACGGCGGACGGTGACCTTGCGGGCAAACGTACCAGAGGCGGCCGCGGCCCAGGCGCAGCGCGAACTGGCGGGTTATTACGCGCACATCGAGGCGACGGACCGGGCCATCGGGCGGTTGCTCGCCGAAGTGCGGCACGAGGATACGGTCGTGGTTTTCACGAGTGTGCACGGCGACATGCACGGGGCACACGGGTTGTTCCGCAAAGGCTGGCCGCACGAGGAGAGTGTGCGCGTACCGTTGCTGGTGCGTCATCCCACGGAGACGCCGCGCCGCGATGAGTCGGCGGTGTCACTTCTGGATCTACCGGCCATGTCGCTGGCGTGGGCGGATGGGCGGGCGTGGCGGTGTCCGCGTCGAGCGGCGGCGATTTCGATGCCGAGCGTGGTGCGCTTGCCGCAGCAGTGTGATCGTGTGTGGCACGGGCTGCGTACGCCGGCGCGCAAGCTCGTGCTCAATGCCGACGACACGCCGTGGCTGTATTTCGACCTGGAGCGGGATCCGTTGGAATTGCGCAATCTCGCGGCCGA